>JAAVDU010000041.1 GCA_014801605.1 Bacteroides sp.
AACTTCTTCACCAACAAGATCGACAACCTCACCTACGCTATCGACGAAATCGGTTTCTCTATCGTAGCTTCTTTCGCCGCAACTCACAAGTAATCTGTGATCCCCGACGAAACGATCTAAGTAACAACTAACCGAATAAGTTAATAGCTAATATGGGAAGAGTAAAAATAGCAAGAAAAAGTACATTCATCGACATGACNGCGATGAGTGACGTGACGGTGCTGCTGCTTACCTTCTTCATGTTGACTTCGACCTTCCTTCAGAAAGAGCCCACCACGGTAATCACCCCTCCCTCGGTATCAACCGAGAAGGTTCAGGAGACCAACTTCGTGCAGGTTCTTGTGAGTCCGGAAGGTAAAGTTTGGCTTACAATGAACAACGACACCTCATCAGCTTGGTCAAATGAGAAGATGAGAATGGCGTTGCTCGACAAAGTAAGCGAAATCTACAACGAATCGCATAAGAACAACAAGGTAAGCTTNACACCCTCGCAGAAAGAGACTTTCAGCAAACTCGGCTCGTTCGGTGTTCCCCTTCAGCAGATGGGCGAATTCCTCGACCTTGCCAACCAGCCTGAGGGTCTGACCAAGATGGACCAGTGGCTGGCCGGAGAGGATGACAACAAGAATCATATCACCGGTATCCCCATCTCAGCAAAACAGGATGAGGCCAACCCCACCGAGTTCCAGATGTGGATGAAGGCATTGCGCCAGACAGAGAACGAGAACCTCTCGCAGGCCATCAAGGATGGCACCGGCGTTGCAATCAAGGCCGACCAGAACACCTCGTTCGACATCATTCATATGGTGATGGATAATCTCCAGACCATCCACATGAATAAGTTTACGTTTTTGACAGCACTTAAAGCAGGAGAATAAGACCATGGCAGAAGTTCAACAGAAAGACGGGGGCAAAGGAAAGAAAGGCGCCCAGAAAAAGATGACTATCCGCGTGGACTTTACGCCGATGGTCGACATGAACATGTTGCTCATAACATTCTTCATGCTTTGTACCACAATGATCAAGTCACAGACACTCACCATCGCCCTCCCGTCGAACGAGAAGGTAGAGAATCAGGAGAACATGTCGCAGGCTTCGGCCGACGATGCGGTCACCATCATTCTCGATGCCAAACGTAAGAAGGGGACCAACGAAGTTGACTCCGTCAACGGTCAGGTGGTGAATGAGGTTTACTACTACTTCGGCAAGCCCGGCGGCGACACAGGTATGTTCGGCGCAGGTGGTGTAGTTCTCGCTGAGAACAACAACATGCAGAAGAGTGAGTTCCTTACAGATGAGGTGAACGCAGGTGTTCATTCCTCACGCGGCATCCGTCAGATCATCCAGCAGCGCAACAAAGATGTGCTCACAGAGATCAACCAGATCAAGGAGAAGTATGCCAACGGCGGCTTCGGCTCCCTTGAGACAAAGGCCGACCGTGAGAAGGCACAGGCAGCCTACGATGAGGCAGCTTCAGCCATCCGTAAGAACGAGAACCTCAAGAAGCCTGTGATCATCATCAAGTCGACCCCCGAGGCCTCCTTCGGAAGCCTTGTAGAGATCCTCGACGAGATGCAGATCAATTCAATCTCGAAATATCAGATCGATAACATGACCCGTGCCGACTCTGTGATGCTTATTGACTTCCAGAGCAAGCACCCCGGGGAGTGAAGTTAGATTTATTAACCCTTAAAGCAGAAAAGAAAAATGGCTAAAAGAAATGTAGATCTAACGTCGAAAGAGTGGCTTGATATTATCTTCGAAGGTAAAAACCGTGAATTCGGTGCGTATGATCTGCGTAAGAACAGTGAGAAGCGCCACACCCTCGCAGTGATATTCACTCTTATCGGTCTTGTAATCGTATTCATCGGCCTTATCGCATACTCCAAGTATAACGATTACCGTGCCGAGCAGGACGCGATAGCTCTTCAGGAGCAGAGAGAGAAGATGGCAGCGGCCGAGCTGCTCCAGCAGGAGGATGAGCCGGAACCGGAACCGGAACCGGAGCCTGAGGAGACCAAGTTCGAGCAGGAGATTCCCGAGGTACCCGAGGAGGT
This sequence comes from Bacteroides sp., assembly GCA_014801605.1. Classification (GTDB taxonomy): domain Bacteria; phylum Bacteroidota; class Bacteroidia; order Bacteroidales; family Muribaculaceae; genus Lepagella. Next base: position 2,058 of record JAAVDU010000041.1, read on the forward strand.
TCTTGCAACCGTACAGGTAACTCAGATCGCCATCGTAGATGCCGATAAGGTACAGAATGAGGTTATGGACATGGAGACCCAGAAGGAGGATAACACCGCCCGTGGCGTTGTCAACCAGGAGGGTTCAGATGATGCCGATAAGTTCAAGGCAGTTCAGGAACAGGTTATTGTAAAGGAACCGGAGCCCGAAGTTAAGCCGAAAGAGGAGGAGATCTTCGTAGCGGTAGAGCAGATGGCAGAGTTCCCCGGCGGACAGGCCGCTCTTATGAAGTGGCTCGGCAACAATATCCGTTATCCGGAGGCAGCCGCCCAGAACGATATCCAGGGTCGTGTGATTGTTAAGTTCGTCGTTGAGAAGGATGGTTCAATCGGTGACGCTACTATCGTGAAGGGTGTCGACAANGACCTTGACCGTGAGGCACTCCGCGTAGTGAAGAAGATGCCGAAATGGCAGCCCGGTAAGAACAACGGTGTAGCCGTGCGCTCTTACTTCACACTCCCGGTAAGCTTCCGTCTCCAGAACAATTGATCGTAATGATATTCCGAAAGGAATCATGCATAGAAAATGAAAGGGACCGCACACAAGCGGTCCCTTTCTATTTTCACCTATGTCCGGGCTACACGCTCGGAAGTCGGGAGAGAGAGCCGTAAATCTCCGGATAATGCAAATTATTTTATTCTGACGGAGAAATTATTGAACCTCCCACCCTACAGATTGTTAAATTAATAAAGAAACCATTAAAAACACAAAGTTATGAACGGAAATGATTACAACAACATGCCCAAAGGAGGGCGTTTGATCTTCGGAATATTCATGGTGATAGTTTACGTCGCAGTCGGTATGCTCTTCATCTTTGACGTGTTCAACATCGACAATGTAGCGATCAGCGCTGTAGTGGGAGGCATCCTTTGCGTCTACGGAGTATGGCGCGGTTACAGACTATATAAAGGGATGAACTGACGATATCCTGAATCAACCACCGAGCAACTGTAAGCCAATATGAAAATATTATCAAAACTCACATCAGGATTGCTCCTTGTGGCGGCCGCCGCAGGGGCAATCAGTTGTACTCCCATCAAGCGAGGTGAGTACGCTTCCGGGAGCGCCACCATATTCTGCGACGACGGCTTCCGCAACATACTGCAGGAGGAGATCGATGTGTTTGAGTACACCTACCCGCAGTCGTCGATCATACCGTTCTACGTCAGCGAGGGTGAGGCAGTGGACTCCCTCTTGGCCGACTGCACCCAGGCCATCGTCACTACCCGCGAACTCAACAAGGAGCAGATCGATTACATGAAGTCGAAATATAAGCGGGTGGTACGTCAGAAGTGTATAGCTGTCGACGCAGTGGCCCTTATCACAAATAAGGACAACCCGGTGAGTGCCCTCTCCATGCAGGAGGTGAGCGACATACTTAACGGAAAGATCAACCGCTGGAACCAGCTCGCCGGCAACGACACCACCGCCATCAAGATAGTGTTCGACAATGCAGAGTCGTCTACCGTCAGTTATCTGAAAGATAAATTCCTTCCGGAGGGGAGGAAGATATCCGACACCCCCAACACATTCGCTCAGGAGAACAACGCCCAGGTATTCGATATCGTGAAGACCGACCCGAACGCCATCGGCGTGATAAGCGTNAGCTGGCTTGGCGACGACCTGAGTGTAGCCAAGAAGATTCCGATGGACAAGCGGATGGAGGAATATGAGAATCAGAACGACACTGTGGTCTCCACCCTCACCTCCGAGGTTAATATCCTGAAGATAAGCAATCCCACGGAGCAGAACGACTACAGTGTGGTCAGCTACAAGCCCTATCAGGCCTATATCTATTCGGGCGATTACCCGCTCGTGAGAAAGGTCTATATGATATCTACTGCCTCCAACTCCACGGTGCTTCACAGCTTCTTTGTATTTGTGGAGGGTTTTGTAGGGCAGAAGATCATCACCAAGACCGGTATTCTCCCCTATCATATGAATCCGAGGGTTGTGGAATTGATCTGACCCGTTGCCTGACGCCAGATACCCCTCCCCCACCCCACGGATAAATGGCGGGGCACCNTAAAGACTGAAATAATTATAAATCACGACATCGATTTTGTGACAAAAAAATTAAAAACTGATTACGCTATTCTAAAAAATCCTGAATACGTTTATCAGTTTTTAATTTTTTTATTAACTTTGCAGATGGTAAATACCTTATCGGAATGTCATGATAAACCATTCATCAAATCCGATGTCTGATATGCATGACAACCTCTACAGAAACAAGTAAAAAAACACACTATAAGATGAAATTCAGATTTATTCTCTCGGCTGCCTTAGTTGCAGCGGCNGCCCTTCCCGTCATAGCTCAGACACACGTGGAGGGNATGGAATATTACAAGGCTGACCAGCACGCCAATGCCAAGGAGCTTCTGATACGTAACCATAACAATTCCGGCACCGACAAGGCAATCTCAAATTACTATCAGGGACTTATCGCTCTGAAAGAGGGGAATAACGCCGAGGCAGAGAAATTCTTCAACGCCGGCGTACAGGACAATCCCAATTTCGGCTTCAACTATGTGGGNCTGGGTGCGGTCGACCTCAAGAAGGGTGACAAGGCAGCNGCCGAGAAACAGTTCAAGACAGCTGAAGGCTTGGCAAAGAAGAATGCCGAGCTTCAGATAGATATCGCACGCGCTTACTATAACGCCGATCCGGCCGCATATGCCAAAGAGATCGAGAAGCGTATAGANAAAGCCCGCAAGATCAACATGCAGGACCCCGANATCTACATCTTCGAGGGTGACCGCAAGAAAGACAACAAGGATTACGGCGGCGCAGCCGGCCAGTATGAGATGGCGGCCAACTACAATCCCGANGCCACCGAGGCATATGTGAAATACGCCAACCTCTTCACTCAGGTGAATCCGGAATACGCTATCACCATGCTCAGCAAGCTCCTCAGCCTGAACCCCAATTCAGCGCTTGCCCAGCGTGAGCTCGCCAACTCCTACTACAACGCCAACAAATTCCAGGAGGCGGCTTCGGAGTATGGCAAGTATGTGCAGAATCCCAACCACTTCAAGCAGGATGAGGACCGCTATGCATTCCTTCTCTTCTACGGAGGCGACTACAAGAAAGGCTACGACTACTCNACCGCCCTTCTGAAAGCGAATCCCTCCAACTTCACCGCACAGCGTTATCAGTACATGAACGCTTCGCAGCCGAAAGCAGGAGTGCCCGCAGATCAACTCCTTCCCATGGCCGAGGCACTTGTTGCCGCCCACAAGGCAAATCCCGCCAATAAGTTCGCACCTATCGACTATATCCTTATAGCACAGGAGTTCAACGGCGCCAAGCGTCCTCAGGAGGCCGAGGAGATCCTTATCGAGGCTCTCAAAGACAATCCTGACAATGCAGAGTTCTACAAACAGCTCGCAATGACCTATGTAGGTGAGAATCATCTTGCCAAAGCCGCCGACACCTTCCTCGGATATATCGAGAACACCGAGAAACCGGGCTACAACGATTATATCCAGCAGGCTACCTTCGCCTTCTATGCAGGTGTGGAGAACAAGGCTGAAAATCCCGAAGCAGCCGAGAAATACTACAACATGTGTCTTGAGTATGCCAACAAGGGTAAGGAGATCCTTCCCTCCAACTACAAACCGGTGAAGTTTGCCGGCGACGTAGCCAAGCAGCGTGCTTCGGAAGCTGATGTAGCTTCAGCCGCCGTCCCCTTCTATACAGAGGCCATCACCCTTCTTGAAGGGAGCGACAATCCCGCCCGCTATGCCACCGACGCCAAGGAGATGTACAACTACATGGGCAACTACTATCTCGACCAGAAAGATACTGCCAACGCCAAGGAATACTTCAACAAGTATCTCCAGTATGATCCCGACAACGAGGCATACCGCAAGTTTGTAGAGGGTCTGAAATAATCCCCTCACGACATTCGTGACATATCAAAGCGGCTCCCCCGGGCGCCGCTACAAATAAAGGTTAAGACTTCCCCAACACTTTTTAACTGTTGGGGAAGTTTTTTTTGCTTAATATCACTATTATTAGTAATTTTGCAGAAATTATGGTTTCTTGCCCCCTCGCCGTCCCTTTCCTACGGAGGCAGAGAGGCGGGAAACAGGAGAGAATTCACATTTTAACTTAATAATATGGCTGAAATCATACGTATAAAGAAGGGCCTCGACATCCCCCTGAAGGGTGAGGCCGCTTCACGCGTGACAGAAGACAAGAAAACGCAGCTTTTCGCCATCTGCCCCGATGATTATCCCGGGCCGATGTGGAAGGCAGTGGTGAAAGTCGGCGATAAAGTGAAAGCCGGCGATCCGCTTCTCAGAGACAAAGCCACGGGTAAGATCACNCTCGGTTCCCCGGTAGCGGGAACGGTGGAGGAGATATCCCGCGGCGAACGTCGTCACATCCGTTACATCAGCGTGCGCAAGGAGGGTGAGGAGATGCGACAGCTCCCCGTCCCCACTCCGTCGTCGCCGGAGGAATTACGCAACGCTATCCAGGAGGGTGGCATGTGGGCAATGATGCGTCAGCGCCCGTATGACATCGTTCCCGAGACCGGNACTGTCCCCCGCGACATTTTCGTCACCGCTTTCGACAGNTCACCGCTTGCCGGNCCGGTCATCACCGACGACAAGAAGCAGAANCTTGAGAAGGGACTCGGTTATCTCGCCAAACTGACCACGGGGAAAGTCTATCTCGGNATCCGTCACGGCTCCGGATTATCCTCAAGAATCGCCAAGGTGATTCAGTTCGAGGGGCCGCACCCCGCCGGCAACGTCGGGACACAGATCGCNGAGATCGCCCCTGTCAACAAAGGTGAGGTGGTATGGACACTCGATGCCTCCACAGCGGCGCGCATCGGACGTCTTTGTGAGAAGGGTCTTCCCGATTACACCACGACTGTGGCCCTCACCGGTCCGGANGTNGCNTCTCCGCATCTCATCCGCACCATGATCGGAGCCTCCATCTCCACACTTGTCGATGGTGAGCTGAAGCGTGAGGATGACATCCGTATCATTTCGGGGAATGTGCTCACCGGCGTGAAGGTTGAGAAAGATGGATTCCTCCATTTCCCCTACCGTCAGATCACGGTGATCGAGGAGGGAGCGCATGCGGATGAATTCATGGGCTGGGCATCGCTCGACCCCGGGAAATACAGTGTGAAGCACACCTTCCCCGCCTTCCTGCGCGGCCTGTCGAAACCCTTCGACTTCGACGCCCGAATCAAAGGTGGCCATCGTGCCATGATCCTGAGCGGCGAATATGATAAGGTTTTCCCCTTCGACATCTATCCCGAATATCTTCTGAAAGCGATCATGGCCGGCGATATCGACCGCATGGAGAAACTCGGCATCTACGAAGTGGCCCCCGAGGATTTCGCATTGCCGGAGTTCGTCGACACATCCAAGATCGAGCTTCAGAAAATAGTGAGGGAGGGTCTTGACAATCTCCGTAAGGAACTCTCCTGACAGCACCTCTACACTCCATACTTCATACTTTAACTTAAAATGAAAGGATTAAAGAAAAAAATCGACAGTGTGAAGCCACAGTTCGAGGAGGGTGGAAAATATTCCAAGCTCCACTCCGTGTTCGACGGTTTCTACACTTTCCTTTTCACTCCCAACGAGACATCGCGCTCGGGCGTACATATCCATGACGCCAATGATTCGAAGCGCACGATGATCACGGTGGTGATAGCCCTCCTCCCCTGCTGCCTGTTCGGCATGTGGAATGTAGGGTTGCAGCATGCCCTGGCCACCGGACAGGAGAGCCACAATCTCTTCGCGCTCTTCTTCTACGGCCTTTTCGCCACACTCCCTCAGATCCTGACGGCCTACATCGTCGGACTCGGCATAGAGTTCGTAGTGGCCCAGATACGCGGCCATGAGATCCAGGAGGGTTTCCTTGTGTCNGGTATACTCATCCCGATGATCTGTCCGATCGACACNCCCTGCTGGATGATNGCCGTNGCTGTAGCTTTTGCAGTGATCTTCGCCAAGGAGGTATTCGGCGGCACAGGCTACAACTTCCTTAATGTAGCGCTTGTCACCCGTGCGTTCCTCTTCTTCGCCTATCCGCAGTCGATGAGTGGCGACAATGTGTTTGTATCGCTCGGCGGCGATGCNGCAGTCGACGCCTTCTCGGGAGCTACNCCNCTCGGTCAGCTCGCATCGTCGGATGGTCCCGCCCAGATCATGGGAGTCACAGGCAATCCCCTCACCATGACCGATATCTTCATGGGCTTCTATCCCGGATCNTGGGGAGAGACCTCCACACTCTGCATCCTTATCGGCCTCGTGATTCTTCTTGCCACAGGGATCGCATCATGGAGAATCGTCCTCTCCGGCGTTGTCGGCGGCTATCTGATGGCCCTGCTGGCACACGTGTGCGCCACTCCGCTCTATCCCGTCACCTATATCAACCCGCTTGAGCAGCTCTGTCTCGGAGGCTTCGCTTTCGCCATAGTCTTCATGGCCACCGACCCTGTGACAGCCTGCCGCACCACTGTCGGGAAATATATCTACGGCTTCCTCATCGGTGTGATCGCAATCCTTATCCGCTGTTACAACACCGGTTATCCGGAGGGAGCGATGCTTGCCGTCCTCCTCATGAACTGCTTCGCCTCGCTGATCGACTACTGCGTGGTCAACGCCAATATCAACCGCCGCCTCAAACGCCTCGCCGCGAAAGAGGCATAACGCTCCAATGAATTATGAATAGAAACAGCAACACCTATACCATAATCTACTCCGCGGTGCTCGTCATCGTTGTGGGAGTGGTACTTTCGGTTGTATATCAGGCGTTACGTCCGAAACAGTTGGAGAATATCAACAACGACACGCGCCGTCAGATCCTGGCGGCCGCCCGCATCGTCCCCGCCAAGGGTGAGAATGTGGCGCAGGTATTCGACAGCTATATCACAGANAGCTTCATCGTAAACGACAAGGGTGAGAAGATCGATCCCTCCCAGAATGCCTTTGACGTGAATGTGGCCACCGAGAGCAAGAAAGATGCTTCCGANCGACTGCTNCCCGTATATGAGTGCAAGACCGACAACGGAATGAAATANATCATCCCCGTGTANGGTGCCGGACTCTGGGGCCCGATCTGGGGCTATGTGGCGTTTGACNACAANGGCGACACNATCTACGGNGCCTACTTCGCTCACCAGGGTGAGACTCCGGGTCTCGGCGCGGAGATCGAGAAGCCGAAATTCCGCGACCAGTTCGACGGAAAGAACATCTTCTCCGCTCAGGGTGAGTTCACCTCCGTGGCTGTCTCCAAGATNGGTAAAGAGCCTCAGGGTCAGGCATGGGTACACGCNGTCAGCGGCGGCACCATCACAAGCCAGGGTGTACAGAAAATGCTCTTCGACTCTCTGGAGCCTTACACAGCCTTCCTCAAAGGGCTGAAAGGGAACGCATCCGCAGCCACTGCATCAACAGAAACGACAGCATCTGAATCAAAAGCAACTGAATCATGAGTATCAATAAATCAATTCTGCCACTCGTCAACCCGCTTTCGAAAGACAATCCCGTCATTGTCCAGGTGCTCGGCATCTGTTCGGCNCTNGCNGTNACGGCNAAANTNGAGCCNGCNGTNGTNATGACNATCTCGGTGACNGCNGTGCTNGCACTNGCCAACGTNATNATNTCCCTNCTNCGCAACACNATTCCNCACNTCNATCCGCATNATCGTGCAGCTNGTGNTNGTNGCNGCNCTNGTGGTNATCGTCGANCAGGTGCTGAAAGCCTACACCTANGANGTNNNCAANGCNCTNTCGGTGTTCATCGGNCTNATCATCACCAACTGTATCATCATGGGNCGNCTTGANGCNTTCGCNNTNANCAACCGTCCCTGGNCNNCCTTCCTCGACGGCATCGGCAACGGNCTCGGCTACGGCNTNATCCTGATCATCGTNNCNTTCTTCCGNGANCTNNTCGGANNCGGCACACTNTTCGGCTNNCAGGTGNTNCCCNANTGGTGTTACGAGCATGGCTATCAGAACAACGGTATGATGATCCTCCCCCCGATGGCCCTCATCACTGTGGCGTGCATCATATGGGTTCACCGTTCACGCAACAAAGACCTTCAGGAATAATCCGGCCTAACCCCAAAATCATGAGATTCAAATTATGGAAAATCTGAATTTGTTCATCCGGTCGATATTCGTCGACAACATGATCTTCGCCTACTTCCTCGGCATGTGTTCCTTCCTTGCCGTGTCGAAGAACGTGAAGACCGCTTTCGGACTTGGAGTGGCCGTATCGTTCGTATTGATCATAGCCCTTCCGGTCACATGGTGCATCAATCAGTATATNCTCATCCCCGGCGCGCTGTCGTGGCTCGGTGAGGAATATGCCGAGACCGACCTCAGCTTCCTCGGACTGATAATGTTCATCTCCGTGATCGCCGCCCTTGTGCAGATCCTTGAGATGGTGATNGAGAAATACTCNCCGCAGCTCTATTCGTCGCTGGGTATCTTCCTGCCGCTCATCGCAGTTAACTGCGCCATTCTCGGCGCCGTGCTCTTCATGCAGCAGCGCGACTTCACCAATGCATGGACCGCCACCGTCTACGGCGCCGGCTCCGGTGTGGGTTGGCTTCTCGCCATCACATGTCTTGCCGCCATCCGCGAGCGTCTGGCCTACAACCAGATTCCCGCCCCTCTTCGCGGCATAGGCATCACCTTCATCATCACGGGACTCATGGGAATCGCCTTCATGAGCTTCCTCGGCATCAAAATATGACCACAACGTAAAAAGAAATTACAAAAATGCCAATCATCAATATGATACAATGGAATTCCGTGATAGCCGCGGCTATGATCTTTCTGGTCATAGTGCTTGTGCTCGTCGTGGTGCTTCTGCTTGCCAAGAACTGGCTTGTGGCCTCCGGCGAGGTTGACATCGATATCAACGGCGGCAAGAAGGATGTGAAGGCACCGAGCGGCAAGTCGCTGCTGGCCACTCTGGCCGACGGCGGCGTGCATCTCTCGTCGGCCTGCGGCGGCAAGGGCAGCTGCGGACAGTGCAAGGTGCAGGTGCTCGAGGGTGGCGGCGACATGCTCCCCACAGAGGCCGTGCATTTCACCCGCCGTCAGATAAAGGACCACTGGCGTCTCGGATGCCAGGTGAAAGTGAAAAACGACATGAAGATCCATCTCGACGAGAGCGCGCTCGACGTCAAGGAATGGGAATGTGAGGTGATCTCCAACAAGAATGTGGCTACATTCATCAAGGAGTTTATCGTGCAGCTCCCCAAGGGTGAGCATATGAACTTCATCCCCGGCTCCTATGCGCAGATCCGCATCCCTAAATATGAGATGAGCTACGACAAGGATATCGACAAAGCCCTCATCACCGACGAATACCTTCCCGCCTGGGAGAAATTCGGACTCTTCACGCTTAAAGCGAAGAACACGGAGGAGACTGTCCGCGCCTACTCCATGGCCAACTACCCGGAGGAGGGTGACCGCATCATGCTCACGGTGCGTATCGCCACACCCCCCTTCAAGCCGAAACCGCAGACAGGCTTCATGGATGTGCCCTGCGGCATAGCATCGTCATATATCTTCTCGCTCAAGCCGGGCGACAAGGTGATGATGTCGGGCCCCTACGGCGACTTCCATCCTATAGTCGACTCCAAGGCCGAGATGATCTGGGTAGGTGGTGGCGCCGGTATGGCTCCCCTCCGCGCACAGATCATGTGGATGACCAAGACCCGCAACACACGCGACCGCGAGATGCACTATTTCTACGGAGCGAGAGCTCTCAACGAGGTGTTCTATCTCGACGATTTCCTCCAGCTTGAGAAGGAATTCCCCAACTTCCACTTCCATCTCGCGCTCGACCGTCCCGACCCGGCGGCCGATGCGGCCGGTGTGAAGTACACTCCGGGCTTCGTGCATCAGGTGATGTATGAGAACTATCTCAAGGATCATGAGAACCCCGAGGATATCGAGTTCTATATGTGCGGCCCCGGCCCGATGAGCAACGCCGTCAACAATATGCTCTATAATCTCGGAGTAGAACCCGAAGCTATCCATTACGACAACTTCGGCGGATAAAACGGATGGGAGACCCGGAGTCTCCCATCACTTCACCGCCAACTTCTATAAACAGAAACAGTATGCAGAGAGACAACGAAATCTTCGATATCATCGACCGTGAGCACCTTCGCCAGCGTCGTGGAATCGAGCTGATCGCCAGTGAGAACTTTGTAAGCGACGAGGTGATGCGCGCCATGGGCTCATGCCTCACCAACAAATATGCCGAGGGCTATCCCGGCCACCGCTATTATGGCGGTTGCCAGGTGGTCGACGAGGCCGAGACGCTCGCAATAGAGCGCGCCAAGAAGCTCTTCGGAGCTGAATGGGCCAATGTGCAGCCCCACAGCGGCGCACAGGCCAACATGGCCGTGTTCATGGCTTGCCTCAATCCCGGCGACAAGTTCATGGGTATGGACCTCAGCCACGGCGGACACCTCAGCCACGGCAGCCCGGTCAACTTCTCAGGACTTCACTTCCAGCCGATAAGCTATACGGTGGATGCTGAGACAGGGCGCGTCAACTATGAGGAGATGGAGGAGAAAGCGCGTGCCGAGCGTCCCAAACTGATCATTGCCGGAGGCAGCGCCTACAGCCGTGAATGGGATTATGCCCGTATCCGCAAACTCGCCGACGAGATCGGTGCCATTTTCATGGTCGACATGGCACATCCGGCCGGTCTGATCGCTGCCGGACTCCTTGAGAATCCTGTGAAACATGCCCATGTAGTGACCACCACTACCCACAAGACCCTCCGCGGTCCTCGCGGCGGTCTTATCCTTATGGGTAAGGATTTCGAGAATCCCTGGGGGAAGAAGACACCCAAGGGTGAGATCAAGAAGATGTCGGCACTCCTCGATTCAGCCGTATTCCCCGGTGTGCAGGGTGGCCCGCTCGAGCATGTCATCGCCGCCAAGGCAGTGGCTTTCGGCGAGGCTCTCCAGCCTGAATGGAAGGAATATGCCGANCAGGTGAAGAAAAACGCCGTGGCTCTCTCCGATGCTCTCATCAAGAGAGGCTACAAGATCATCTCCGACGGCACCGACAACCATTGCATGCTTGTCGACCTGCGTCCGAAATTCCCCGAGATGAGCGGCAAGAAGGCCGAGCGTGTCCTTGTGGAGGCNGACATCACCGCCAACAAGAACATGGTGCCTTACGATTCACGTTCACCCTTCCTCACTTCCGGTCTGCGTTTCGGCACAGCAGCCATCACCACCCGTGGTGCGAAAGAGGATCTGATGGAGAAGATCGCCGACCTCATCGACCGTGTCCTTTCCAATGCCGACGACGAGAAGGTGATAGCCGATGTGCGTCGCGAGGTCAACGAGATGATGAACGACTATCCGATGTTCGCATGGTAAGAACCTCGATTCATACCGGAAACGGANTTTCGAGATTTGATAAACTATCATATAAAGGGGAAAGGTGACTCTTTCCCCTTTTATATTTNCCTCTCCTCTGACTATCCNACCAAACAGATTACAAAATAAAACAGAAATGGATTTTTCAAAGCTTAAGTTTCCCGACCGTATTTTCATCACAGGGATCGGGACAGACGTCGGTAAAAGCTACGCCACAGGGTGGCTCGCAAAGGAGATGAGATCGGCCGGNCTGAATGTCATCACCCAGAAGATGATCCAGACCGGCAACCTCGACATGAGCGAGGATATACTGCGCCACCGTGAGATAATGGGTATGGAGCTNCAGGAGGTCGACAGGCTTCACCTCACAGCTCCGNTNATACTCACCTACCCCGCCTCCCCGCATCTCGCCGCNGAGATCGACCATACAGAGATTGATCTCGCGAAGATCGATGAGGCTACGGAAGCATTATCACGTCTTTTCTCTCATGTAGTGATTGAGGGAGCGGGGGGTCTGATGGTGCCTCTGAAGGGAAAATACCTTACAGCCGACTATCTGCGCGACCGTCAGATCCCCACAATGGTGACAATCAACGGCCAGTTGGGCTCCATCAACCATGTCCTGCTCACCCTTCACGCCATGAAAAGCTACGGCATCCCCCTTTTCGGCATAATCTACAATCCCCATTTCGACAAGGATGAGATCATATGTGCCGACACACGCAGCTACCTGAAGGAATGGACAGCACTTCATTTCCCCGAGGCTATCTGGNTGGAGATGCCCGCTGACTGAANGGACAGAGAGGGTGNGAAGAGAGCTCCTTTCTAATGGGAATTATAAAATTATGCAGTTTTCATACCGGTTGGAGTCCATATTCGAACGATTTTTCCGATTTTTTTATTGGAAAAATAAAATTTTAGTTAATTTTGCAAAATCAATTCTTACATGCGACGTATGAACACCAACTTAATGAACAACTCGATACTAACCATCACAAAGGAGCAACTCGCAAGTCTGCCTGTNGCGACCTTCGTTGGCGGCATACATCTCATTGAGAGGGGGGAGGATGTGGATGCGGCAATAGCAAACCTGCGTAGCAGCGATGTGATAGGCTTTGACACCGAAACACGGCCCAGTTTCAAAAAGGGTTATCTCCACACAGTCTCTCTTCTCCAGCTTTCCACCCGGACCGACTGCTTCCTTTTCCGACTCAACAAGATAGGCCTGTGTCAGCCCCTTGTAGATCTTCTGGAGGATGAGAAAATACTCAAAGTGGGCCTCTCCATCCATGATGATTTCCACAGTCTGCGCAAGCTGACAGAGATCGACCCCAAAGGCTTCATCGATCTTCAGCATTATGTGAAGGAATTCCGAATCATCGACAACAGCCTCACCCGAATATACGGTATACTGTTCGGGGAACGTATCTCGAAAGGTCAGCGTCTCACCAACTGGGAGGCGGAGACCCTCTCTCCTGCNCAGCAGGGTTACGCGGCGCTTGACGCACTCGCCTGCGTCACGATNTACGACTATCTTAATTCCGGCAAATTCGACCCTCAGCAATCGGAATATCTTACCACACCCCCGGAGCCGGCAGCTCTTCCTCAGGAGGCTACTCCCGTGCAGACGCAGGCTCAGGAGAAAGATGNGGCTCAGAATCAGGATGCNGGTCNGCAGCCGGAGAAAACAGCGTCGGGCGATAAGGCTACAAAAGTTGTGAAGAAGCCCCGCAAGAAAAGGACNAAGAGCTCTCTTTCCCCCNCTAAAAGCAAAAGCAAAGAGAAAACCGAAAAATAGAGAAAGAGTATGGTCAAACCACCCAGATATAAAATTGTGACGGGTCTGCTGGTGATCTATGCCCTCTTCATGACCCTTTACTTCGGTCTCGACCTCCTTCGTTCGGGCCATGCTCTCCGTTTCTGGCTCACAGCCGCCGGAGAACTGGTGTGCATAGTCCTCGCCTTCTTTGCCCTTCGCCGTCGCGACCGCCTGCGCGAGGCAAGAAGAGACCGGATCGAGAAGGAATCCTGATTCAAACCGACACCATCAAATGAAGCACCGCCCGGCAAGCTGAAAAACTTGCCGGGCGGTGCTTCATTTGTGTCAGAGGGAGAGGGGACGAAATTCGTAAAAAAAGGGGTATAAAAAAAAGGGTGATAACCGCCACGGTCGCACCCTTTGATAAGTTTCTACAGGTAAAAATCTTAAGGTAAAAAAGATTGTTTTTAGGTTCGGTGCAAAGTTACGCCTATTTTCCCATCCCACCAAATATTTTACAACAAAATGTCAGAAACATGTTGTAAAACATATAAATTTCGGGTCTTTTTGATTAAACCAAGCCTTTTCACCTTAAAATTTCTGTCATTTATCGCTCCATTTCCTCAATTCGAGGGTATCGTCGCGGAATATCGCATAACTGAAAGTATGTATCCATTCGCCGAGCACCACCATCTCGCAACCGGGAGCGATCACCTCACGGCTGAGCACATGCACGTGGCCGTAAATGAAAAAGTCAACCTCCGGATGCACGGCGTGGTAATCGCGGGTGAACTCCTTCAGATTCCTCAGAAGGAACTCGTCGGGCAAACCCCTCTCCTCCCCTTTCTGCCGGCTGTGGCGGCTCCAGTTGTAGGCAAAGGGAACAGTCCATCGGGGATGAATCGCACTGAAGGCTTTCTGACAGGCCTTGTTGCGGAAGAGACCCCGGAGGAATTTGAAAGAGGCTTTCATCTTCCCCACNCCATCACCATGTGTCATGAAAAAGATCCGGTCGCCGATACGNTCNGTTAGACTGCCGTCCACTACCTCCACACCCAGTTCGGAAGGGAGATAGTCGGATATCCAGATATCATGGTTGCCGATAAGCCATACCACCCTGATTCCGGCGTCGGTGAGCTCCGCGAGCTTGCCGAAAAACCTCACGAACCCCCNGGGCACAACATATCGGTATTCATACCAATAATCGAGAATATCCCCGAGCAGATAAATAGTCTCCGCATCCCTCTTGATATGGTCGAGAAAAGCCACCACACGACGCTCCGCCTNCCTGGAGTCGGGGAAGTATGGTGCGCCGAGATGCAGGTCGCTGAGAAAATAGACACTCATAGCCTGACTATGCCTGATATCACATTATAATATATAAAGGTTATCGGACCGGGTCAGAGGAAACCGAGTTCCAGTTTAGCCTCCTCGCTCATCATATCCTGTGTCCACACCGGATCGAACACAAGGCGGAGATCCACCTTTTCCGGCCCCTCCACACTGAGCAGCTTCTGNCGTACATCCTCCATGATGAAGTCGGCCGCCGGACATCCCGGGGCAGTGAGAGTCATATCCACATGGAGTGTCTTTGCCGGCAACTCGTAATCGATCTTATAGATCAGACCAAGGTCATATACATTGACCGGTATCTCAGGGTCGAAGACAGTACGGAGCATCTCGACAGCACGGTTAATGACACGCAGCTCCTCGTCGGCATCTGCCTGAAGAGCCTCCTGAGCCTTACCGGATGCAGCAGTAAGGGCATCCTGCCCATTGTCGGCCGGAGTGAGTCCGGACGACTCTATAATTTCATCTTTCATTTCTTCCATATCACAAAAGTAATTAAAAAAAACGCACCTCCTGCACTTTACAACGATAAATTTAAAGTTTTTTTGTAACTTTGCATCTCAAACGGAGTCCACTATATAGGCTTCCTCCCTGCAAAGGTGAAAGTCAGACTATATTCTCCTTTATTTATTAACAACAAACAACATCAAGAAAATGAACAACTACAAAAAAGTTATTCTGACACTCGTCGTTGCCATTTTGGGAATTGGCGCCGCCAACGCACAGTTCCGTTTCGGTGTCAAGGCCGGTCTTAACCTCAACAGCTTCCATCTCTCGGATGTGAAGCAGAACTTCCTCGACAGCGACAACCGTTGCGGCTGGACAGCCGGNNTAATGACCGAACTCCAGATTCCGGTGATCGGTCTCGGCTTCGATCTCTCCGCAATGTACACCCGTATGGCCTCCAATGTAGACGAGACAGCCGTTAATCCTGACTTTACGGAGGGTGGCGTATCAAAGAACTATTTTGANCTTCCCCTGAATGTGAAATATAAGATAGGGCTTCCTGTCGTAGGCAACATCATCACCCCGTATGCCTTTGCAGGTCCCACTTTCGCTTTCCGTCTCGGNAAGAACACCCTCAAGGAG
The DNA here is from genome assembly GCA_014801605.1 of Bacteroides sp. Lineage (GTDB taxonomy): Bacteria > Bacteroidota > Bacteroidia > Bacteroidales > Muribaculaceae > Lepagella. Next base: position 17,696 of record JAAVDU010000041.1, read on the forward strand.
ATGAAGAGCCACACCTGCTACACGAGCCTGAATGTAGGTATCGGNGTTGAATTGATGAAGCATGTGCAGATCCAGGGTTCCTACGGCTTCGCCCTTAACAGAACCGCCCTCGGCATCCTCCACCTTAACACGACTACCCCTGAGACAGTAAAGGCCCGCAACAACTACTGGACCGTTACAGCAGCATATCTGTTCTGAAGCATCAGGCGGACACATTTGTTTATAAACCAACCTCAATATACGAATGATAAGGAAACTTCTTATCCTCACCACGATATTGGCATCTGCATTCACGGCCTCGGCGGAATTCCGCTGGGGCCCGACAGCCGGTGCCAATTTCGGCACATTCCATTGGAAACAGAATCTTCTCGACACCAAAGGGCGCACAGGTTTTCAGGCCGGTGTGCTCGGCGAACTTATGATTCCCGGCATCGGCTTCGGAATCGACCTCGGGCTACGTTACTCCATGAACGGCGCTCATGAGAATTTCGGTGATTTCAAGATCTGGAATTCCGATGGCATCACCGATCAGAACGTGTGGATGCATACCATCCAGATTCCACTGAACCTTAAGTTCAAATGGACGCGCATGAACGGCTTCGAGCAGACGCTCGCCCCCTTCGTGTTCGGTGGTCCGGTATTCAACTTCAACGTCGCCACCAACAGCCAGCCGGCTCTGGAGCATCCGGCCGGTTATGTGGCCATGCAGTGTGGCGCCGGTGTGGAGCTTTTCGAGCACTGGCAGATCTCCGGGGGTTACTCCTGGGGCATCAGCTATCAGGTGCGCACCATAAAGCTCGACAATTTCTCCGCTCAACCCCGTGGCTGGTTTGTAAACGCCGCTTATCTCTTCTGACAGAGTGTTTGCCGAAGTTATATTGCCGCTGCCCCTCTATTCNACCTTCACTTACTCCATCCCGGAAGAGATGGAGGGTGCGGTGCAGGTAGGGTCAAGAGTGCTCGTGCAGTTCGGTAAAAAGAAATACTACACTGCCATAGTGGAGGCTATCCACTCCGAACAGCCTAAAGGCTACGAAGTGAAGCCGCTCATGGCATTGCTCGACTCATCACCGATAGTCCGCTATCCCCAGCTCAAACTCTGGCGCTGGATAGCGGACTATTATCTTTGCTCTNCGGGGGAGGTGTATAAGGCCGCCGTGCCCACAGGGCTAAAACCGGAAAGCGAGACCTACGTGTCGCTCAACCCCGACTATGAACCCGACGAGGATGCCCCCCNGCGGCTCACCGACCGCCAGGCGATAATCATACAGCTNCTCCAGCAGAACAAGAGGATGCGCATCTCGGAGATCGANAGCGANACAAAGCTCCGCAACGGGGCTGCCGTNATCAATCCCCTCCTCGAAAAGGGGATCGTGGAGATCGANGAGAAGGTGGTGGAGCGNTACCGACCGAAAAAGACCGCGATGGTGGAGCTCACNTTCCCACGGGGCGACAACGACAGNCTGCANAACTGCTTCGAACTCGTCACCCGCTCGCGCCAGCAGGAGAANGCCCTCATATCATANCTCGATCTCTCGGGATGGATCAACCGNCAGACCGAACTGCGCGATGTNACACGCCAGCAGCTCACNGANAAAGCGGGCATCACCCCGGGCATTCTCCGCTCGATGGTGGATAAAGGTATATTCCGCATCGTAAAGAGGAGCCTCAACAGGTTTGCCTCCGATGCCGAGCGGAGCGATCCGCAGCTATCCCCCCTCTCCGAAGTGCAGACCAAGGCGTATGAGGAGATAATCAAGGGGTGGAAAGACCATCCCATTCAGTTACTGCATGGAGTGACAGGGAGCGGAAAGACGGAGATCTACACCCATCTGATCGCATCGGCTCTGAACGACGGCAATCAGGTGCTCTTCCTTGTGCCCGAGATATCCCTCACCACCCAGCTCTCCGACCGCCTGAAGAGGGTGTTCGGAAAGCGTCTCCTTGTCTACCACTCGAAATTCTCCGACTCGGAGCGTGTGGATATCTGGAAGCGCCTGCTACACACCAACGAACCGTTAGTGATACTCGGGGTGCGTTCATCGGTGTTCCTCCCCTTTGCACGTCTCGGTTTGATAATCGTCGACGAGGAGCATGAGTCATCGTTCAAGCAGTATGATCCGGCTCCCCGCTATAATGCACGCGACGCCGCCCTGGTGCTCGCGCAGATGCATGGTGCGAAATCACTGTTGGGGTCGGCCACACCATCGGTAGAGACCTATTTCAAAGCCAACAACGGGAAATATGGGCTTATCACCCTTACCGAACGATTCGAAGGGGCCACCCTACCGGATGTGGAGATCGTGGATATGAGCGCCATGCGTAAAAAGAAGGAGGTGAAGGGTATACTCTCCTCCCCTCTGCGCAACCGTATCCTGGAAGCGATGAGCAACCATCGCCAGGCGATTCTTTTCCAGAACCGCAGAGGNTTTGCCCCTGTGGTGGTGTGCGACCAATGCGGATGGAGTCCGAAATGCCGCGACTGCGATGTCTCCCTTGTCTATCACAAGAACCTCGACCTGCTGCGTTGCCACTATTGCGGATTCTCGCAACTTCTCCCTAAGCTGTGCCCNGCGTGCGGGCAGAACACCATACGCATCTTCGGCTATGGCACAGAGCGTATAGCCGAGGAGATGCATGAGGAGTTTGATGGCTACCGTGTGGCACGCATGGATCTCGACTCCACACGCAACAAGGATGCATATCAGGAGATTATCGAGGAATTCGCACGCCATGAGACCGACATACTCGTAGGCACCCAGATGGTGTCGAAAGGTCTCGATTTCGGCGATGTCACCATAGTGGGTGTGCTCAATGCCGACACCCTACTGAATTTCCCCGACTTCCGCAGCAACGAACGCGCTTTCAATATGCTTGAGCAGGTGGCCGGACGTGCCGGACGCCGTCAGGAGAAAGGGAGGGTGATCATCCAGACCGTGAAACCTGACCACGAGGTGCTACGCTATGTGAAGGCTCATGACTATGCGGGCTACTATGAGAACGAGATAGCCGACCGTGCCCGATATGCCTATCCACCCTTCACGAAAGTGATACAGATATATATCAAGAACAAGGATGCCATGGCGTGTGAGCGAGCCGCCGTGAAGTTCTCGCTCGCTCTGCGCAACGTNTTCGGAGANAGAGTGCTTGGGCCGGAGAAGCCATTTGTCTCACGAGTAGCCACCTACTATCTTCAGGGGATCATGCTCAAAGTGGAGGCGGGAGCCTCTATGAAGAAGGTGAAAGACCTTCTNCGCGCCATTCTGGCGGGAGTGGCGGCCGACCCCGATATAAAATCGTCGGTGGTATACTACGATGTCGACCCCGTATGAGAAATTCAATTACTGAATTTTTTCCGTAATTAACGCCGCGATGTTTGTTTTTTCAAGGGTAAATAGCTAATTTTGCACTCAGGTTGCACTAACCACCGGCAACCCACCCTGCATCATGTCCGAACTGAGCGAAAAATCTCTCCACGACGATTTCGACCGCCAGCATCTCTGGCACCCCTATACCTCCACCCACAATCCACTTCCGACCTATACCGTAGACCATGCGGAGGGAGCGGAGATAGTGCTCGCCGACGGCACACGCCTGCTCGACGGTATGTCGTCATGGTGGTGTGTGATACATGGTTACAATCATCCCGTATTAAATGAAGCGGCAGTAGCCCAGATCGGGAAAATGAGCCATGTGATGTTCGGGGGCCTCACCCATAGCCCGGCCATAGAACTCGGACATCTCCTCCTCTCCATACTTCCCCCTTCGATGAATCATATCTTCTACGCCGACTCCGGTTCCGTGGCCACTGAAGTGGCCATGAAGATGGCCGTGCAGGCGCAGAACAATCCGAAGCGCACCAATTTCGCCACCATCCGCAACGGATACCACGGCGACACATGGAACGCCATGTCGGTGTGCGACCCTGTCACAGGTATGCACGGAGCTTTCGGTCCGGCCCTCCCCTTGCGCCTGTTTGCCGAGGCACCCTCCTGCCGGTTTGGCGAGGAATGGGATCCGGAATCTTTCCGCCCGATGCAGGAGCTTCTCGACGCTCACGCCGACGATCTGGCAGCCGTGATACTCGAGCCTGTGGTGCAGGGAGCCGGGGGTATGCGCTTCTATCATCCGCAATATCTCAGAGAGCTGCGCCGCGCTTGCGATGAAAAGGGTATTCTTCTTATTTTCGACGAGATAGCCACAGGCTTCGGCCGGACAGGTAAACTCTTCGCATGGGAACATGCCGGCGTAGAGCCCGACATCATGCTGATAGGGAAAGCCCTCACCGGCGGCTACATGACCTTCTCCGCCGTTGCCACATCGGCGAAGGTGGCCGACATGATCTCCTCCGGAGAGGCCGGGGTGATGATGCATGGCCCCACATTCATGGCCAATCCTCTTGCCTGCGCAGTGGCTCTCGCCTCCACCCGTCTCCTCCTCGCCTCCCCGTGGCAGGAGAGGATCAGCCGTATAGAGGCTATCATGAAGGAGCGCCTCGCTCCGGCTCGTGAGTTTCCGAATGTTCGCGATGTCCGTGTGCTCGGCGGAATAGGGGTGATCGAGGTGGAGCAATATGTGGATTGCGGCGAATTTCAGCAGCGGTGTGTCAAGGAGGGGGTATGGATTCGCCCCTTCGGCCATAACTGTTATATAATGCCCCCATATCTGGCTGTAAGCGACAGTCAGGTGGAACGGCTCTGCGACGCACTCCTGAAATTGGTAAAGGAACTCCCCTCTCAATAAATAATCATGACCGGTAAAAACGATGTCAGGAATAAACGACATATTGACCCGTCTTGAGTCGGAACACCGGCTCCGCGTCATCCCCGGCTCTCTTGCTGAAGGGGTGACCGACCTCTCTTCCAACGACTATCTGTCGCTGGCCACACGTCAGGCTGAGTTCATGCCGGAGTTTCTCGATCGTTTCTCCGACGCCCCATTCACCTCCTCAGCCTCCCGGCTGCTGTCGGGGCGACAGAAATATCATCTCATGCTCGAGCAGTATCTCTCCATCCTTTACGGTGGTGAGGCTCTGCTCTTCAATTCGGGCTATCATGCGAATGTAGGTTGCATCGGAGCCCTTACCCTCCCCTCCACACTCTTCCTTTGCGACAAACTGATACATGCCTCTGTAATCGACGGTCTGCGCATCGTGAAGTCGGAGGTGAAACGCTTCCCCCATAACGATATGCGGGGNCTTGAGCGGCTTCTTGAGCAGAACTCCGGNAAATTCGACCACATTGTGGTGGTNGTGGAGTCGATCTACAGCATGGATGGCGACTGTGCCCCCCTGCGGAAGATAGTGGAATTGAAAAGACGTTTCCCGGGGGTGATGATTTACCTCGACGAGGCCCATGCCTTCGGCGTGAGAGGTGAGCGCGGGCTCGGTCTGGCCGAGGAGGAGGGTCTTATCAAGGAGATAGATATCCTGATAGGCACATTCGGCAAGGCTGCCGCGTCGGCGGGAGCTTTCGCCATAACATCCGGAGAGCTGAAGAGTCTCCTTATAAATACAGCCCGCCCCTTCATATTCTCCACAGCCCTCCCGCCGGTGAATGTCGCCTGGAGTCTGCTGATGACCGAGAANATTGTGGAGATGAGGGAGCAACGCAGTCATCTCAGCCGCCTGGCGCAGGAGTTCAGGCGCCTGTTGGAGGAGACGACCGGCACCGGCTCCCCCTCCGAATCGCAGATTATACCATATCTCACAGGGGATGCGGCACGCGCTCTGGAGATTGCGGCCCGACTCAGGGAAGGGGGCTATATAGCCCTCCCCATCCGGCGCCCCACCGTGCCTCCGGGGGGTGAGAGGATTCGCTTCTCCTTAGCGGCCGGAATGAGCATCGGTGCGCTCCTCCCCCTGTTTGACCTCCTCTGAAAATATAATCCCGCCTCTCCCGGGCCAACATCCACCATAAGCTATCTAACGTCAATACGACAATGAAATATGAATTCCTAAATAGAGAAAACACCGGACGGCTGATCATCATCTTCGCAGGATGGTCTACCCTCCCCTCTTTCTATCGGAATATATCCCTCCCCGGATGGGATCTCCTTGTCGTGTATGATTATGCCGATCTTGATTTCCCGGAGAGGATACTCGACGGTTACGTCACGATAGCATTGTTCGCATGGTCGTTGGGGGTGTTTGCCGCATCACGCACCCTCCCCTTCAGCCGNATATCGCTTGCTGTGGCCATAAACGGCACCGAGACACCGGTCGACGACTCCGAAGGGATTCCCGGGCGCGTTTTCGATACAACCGCCTCGACTCTCGACGACCGCAACCTGATGAAATTCCACCGTCGCGTATTCGGTGAGGATTACGAATCGCTGCGCGGGACCCTTACCCTNCCGGAGGGTGGCACACCGGAACTGGCCGACCAACTGCATTTCATACGTCGAGCCGCAAACGTCNTTCCGGAAAGGGGGGATGCTACCCCGTCAAGATGGCACAGGGCATATATATCGCGTCGCGACCTCATTTTCCCGGCCGCCAACCAGCAGAGAAGCTGGGAGAACCATCCCTCGCGTCCGGAGAGAGTCGTAGTCGACGCTCCCCATTACCTCGACCTTGAGAAGATCATCACCTCCGCCCTCCCGGCCAAAGTGAAGGTAGGGCGCGAATTTCATAAAGCACTCTCCACCTACGACGANGAGGCTACCGCACAGAAAACGATAGCCTCGCGGCTCACCGACTTTCCGGGGCGCATCCAGGCCCCGCTGAAAGTGATGCTCGAGATCGGCCCGGGGAGCGGCATTTTCACAAAGGAATACACCCGCCGCTTCTCGCCGGAAAAGATCGACTACATCGACCTCTACCCTCTCCCTGAATTCAATGCGGCTCCTGATGAACGTTATTTCATCGGGGATGCCGAGGAATGGCTCGCCACCGAGGCCGAAAAGCATCCCGGGAGCTATGATGCCATACTCTCCGCCTCGGCAATGCAATGGTTTGCCGATCCTGAAGCCTTTTTCCGCAATGCCTCCCGTCTGCTGCGCCCCGGAGGGATGCTCCTCTGCTCCACCTTCCTTCCCGGCAACCTCCGGGAGATGCAGGAGGTGAATCCCTACGGACTCATCTACCGCACCACCGAGGAGCTTGAGAGCATGATGCTCCGCTATTTCAGCTTCGCCAAACTCGAGGAGGAGGATCTCTGCATAAAGTTCGCCACTCCCCGCGACACCCTGCGCCATCTAAGCCGCACAGGTGTGGGGGGAGGGATAAGCTCGCGCCGGACACTCTCGGAGCTACTGCGCTCCACCCCCCTCTCACTCACCTACCGTCCGCTATATATCTATGGAGTAACTAAATCAACAACAACATAATAATCATCAATTACAACCATGATTGCCGCTCTATTAGTAATCTTCATCCTCGGCTATCTGCTGATAGCCTCCGAACATGTCCTTCATGTCAACAAGGCCACGTTCGCCCTCATCATGGCCGCCCTCCTCTGGGCGATCTACTCAATGCTCGGGCATGATCCCAACATATCATCCGATATGGTGGAGGCGCTCGGCGACACCTGCGAGATAGTCGTATTCCTCATCGGGGCCATGACCATTGTGGAACTCATCGACCGCTACGGCGGATTCCACATCCTTGTAAGCAAGATCCACGCTTCCGACAAACGGAAACTTATGTGGGTGCTCGCCTTCGTGGCCTTCTTCCTCTCGGCCGTGCTCGACAACATGACCACCACCATCATTATGGTGATGATGCTGCGCCGTATGCTCTCCGACCAGAAGGAACGCTGGGTATTCGCCTGTGTCATCGTGCTCGCAGCCAATGCCGGAGGCGCATGGTCGCCCATCGGCGACATCACCACCATCATGCTCTGGATGAAAAACTATGTTTCTTCGGTCGACCTCATCACCAACCTCCTTCTCCCCTCGCTCGTGTCGGTGGTGGTGCCTGTGCTTATTGCAAGCCATATGGTACCCGCCACAGCGGTAGAGCCCCTCAACGAGCAGGATGAGCGTGTGGGCTACCGCATGAGCGACCATCACAAGAACCTCTCCATCCTCATCCTCATCTGCGGTGTGGCCGGTCTGCTCTTCGTGCCGGTCTTCAAGGCCACCACCCATCTCGCCCCCTATATGGGTATNCTCTTCTCCTTAGGTGTGCTCTGGCTCCTCACCGAGCTCCTTGTGCGCCACTACCATCTTGACGGCAAGATCGAGGGACGCGTGTCGCAGGTGATNAGCCGCATCGACATGTCGACCATCCTCTTCTTCCTCGGNATCCTTATGGCTGTGGCCGCCCTCAGCCAGGCAGGGATCCTTTCACAGCTCGCCACATGGCTCAACGACACCTTCCACGAAGTATACGTCATCAACGGCATCATCGGCGTGTTGTCGTCGATTGTGGATAACGTTCCTCTGGTAGCGGCCTGTATGAATATGTATCCGGTTGCCACCGACGCCATGATAGCCGCATCGTCCGATCCCGCCTACACTGCCCTCTTCATCGAGGATGGCCTCTTCTGGCATCTTCTCACCTTCTGCGCCGGCGTGGGTGGCAGCATGCTGATCATCGGTTCGGCAGCCGGAGTAGTGGCAATGGGCATTGAAAAAATCCCCTTCATGTGGTATGTGAAAAAGATCACCTGGCTCGCCTTCTTAGGCTATATCTCGGGCATCGCGGTGATCTGGCTGGAGTCGCTCATCATGAATTTCTGACCCACATCCTGAGTCCCCCCGAAAGAGGAGACAAGAGAATAAAACGACCTTTTCCCGACCCTTTTTCATCGGGAAAAGGTCGTTTTTTATAAAATTATTAAAATTCCAAAATTTGTACCAAACGGCCAAAAACGTGCGACAAGAGGCCAAAAAACGGCTCCAAGTGGAAATTTTACCATTAGTAGAATCCCTAATTTTAAAAGTTTCAAGAAATTAAGATTTGGAGATTAAGGAATTTATTATTAACTTTGCCACGTAGGACATGAAGACCGGAATCCCGGCCNCCGGTGGTGGCCATATTATGGGATGGTGCGATTATTGGTATCGTAACAATATAACATCTCCCGAAGTCCGACACTTGACGGAATTTTTTCGGGACTGCTTTTTTCGATACGAAAATGGCACTTGCGCTTACTGTCTGGGGTCCCTCAGTAATCCGNTCAAACGGATCTGAGGGACTTTCTTGTTTATTTACAGAAATAGCCGTGATCAACTCACGGCTATTCACTTGCTCATCAAAACAATTACCTTATAAATATCGCATAAATATTTGATTCTATAATTCCGNTGTCAGGAAGCCATGGGCNTGCAGTATCTCCCGGAAACGGGGGATGAACTTCACCTTAACCAGCAGACGGCAACCCTCCACACGCATCGAGTTCTTGCGTATCTCCAAATTCTCGACTATCAGATCATGGAGGCGGGTATTTTTCCGGTCGATATCAAACAGCTGATAACCTGACGCGCCGGGAGTTTTGGCCACAAGGTCGCAGTCTTTCCTCACCCTGTTGACAATCTCCTTTATCCCTTTCCCCATATCAGGCACCACATATATCTTGAGGCGTCTTATCTTGAGCTCAAGCTGCTTGGGGGTGTCGCAGTTTCTCAGCAACGATCTCGGAGTTATCCTGTAGCGGGTGTCGGTCATCTTGTCGGCAAACTCCCCCAGCATCCCCATATAGGGATAGGTGGCCGCGTTCACGATAATCAGNCCGGTGCGGTCGTCAACCTCGATTGAATCCGCCAGACTACCACCCGCTATCGGATTCGGCTTCTCATCCGTCAATCCCGCATACCATAAGAATCCTGCGGTAGGTCGCAAGCCCACCATATCACCCTCCTTGCCGAACAGAAGGTCTATGGCCCCTATCGCGGCCAGCCCCTCGATCATCCCTCTCAACAGCACATCGTGGATGTTACGCTTATACAACTTCACCGACATGGCCCCTCCCGTCAGATCCTTGAAGGAATCGGGGCGCTCATCATAACTGTGAGGATAGATATAGGTTATCCCTCTGCGGGCAGCCAGAAGCTCAACGTATCGGATGAACGACCTGCTGTCGATCCATTTGCCGTCGTGCATCTCTTTCACACTCTTCAGGGCTGTCATGATACATTCCGCGTAGATGGTTAGCTCCGGACGTTTCTGAAGGAAAAAGGGAGCCGAGATCCCCTTGATGCTCGTGGAGAGGAGGGTCTGAAAGCAATAGCGGTTGTTGATCAACGAATTCTCGAAAAGCTTCCGCAAAAACTCATCATCCTCCAAAGGGGTCTTGGGAAAGCGGATGTCGGGGATGTTGCCGAACACGGAAAATGCGGCATTCGCGAGATATTCCGCACGGCTGAGCAGAGTATGGCTCTTATCATTGAAGGGACGCACCGGCACGAGGCTTGCGATCTTCTTCACTGCCATCTGTCCCACCCTGAGCTTTCCGGGAGCCACCACTCCTGTCATGATGAGATTCAACAGCAGATCCTCATTTCCGAAAAGGTCCTCACCGGAAAAAAGAAGTTTGTCGGCCAAATATTCATCATCGGCCTCTATCGGCTCCGGCTTCACGCCAAGCTTCGTAAGGATAAACACCATAAGCTCGCTTTCAGGGAGCACGAAGGGGAAATCCTGCACATACCTACCCTGATGCGACGAGCGTTCAGGAGCCGGCCCTGACAACACAGTGGTCATGATAGCCAGTGAGGCGGTATCTTTCGACTCCCTCCATCTTGTAATGGTCTTCTCATCGATATGCGAGCTTATGGAGAGCCCTTTGTAAGGGGGCCATCTCAGCATCTCGTTGATCTCCGGAAGCAACACTGCCCCTTGCTTCACGATAAGTTTACCCACATCATACGCCATCGGAGTCATCGAGTTCTCCACAAGCTTCCCTATATTGATCCGAGAGCTGAAGAAACATGTGTAGAATGTAGCCATCTGCTCCTTGATCATCCCCTGTTTCTTCTGAAGAAGTTGCTCGGTGGTATATTCAGCCTTTGCGACAAACGACGGTTCCTTCCCTATCCATTCTATCTTTTGGTAACGATTCATAAACTTCGCCACCGGCTGGAGNTCCGCCCACAGCTGCGTCTTGGAATAATAGAGTGCTTTCTCCATCATAGATGAATAAGCTCCTCTTCCCGGAGCCTCAAGGGTAAGGACTTTATACATCCCCTTCTCAGCAGATTCTTCAACCTCCGGCTCCTCTTTGACTATCTGCGGCTCCTCAACCACCGGCAATTCCGCAATCACCGGCGATTCAACTTTCACCTCCTCTGTGATTCTATCTTCGGCAGGGACCGCCTCTACTTTCTTCTCTTCGACAGCTACCTCCTCNACAGGGACAGGAGCNNCGGNTCNACTACCGGCTCNGGCTCAACTACCGGCTCAGGTTCAACTACCGGCTCAGGTTCCACCACCGGCGCAAGCCCTACCTCCGGCTCAGATTCAACTACCGGCTCAGGTTCCACTACCGGCTCCGGCTCATCAGTTCTCTTAACCTGCGAGCCGAATATCTTTCTCAACAGACCTTTATCAAGTATTCCCATATCAGCTCAACAGATAGTTTATATCCTCCTCGGTAAGGCTCTTCCCCCCTTCGGAGTCTGATGTGATCACTGCGTCGATCAGAGCCGCCTTCCGTTCCTGAAGAAGACGTATCTTCTCCTCTATGGTGCCGGCTGTGACCAGATAATAACAATTCACGGCATTTCTCTGCCCTATGCGGTGCAGACGGTTGATGGCCTGTTCCTCCGCAGCCTTGTTCCACCACGGCTCGGCTATGAAGACCGTATCGGCAGCCACAAGATTGAGTCCCACCCCTCCGGTCTTCACCGTCATAAGCATCACCCGGCAATCGTCGTCGTTCTGGAAGCGCTCCACCACCCCCTTGCGGTCGCGGGTGGCCCCGGTCATGGTCTCGTAGCCGATCCCCTCTCTGTCGAGATGCCTGGCCGTCAACTCTATCCCCGCAAGGAAGTTGAAAAAGACCACTGCCTTATGGCCGTTGCGCACGGCATTGAGCAGATATTCCATCAGCAGCTCTATCTTGGGGGAGGATATCGAGCCGTTGCTCTTCTCCTCCGGCACAGAGGCTATCTGACGAAGCTCCATGAGAGCCTGAAGGAGTTCGAACGATGCACGGCTCATACCGGAGGAGGCTATGGTGCGCCCTATCTCTCCGGCGAAATATCTGCGCCTCTCCTCGTAAAGAGCTGCCTGACGGGGCGACATCTCCACGGTGAGCACCTGATCGGTGCGCTCGGGGAGGTCGGTCAGCACATCCCTCTTCAGACGGCGGAGAATGAAGGGGAACACCTTGCGACGCAATGCGGCGGCTGTCTCCTCATCGCCATCCCTCTGTATGGGATTCACATATGCCTCCACAAAATCCTTCAGCGACCCGAACATAGTGGGATTAAGGAAATGAAACAGTGAATAGAGTTCGGTGAGATTGTTCTCTATCGGTGTGCCCGATATGGCGAGCCGGTGGCGCCCCTTCAGAAGCCATATGGCCTTGGTGGTCTGAGCCTCCACATTCTTTATCTGCTGCGACTCATCGAGGATCACATACTCAAACTCCTCTTTCATAAACTTCTCGATATCGTTGCGCACTGTGGCATAGCTGGTGAGTATCACCTCCCCCTGCATCGACTTCCCGAAATCACGGTTCTGACCGTAATGCACCACAGTCCTGATCTCCGGAGCGAATTTCCTCATCTCCTCCTGCCAGTTGAAGATCAGGCTTCTGGGCATCACTATCAGAGAGGGGCGTTCACCTTTACCCACACAGCGGGTGAGCATGGCGATGGTCTGCACCGTCTTTCCGAGACCCATGTCGTCGGCAAGACAGCCCCCCATCCTGTTGTCGTAGAGATAGCCGATCCATTTCACACCCTCCTCCTGATACCCCCTCAGTCGGGCGTGAAGACCCGGGAGCGACAGACTCCCCCCCTTAAGAGTGTTGAAACCTTCGTAGAANTCCCGGCATCTGTCGAATCCCCTCTCCCCGGCCCCCTTGTCTTCAAGGAGCTCCATCACCTCCGGGAGNTCGAAGAAACTGATCTTCATCTTATTCCCCTTCCCGGCGTTGCGGAATATGCGCTGAAGGCGTTTCATGTAGCCGGGATCCACCACAGCCTTCTCTCCATCGGAAAGGGAGATATATTTCTGCNTGGTGTATTGCGTGAGAAGATCGCGGAGCGTAAACACCTCCTCGCCGATACTCACCGTGGCCTCACCCTCAAGATAATCTATTCCGGAGCCGAGACTCACATGGAGCCTGGGCACAGCCGCCACAATCTTGTATTTCTTAAGTTTCTCCGCTCCNAAAAGGCGGAATTTGGTGATGATCTCGGCAAATGAATTGTATAGGAAACGGGAGGCGATCTCCTGCGGCACTATAAAGAGGCTCCCCTCGATCCACATCCCTTTGAGTTCCCTTTTACCTGCGTTTTTCTCAAGGCTCCCCCTGATCTCATCTATNTATTCCTCAAGCCGGCTTGCGGCAAGTTGCCTCACCGTTATCTCCTTCTCCCCCACTGTCGCCACTCTCCCGAGCCGGAAATTCTCAATAGCGTCAAAGGGTATGTTGCCCACCGTCTCACCCACTCTCAGATGCAGGGAGTTGTCGATATCGATCCTCTCTATGGCAAGCACCGGCTCCATCACCACCGGCTCCTTCTGAAACACTACCTTGCGCCCCTCATATTCCACCTTGATGTTATCGGCCATGGAGAAGAGGATAGAGAGATAAAGCTCGTCGATACTTTTCTCAAAACCNCTCGTGAAGACTATCAGATCGTTGAATCTCGGGCCTACATCCTTCACCCTCTGCAGCACATTGCCGGCGAGCACCATCTCGCTCCCGAGAAAAGCGGTAACCTCAGACTCACCGGCCATGAATCTCGCTTTCGGAGGCTCCACGCCTGAACCGGGTTCAAGCGACAGCCTTACCGACACGGCNTCATCCGCCAGCAGGAGGGGCTTGCAGTTGCCGTCGATCAGNCGCCCGGCACACTTCGCGAAATATGATGTCAGAAAGGGNTAATCGGCAAGTCGGAAGGAATGGTCGGCAATCGGTTCATCCCATGAGAAATCCATCGTGTTGCGTCCCTCAATATCTGTCAGGGTCCTTATCAGCTGNCCCAGCGCTCCCGTAGGCCGNTATTCCGCGGCACTCTTCGGCCTCCCCAAAGCATCCGTGAGCCGTAACATCGGTTCGTAANTCTTCACCGATATCTGAACCCATAGACTCTCAGGATCCCATTGTCGCTTTCCGGCATCCTCCCGGCCGGCCAATCTGTCTCTGATTGATGTAAGGAAATCCCCTTTATCTGTCATAATTGTCTCTCTTTGTCTATATACTTNCCCCACACCGGGGCATCATTTACCTGTAGCCGGAAAAATATGGGACGGCAGCCCTGTCCGGATTATTTTTCACAAAATTACAAAATTACGTATAATAAGCAAAATAAATCATAAAAAATCAGCTGTTAACGATAGAATTATGTATTTTTTCCCTTACCTCCGCCCCGCTCCNCTCCATCTGNGATACTCCCTCTTTTACCGGCATACCGCATCCGGGCCGNATCTCGGAAAATTTCAATTTGCAGAATCAGGATTTTTTTATTAATTTTGAAGTATATAAAGTAGATGCGCGGCATAACCTTGCCCGACTTCCTGCTACTTAAAAACAATTAACTTTCATAATATGCGATTTTCATTAAATCTGATTGCTGCAGTGCTCTCGCTTCTCATCACGGCGCCGGGAGCACACGCCGCCCCGAAGGAGACTCCCGAGCAGAAAAAGGCTGAGGAGATACGTGGGCAAGAGGAGAGGTACATCTACGGCGAAGGTATCGCCGACGACCCCGAGGAGGCTTATACGGCCGCCCTCCANGATATGGTGCGNAAGATCTCGGTTACCGTNTCGGGCCACACTCATTCGGAACTGACCGGAGGAATTGCCGCCGACGGTTCCGACCTCACTTCCGAACAGTTCAAGTCGGTGGTAGACAGCTACACCACCCCCGCCTCGCTTGAGGGGGTGCAGACAATCTCCCTCTCCGACGGTCCCGANTTCTCCCGCTTCGTGTATATGCCTGTGGAGAATATCCGGAAGATGCATGAGCGNCGCCGCAACAATGTGGCCGACCTCGCACGCTCCGGAATACGCGCCCGCGACAACGGCAAGATCGACGATGCCCTACGCCATCTCTACAGGGCTTATGTGCTCCTNCAGAGCCTCCCCGCCCCCTCGGAAGTGACGGAGATGGTCGACGGGGAGCAACGTGTGCTCTCCAACTGGATCCCCGACGCCATGAAGGATATCATCAACAAGGTGTCGTTCGGTATAGCCTCAGTNAAAAAGGATGACACCGATCCCGACAATCCGGGGGAGCAGGTGGAGCTCACTGTAAAGTATGACGGACGTCCGGTCACCACCTGCACCTTCAAGTATGGCACATCATCCGGTTATTCACCCCTCGTCACGGCNCGCGACGGAATGGCCCTCATAGAGCTTGCACCCTCTGTGCCGCGAAACCCTCTGAAACTCTATGTGGAGTATCTCTTCAAGAATGAGAATCATGCCAACGCGGAGCTGCGCCCGATGCTCGAGACTTTCAAGGGTGCCGGNCTCGTNGCCAACCAGTTCCTTCTCAACGAGGGTCAGAAGTCGCTTAAAGCCGACAAGAAGGAGGCGAAGGCTTTTCAGGCGCAGGTGGCGGCAGGGTCGAACGAAGGTATNCGCTCACTCGACAATATCGACAGTGCCCCTTACGAAGAGGCGGTGGAGAGGATCCTCAAGGCGATATCCACCCGCAACTACTCCGGCATCGACGATCTTTTCACCCCTGACGGACGCCGGGTGTTTGACCGACTGATGAGCTACGGCAAGGTGAGGATTCTCGGCAACGCCTCGCGCAACACCTATGAGTTCTATCCCTTCCGCGATGAGGTGCAGTGCCGCTCCATCCCGATGTCGTTCACTTTCAAGGATAAGCGCACATTCACNGAGGATGTCACCCTCACTTTCAACAAAGACTGCAAGCTCGAGAGCATCGGCTTCGGACTGGGAAGCATAGCCCGCAACGATATCTTCGCGAAGCAGGGGGCGGCTTGGACNGACGACAAGAAGATGGTGCTCGTAAATTTCCTCGAGAACTACCGCACCGCCTTCGCCCTGCGTGAGCTTGACTATATCGAGAGTATCTTCGACGACGATGCCGTGATAATCGTGGGCCANGTCACCAAGCGNCTTGAGAAGACCTCCACCGGCGACGGCGGCATGGGATTGGCCACCAAGCAGCATGTCACCTATGCCCAGAAGAGCAAGAGGGAATATATGGAGCAGCTGAGGCGCTGTTTCAACAGTCAGGAATATATCAACCTGCGGTTTTCCGACACTGACGTGGAGCGCTCCGGCATCGGGGGNGAAACCTACGGCATCCAGCTGAAACAGGATTATGTGTCGCAGACCTATGGCGACCAGGGCTATCTCTTCCTCTTCGTGGATTTCAACGATGCCGACAAGCCCCTTATCCATGTGCGCACATGGCAGCCGGAGCGTAATCCGGAGCTTACCCCCAACCTCCCCCCGAATCATCCCCGCTCCGGAATCTTCTCCCCCGCCACCTTCTGACCATCTCCCCCGNATAAAAANGAGAGCCGCGAAATCGAGTGATTTCGCGGCTCTCTTTTTTATTCGCCATGCGTGCGGAAAGGGGATCAATCAGGAGTCTGGTTGTCATCCTCCGCGGGGCGCTGCCCCGCTGTTGAGAAGGCCACTGTCGGCGCGCCGGTCTTAACCATTCCGTCGGAATAAACCACATACCCCCGGGCTATATACCTTGTGGCGGCATTAAGACCCGTGAGATAAACGCTTACCGTACCCTCTTTCGGATCGGTCACCTCGAAGGGGGCGCGTGTCCATTCGGCACTATCCTCACGCCGCCATTCCACGCCGGCCGAGGTGATGTCGTAGAAGGGTGAATAGTAGTTGAACTCCACCGTGGCAGCTGTCTGGGTGTAGCCGTCGACAAGCCAGGGTACACTCACCGCCGGCTCGCGGCCGCCGAACTGGGTGACCGACAGCGAAACCACATCCACTCCTACAGAAGCGGGAGCGATATCCACAACAGAGCCGAAGGGGGTGGTCTGCGGTATCACTTTCACTGTCCCCGTCCGGTTGGCGTTGGTGGTGTTGGGTTCTATCGTGAGTGTGACGGTTTGCTCTGAGAGGGATGCGCTCCCGCTTGTGCGGTCGGCCCTCACCCACGACGGAAGCTCAAGGCTCCAGTCAAAACGGGAGTCGATGCTCAGGGTGCGTGTCTCACCACCCTCNGATATGATCCCGAGACCCTCGTAAGGGCTCACCGTGAAACCGAAGCTGAAAGCTCTCTGCACGACGGTGACCGACACACGCTGATACTGCTCGTCGCGCGGCTGGAAATAGATCTCCGCGTGGCGCTCCTCGATGCCGGTGTTAGGGAGGATAGTNGCTGTAGTCTCAACACGGTTATCGCTCTTCTCACCCTCCGCCGGTGAGAACGTAATCCAGTCGGGGGCCTGCGTCACATACCAGTCGGAGAGCGACAGGACTCCGAATCTGATAGTGCCACCCTCGGCGGCCACTACCTGGCTTTCGGAGGGGGAAACGTCGAACGTGTATTCCGACCCCAACTGAGAGACATCTACCGAATATGTGGCCACGTCGCTGCGGAGTATCAGGATTGCGGTGCGCTTGGCCGCCGTGCGGTTGGCAGCGAGCGACATGCTGAAGCGTGCGTCACCCGTGCCGGAGAAAGTGCCGTCCCCCTCTTCGCTCATCCCTGTGAGCGGAGTGATGGTGATGAAGCGTGCGTCACCCTCCGACTGATAGTTGACCGTCAGGGTCCATGCCACATTCGACACGATATCGAATTCCTGCGACCTGCTGTCGGAGGCCGGGAAATCCTCAAGTGAGTTGGGGCTGAGGCGCACGTTGCTCATCTCCTGGGTGATGTCGATCTGCCGGCTCCCTTCCGATTCCTTGACTCCGGCGGCATCCACCTTGTAGACCGTCACCTTGGCATAACGCACGGCATCCATATTGTCGCGCACGGTGATGGTGAATGAGCCATCCTTGGAGCCGCTCGTCCGGTCGACCTCACACCATCCACCCTCATCGGTCACCTCCACCGCCCAGCGGGTGTTGCTCTCCACCGTTACCTTGGTAGTGGAGCGGGATGCCCCGAGATTGAGGCGCTCATTGGAATAACTGTCGCTCTCCACCTTCAGCGTGAGTGTACGTACCGCCGACTCAGGCTTGTAATCATCATCGTAGTTGTCGGAACAGGATGTAAGCGTCATTACCGCCGCCAACATCGCATATATTGCTGATTTTATCTTCATATCTGCCTTTTCCTTTTATAGTGACACTGTCAGACCTATCGTGGCGCGGAAGCCGCCGCGCGTCAGGCCACCCTGGCTGAATACCTCCTGCACATCACCCTTAGCCCCTACGGGCACCGCATACTCCGGAGTGACGAAGATGCCGAGATGAGGCACGGGATGAAATGAGAAACGGGCCGCCACCGGCACACACGCCTGAGTGAAGCCGTTGCCGGGATAACTCTTCTCCTTGGCCGAGAGG
The DNA here is from genome assembly GCA_014801605.1 of Bacteroides sp. Lineage (GTDB taxonomy): Bacteria > Bacteroidota > Bacteroidia > Bacteroidales > Muribaculaceae > Lepagella. The sequence goes on from JAAVDU010000041.1 coordinate 36,289, forward strand.
CGCTGGATAAGGAAGCCTGTCTGAGGGGTGAGACCGAATCGCTCCGCGAAACGGAGCTGATAGCCGGCGCGCACCGCCATCTCGTCAAGGCGGTAGTCGTAGGTGCCGAGAATAAGGTTCTCCGAACGGTCATACCACGTCACCCCCTTGCTTCGGCCGAGACCGAGGGTGTAGCTCGCCTCAAGATTCACATTCTCGTAATATCCCCCTATCGTGAAGGTCACTCCCGGTTTGCCGCTGGCCATGAAGCCGACCCCGGCATAGCCGGTGGTCTTCTTCACATACTGTATCTTCTCCAGCCGGATGGTGTCGCGCAGTGTCTCACCCTGCTCTATGCGGAAGCGGCGTGTCTGCGGATAGTAGCCCCGTTTGGAGAATTCCATCTCATATCGGGCTACGGGGAGCTGCATCGTGGGGAGCAGGTTGAGCANCGTGTCGGCTTGCATCACCGTCACNCCATGCTCCGGCTCTGTCACGAGGGCAAGATAACCGAGATGGGCCACAGGAGGGGTAGCTGTCACAGACTTCGTCTTCCCCGCCTCCACGGTGAAGACTGTAGTCTGGTCCTCATGGTCGGGAAGGCGGCTGGTGACTACATACGATCCGGCGCGGAGATGCTTGTGAAGCTCACCGACACCCTCGCGGCGGTCCTGAAACCATAGCTCGGCACCGTTGTCGACNGTGATGTTCACGTCGCCGTATTTCAGGTTCTCATCCTCCATCGGGAGATTGAAGGATGTGTCGCCGTCGCGNGTGAGGGTCACTATATCCTCGAAGAGGAGCGATCCGAGCTCAGCCCTCACAAGGTGGGAGCCGAGGGGCATATGCATGTTGACCGGCGACTTACCCTGAGGCTCACCATCCACCGTTATCGTGGCGTCGGCCGCGGAGGCTATGAGCGTCACCGGCCGACCCTCCACATTCAGGTTGATGCTGTAGGTCTTTCCCGACTCCGCCTCCACACCCTCCAGCCAGAAGGTGACGGGNCTGTATTTCGGATGGGAGATGGTCACCTTCTGAGTGCGCTCGGGCACATAGAGCCAAACCTCTCCCGGGCCNGCCTGACGGCGCCCGATCACCTGAAACAGACCGAGGTCGAAACCGAGCACCTCGTTGGGGAAGGGGGTGTAGATCTTGATAAGCGCGGCGCGCTTCCCGCTGTTCTCATCTATCATCTCTGTGTCATGGAGCCTCGCCGTCATCTCCGTGGTCTCCTTGAAATCGCGCGTCTCAAGCTTCTGGGCCCACACGGATGTGGTGCCCAGAAGCGACAGAAATGCGCAAGTCAATATTTTGTGTATTCTCATGTTATCTTACCATTATCTTAGTCTTGCCTACTATATAGATGCCGGGAGCAAGGTCGCTGACGCGGCATACCACGCCTGCCTCTACCTCGGCTATGCGCACGAGCTGACCCACCGTGTCGAAGATGCGGATCCTCTGTCCGATACCGGAAAGGATGCAGAGGTCGTGGTTCTCACACCAGATATTGGTGCCCAGNTCCGACATGATTGTCTCAAGGTCGGTGCTGTCGAATATCGGCATACGTGTGGCGGTCGACTCGTAGTCGATGTAGCACTCGAAGGGGCGCACGTCGCGCAGATTCCTGATGAAGACGCTCCCCGGNAGATTGCCGCCATCCTGCTCGTCGTTGACTACCCACCGGCTGTCNCTGCTCTCCATACGCTCGTAGACGGGCACCATATGAGAGCCGTTGCGGTAGAGGTACTCATCGATAAGCTCCTCAGGTTCGGGAGTNACCTCCACACTCGCATTGCGGGNGCTGAAGATCACATCNCCTCTGATATTGAAGCTCTCGATGTAGTCCGGATTGTTGGGCATAGCCACAAGGTAAGGACGGTAGCCACTTATCGAGGAGGCACGGTCCCACCCGGTAGATACCGGACTGTAGAGCCAGAAGGGACGGTCGTCGTCGCCGGCAGAGGCGAAGGGGATTATCTCGCTCTCCGAATCGCGTATGCTCTCCACATCGAAGGGGAGNGTGAGAGTCTCCCACCCTCCGCAGTCGCCGATAGCGGTAAGCTTGGAGAAGTGGCGCGTGTAGCTGATATCATCTGCCGTGAACCCGCGNGGGGCATTGAAGGGATATCCGTCGGTCAGTTTCACAACNCCGGCNCGGTAGTCGGTCACGATGTTGGTCACTACTCCACCGAGATCCTCATCGGCTTTGCAGCCTGCAGAGAGATAGAGGAGCAGGTTGGGATTGATAACCCTCTCCAAGAGACGGGCATCGGCNTTCATCGTTTCCGAATTCCAGATTACGGCCGCAAGACCGTAGACACTGCCTAAGATGCTGTCGCCGATCTCCTTGATATCCTTCGGCATCGAGATGCTGACAAGGCTNCTCATACCGCTGAAGGCCGATTCCGGAATAGCTGCCTCGGCCACATCCTCTATGTCGAGATGGCGCAGANCGGTCATCCTNCGGATCAGATAGTAGTCGTTCTCTCCAAGGNGACCCTCCACCCGGAAACGTGTCAGGGTGTCGAGGTATCCCTCACCGGCCCATTTGTAGGCATCGGCAAGCACACCCTCCTTAGAGGTCTCGGCGTGGGTCTCGTCGCCATAGGCTGTCAGTTCGAGTTCAATCTCATCGGAGTTCATGAAGTCGGACTTCATCACCACTGCTCTTACCTTACCAAGCCCCTCGGCATCGAACGGNGAGGCATAAGTCTCTCCACCTGCCGGGTTGCTGCCGTCGAGGGTGTAGCGTATCTCNCCGTCAGGCTCGTCGGTCTCGAGGACTACATAGCGGCCGTTGTAGCTTATCCGTGCCTCCTGACACTTGAACTCGCTTACCGTAATCTCGGCCACATCCGATTCAAGATAATCGGGTGCCTCCGCCTTGGCGTAGACCACGCAGTTACCCTCNATACGTATCGGCTGAGTGTAGGTCTGCCAGTTGGCCACCTCATTGATGGCATAGCGGATAGTGTTGCCGGCTGTCTGACAGGTNAGGGTGAGCAGCTTGGATTCCGGATCGAATCTTCCGGCAGGCATCTCTGCTTTCTGACCGGTNACCTGATAGCTGACAATCGGGGAGTTGTACATATCGCTCTTGCGGGCCTGGGCATAGACTGTGAGGTTGCCGTTGACGGTTATCTCACCCTCATAGGGCTGCATGGCCGTCTCATCGGCATCACCGATGCTGTACCATAGTGTCGAGCCGGGGGTGGTGGCCACTATCGCTACCACAGCATCCACTACCCTGATTTCGGGAGCACCGACTATATATGACTCATGGCTGTGGGCATATTCGGCGAGTTCCGAGGGATGGTAGCCGCTGCGGTAGCTGCGGGCCATCACCCTTCCGCTCTCCATGAAGGAGAATGGTGTGGTGTACTCGTAGGTGCCCTCNCCTGCCGTCAGNGTAGCCTCATCCACCTGCGGNGCTCTCCCGCTGAGGGTGTAGAAGGTCTTNACNCCGCTGNGGGTGTCGGGACGTATCACAANCTGNAGATGCTCGAAACTGATCGAGGGTTNNTCNACCNTNTGNTCATCTATCACNNGTTCGGCNATGTCGGAGTTNTCGAGGTTNCCGTTCACGTCAACCGCTATCGCCTTGATAACGCCGTTGCGGTCAAACTCGAAGGGTATGCCGTCGTAGAGTATAGANCTNCTTCCGGCCACATCCGCNCTCGGNGCCGACTCATCCANTGTATAATAGATACGTGCATCCTTGGCGCAGGTGATATCCACCATGTTGGNGGAATAATCTATCTGCGGTTTCGGCATCTGACGACCGTTGATCACATACTCCACAACTTCCGAATCATACATATCGGTCTTGCGGGCCTGCGCATAGATCGTGCCGTTGCCATCCATCGTGAAGGGTGCGGTATAGGCGCTCATCTGCGAGGGATCGGGATTGTCGATGCTGTACCACAGTGTCGACCCCTCTGTCGTCGCGCTCAGTGTAACGGTTGTCCCCTCCATCGTGATGCGGGGAGCACCCGTGATGTAGGAGGAATGGCTGTGGGCATATTCGGCGAGTTCCGAGGGATGGTAGCCGCTGCGGTAGCTGCGGGCCATCACCCTTCCGCTCTCCATGAAGGAGAAGGGTGTGGTGTACTCGTAGGTGCCCTCCCCTGCCGTCAGTGTCGCCTCATCCACCTGCGGAGCTCTCCCGCTGAGGGTGTAGAAGGTCTTCACACCGCTGTGGGTGTCGGGACGTATCACAATCTGGAGATGCTCGAAACTGATCGAGGGTTTTTCAACCGTATGATCATCTATCACCAGTTCGGCTATGTCGGAGTTATCGAGGTTGCCGTTCACGTCCACCGCTATCGCCTTGATAACGCCGTTGCGGTCAAACTCGAAGGGTATGCTGTCGTAGAGTATAGAGCTGCTTCCGGCCACATCTGCACTCGGGGCCGACTCATCCAAGGTGTAGTAGATACGTGCATCCTTGGCGCAGGTGATATCCACCATGTTGGCGGAATAACCTATCTGCGGCTTCGGCATCTGTACACCCTTTACCTCATAAATAGCGACTTCGGAAGGTTCCCCCTTTCCGGAAGGGTCAACAGCAATAGCCATTATGACACCGTTCTCTTCAAATAGAAACGGCTCTTCATACTTAGTATCTGAAGTAGTTGGCACGTTTCCATTTATGGTGTAATACACATCCACATCCTCCATCTCAGTTGTAATCGTTACAAGATGATTGGATATAGATATCTCCGGTTTAGGAAGTGCCCCGGCAACGAATTCAACAGTAATCGGTACACCCCAATGGCCATATTCATCACTAAGTCGGTATGAGATAGTGTGTTCTCCGAATATAAGGCCTGAAGGATCTGCCTCAAAGCCGTTCTCTAAAGAAGCCTCTGTAGTTTTTCGCTTAGCAGAAATTCCATCGAACCAATATTCAGCTATAACAGGAACTCTACTGGATTTTACTTCAGGATCAATATAGAACATCTTTGTTAAAACCGTACCCCAATTACTGTATTTATCCATCAATCGGTAACTCAAACTATGCCAACCGACAGAGAGATTATTCTCGTCAATCTCAAATTCGAAATCCTTTCCACTGACAGGTTGGGAACTCCTCTTTTCAGTATCTCCGTCAAACCAGAATTCACACAGCACAGGATTTCGATCAGCCAAATACGTAACCGGAACATAGAAATGATCAGTATGGATGGTGCCCCAATGACTCTCTTCATCCATCAACCGGTAACTCAAGCTATGCCAACCGGAAGAAAACCCTGTCGCATCGATTTCGAATTCGACCTCACCACTTACGACTTGAGAAATGACTTTGGTAGAATAATCCGCATCAACCCAGTACTCATATACTTTCGGGATACGAGAAGCAAGTGCAATCCCGGCAAGCAGGAATGAACTTATTGTAAGAATCTTTCTCATATGCGAGATTAATATAGGTGATTTATCAGTCGTCAAGTATTGATACTTTGACTTTTAACTTATGCGTATTCTTATCATATTCCAGTGTACTGTTTGATGGGTCAGGAGTAGGATATGAGGGTAAGAGTGAGAAGGGAGTAGTTCCTCCGTAAGGGCCAACGAGAGTACCATCTGAACCCAACCAGTTATATAATTCTGCATTCTCTGGAGTAGCCTGAATTGCCTCACCATTTTCATTAAGAGATGGGGAGCAATTTATATATTGACCCCAAATTGCTGAGGTCGGGCCATTAAACCCAAAGATAACACAATCTTGATATGTCGTATAGTTATTATAATCCTCCCTCTCAAACAACAATGAATTACTTACTGTTCCGTTGTGTAGATCGCAGGTCCCATATATGTAGCAATTGACTAAATAAGTGTAAGTAGTACCGTAAACATTCTTAATTTTGCTATTATTAACATTCAATGCTCCTTTCGTATTTAAGTTTAAACTACCTGTTATCTCACAGCGGTCAAGCCACACAGATGGAGTGATGTCGCTATCCGAACCTTCGACCAGTCCAGATAATTTACAATTTCGAAAGGTTATATTACCATTACCTCTCACTTGCACAGAATAGTCAGATGATATTATCATACCTTCAAAGACAACAGATGAATTGGCATCCAAATCAATTTCTGGATCCCAGAAACGAAACCAGGTCTCACTGTCTCCGGTAGCTCCTGAGCCGATTAAAACTAAAGGCTTTTTTAAACCATCAACACCACCCACGGTACTCATTTCGAAATAACCTGGTGAAAGCCATATGGTATCATTCGGGTTTGCTTCATAAATAGCATCTGCCACTTCATTAGCCGCAAAACTCTTCAGCTCCCCATTTGTTGAAAGGGTAACTACCGGCGTCTGCGCTCTCATTGTTGTTATCAACGATCACAATAAAAATACCATGAAAATTGGAATCTTCTGTTTCATGTTGAAATTTGTTTGGTTAATTATATTATTTCAGTCAACTAAATTGGGACAACAGTTAATCTGTTTCCCATCTAATCTCGAGTAAGTAAATCTATGCGGAAGCAGTCCGTGCAGTAGCAAGTAAGTGTTTATTCTGTCGCGGTAGTCACCCTGCGACTTCCTAACTCTTTGGTGCGTCAGCTCTTGAATGCGTAGCAGTAGATTTTAGGCCCAAAATGACAACAAAATTTTCATTTGACCCCCCCCAAATGTTAAAATTCGTTAATATGATGTTAATTAATCATAAGCAGACTCCTCCACCCCACCCTCTCCTATCTAATAATACCCTTCTTATACTACCGCTCCCATCCTACCGCACTTATACCGCACATATAATGCGCAATAAAAAACCCGGCTTGCTCAAGGCCGGGATAAAAGTGTATTCTAAGTTTTATATTGAAGCCATTCTCAATTCTTCGGCCATCTTCTGCACAGTCCTCCTTATTTTCTCATATTGCCTCGGACCGGCTTTCGCGGCTCCCGAAGCATATTGACGCATCAATGACGCGCCGATCCCTGATTTCTCCCCTACTTTACTTATATTGAGATAGGAGAAGTAGGAAAAGAAGGATTGAAGATCATATTGAAATTTGAATATTAGTTCAGGCATCTCTTTACCCTCCTTGATCAGATACTCTTTCGTCTCCTTCACACTCTCAAAGAAGTCATCCATCGCCTCCTTTGCGGTTACGCCATAACCGGCCAGACCGAAATCCGACAGATCTTCCTCCATAAAGGCGGCATAAGTGCCATCCGAACTTTTCTCTATTGTTACCTTAACTTCCATATCCTATATCTTTTATACCATATATCATGTCGACCTCCATGTGAAATAACAAAGCATCCTTTTGCAGAAAGTTCTGCGCAGAATTGATTTGTTTTCATATATAAAACGTTAGAATACGATACAAATATAGCGATTTCGCTATTAATCTCCAAAAATAATCCTTATATTTCCTTAATTCCCAATAAAATTAACTCTTATTAACTTGTGTATAAATTGACAATGGCTATTCTCCAGTCGCTTGTCGTTTGGATGATAATCTAAAAAGCGTTATCTTTGTGAGTGAATCAAAAACAGATTGCTATGTCAGATAACAAGATAAAATATCCTGTCGGCATTCAGACTTTCTCTGAGATTATTGAGGAGGGNCAGCTATATGTTGATAAGACTGCATTGATGTATAAGCTTGTCAAGGATGTGAAGTATGCTTTCCTNAGCCGTCCNCGACGTTTCGGNAAAAGCCTTCTGATGTCTACCATAGAATGTTACTTCCAGGGTAAAAAGCATCTGTTCAAAGGGTTGGCGGTGGAAAAACTTGAGTGCGACTGGGAGGAATACCCNGTATTCAGGTTTGATCTGAGTTCAGAGGACTCCCTGAATGATCCCGTAGGAATGGAACGTCAGATAGCCGACTGCCTNGATGCCATAGAGGAGAACTATGGANTAAGCACCNAGGGTAATATCAANNGNCGTTTCAAGAGNCTGTTNCGTCAAGTTAACCGACTGACCGGTAAACGTGTTGTAGTCCTGATTGATGAGTATGACAAGCCGATGCTCAACACNCTNCATGACGATCAGCGCCTTGAACTTGTAAGGGCAAAACTCAGGAGTTTCTACAGTGTGATAAAGGAATATGACCGATATGTGAAGTTCTGTATGANCACCGGGGTTTCAAAATTCTCGAAGGTCTCAATCTTCAGCGGCTTCAACAANCTGTTTGATATCTCTATGCTTTCCGATTACAATGCAATNTGCGGCATAAGCGAAAGTGAGTTCAAGAGGGATTTCGCANCTTCGATCNAGAGATTCGCCNGNCTCAAAGGATGGTCGGTGGCTGAGACATGGNAGAAGTTCAAGGCTCATTACGACGGGTATCTTTTCGCCAAGGAAGGGGAAGGCATATATAATCCTTACAGTGTGCTCTCTGCTTTCAAATCCAAGGATATCGGTCATTATTGGTTCAGTTCCGGCACTTCTTCTTATCTGCCGAGGCTTATATGCCANAACAGTTTCAACCTACGTTCTCTGGAGGATGCCCGACGTAAGGAGGGAGCTCTTGCCGANGTTGCCGATCCGGATTCTGACATCGTGCCGATGCTATATCAGGCCGGTTATCTTACTCTGCGGCATTACGACAGCGCNACTCAGGAATATACCTTGGAATTTCCAAACGAAGAGGTGGCNGAGGGGTTCTGGGACTCNCTGTCAAGATTCTTTTTCAGAAAGAACGGCAACTATGTTTTTGACCAGANGATGTTTGTTGACGATCTCTATAGTGGCAATCCTGATGCTTTTATGACGAGGTTGCGCAGTCTGTTGGCCGACACTCCGTTGCATCCGCGCACCGACAAGGAGGTCTATTTCCAGAACGTACTTCTTACGGTCGGAAAGATGCTCGGGATGCAAGTCAGCACNGAGGTNCACTCAGCCNNTGGCCGTTGAGGGGAGCGCATCCTCTCCGGCTGGGATATCCGAACCCTCTAATCCCTTTACACCTCAAAAAAGGTTGGCTCTTGGCCGGGAGAAAGATGTATTCTACTTATTCTCCTCAAATTTATCNACTCCTTTCCAAAAGTCTGTATATGAGCCACCACTCTTTCCGTATACCTTTGACCTCTTATAGGCCTCCTCCATTCTACCTGCTTCAAGAAGAGATCCAACCCATCTTTCATTCTTAAGGAACTGCTCCTTCTTATCAAAGCCTTTGATGTATCTTCTCAAAACTTCAATTACTTTAGCCGACGTACCGAAATAGCGATTGGTATTCTCAAAATGCAATAACAGCCAGAATTCAATCGACGGCATACTGCTTGCTATGACAACATGATCATCGTCGTCATATCTATCATGTATCTCGGTCAAACGCCTTTTCTCGGTATCATTCCATTGACTCACATCCTCATCAAATACACATACAACGGTGGCTCCTGACTCCAGTCCTTCCGAAATACGATTCTGTATGGTCTGCATGGATTCATCTCCAAATNGACTCGGCTTAAGCACATACCTGAACCCTCTCAGTTTCTTAAGATGTTTCAAATACCAATANTCCGTTATGCCTGCTCCTATCACCAANGTGCGTGATTGGCGAGGCTCCATCGTGTTTACTTTTCTTGCCATACTCAATCTTTTATCTCAGGCAATGCACCAAACATTCCGTTACGGTAGGCCCGGTCNATATGNACAATCTTATTGAGGCCCTTGAATTCCACCAATGAATAGNGATGCGTGATGCCGGCTTTATCCNTTTCGGTGAACCATACATTATCCTTTCTTATGAGATCGTCAATCTTCTTCAACAAGCCATCATAGTGCGTTGTTATCAAAAGCTGACTATCTGATGACTCGAGAAGGAATTTCTGCAGGATATATTCCATCAAATCGGGATGGAGCGATGCATCCATCTCATCTATCATTAAAAATGACCCTCTGCGTGTCAATTCAAAAACAGCTGCCTCAATACCGAGAAGTCGCCGTGTGCCATCACTCTGATGCTCCATATTCAACTCATAGATCTCTCTGCCTCGGTCGTTATCGACAGTATGCTCGAAATTTACTTTCTGTAATCCCTCTTCNTCNGCCTCCTCACTCATCCCTGTNATGTTAAAGTCTGCCATTGTCAGGAAATGAAGCATATGCGACCTGAATTCAGCATCCTCCTTGAGAATCTTTCGTGCAAAACCGGTCATATTGGTAGCAGGATACACAGTCGGCATAAATCCGCTGCGAATCCATTTACGAATCTGATCTACNTGTTCGAATTTCATATTCACTCTTCCTCGCGCNGCAAACACCGACATGTTCGGAAGACAATTGAGCGACAGTATTTTCTGAGTCTCGCTATCTATCTTCTGTACGGCAGGATTAATCTTGATGACCGACTGTTCATCCTCGGCTCTCCTCTCAAATATCATTATTGGCTGAACGGTCTTNTAATATGACAGTTTCTCGAATAAAACCATTTTAGGGGTCAAGCGCAATTGATACCGATATCTTACTCCATCTATCCAGATNTTCATACTGAACTCTGAAGGTTCATCAGGNGAGNTTCTGTCAAGAAGAAATGGCTCTACTCCCGTGGNAATATCCATGTTTGACGGATTCGCAGTCCAGAATCTGTGGATTGCATCAAGAGCATATAACAGATTGCTTTTTCCACTTGCATTAGCTCCGAACACAACGGAAAGCTTCAACAGTCGCGTTCCATTGGGCATTGTCACAACATGATGTGTCTCTATACTTTTNTCATCTGTCGCCTCAAACGACAACAACGTTTCCTCCTTGAATGAAAGTATATTTNTNAATACTAACTCCTCTATCATTTCTCTTGATTTTATTTCCGCAAATTTAATAAAAACCTCCAATATTACAAATAGATTACAACATTTCCTCGATTCTATTCTAAAAATACAGACCCCGATGTCGCTCGGAGCGACATCGGGGTCTGTATTTTTATTTGTCAGCGGTCAAAANAATCAGTTGCCGCGAAGCTTCTCCTCTTCGGGAGTCATCTCGGGATCTACACCCCAGCTCTGCGCTGCAAGACGCTTGTAGTTGTTGTAGCGCCAGAGTGCATTGTCCTGTGCGGCCTGGAAGAGCTCCTCGGCTGCCTCGGGCTGCATCTTGAAGAGGGATGCGAAACGAACCTCACCCTTGAGGAAGTCCTTGAACTTGCTCCAGTCGGGCTCCTTGCTGTCGAGTGTGAAGGGATTCTCACCCTTAAGCTCGTTCTCGGGATTCCAGCGCCAAAGGTGCCAGTAGCCGCACTCTACAGCACGACGCTCCTCCTCCTGGGCACGGCCCATGCCACCCTTCAGACCATGGTTGATACAGGGTGAGTAGGCGATGATCAGTGAGGGACCGTCGTAGGCCTCGGCCTCGCGGATAGCCTTGAGGGTCTGTGCATTGTCGGCACCCATAGCCACCTGTGCAACGTATACATAGCCGTAGGTGGTGGCGATCATGCCGAGATCCTTCTTACGGATACGCTTGCCGGCAGCAGCGAACTTGGCGATTGCGGCGATAGGTGTTGACTTGGATGACTGGCCGCCGGTGTTGGAGTAAACCTCTGTGTCGAGCACGAGGAGGTTGACATTCTTGCCGGATGCAATCACATGGTCAAGACCACCGAAACCTATATCGTAGCTTGCGCCGTCGCCACCGATGATCCACTGGCTTCTCTTGGTGAGATAGTGTGAGAGCTCGATGATCTGCTTGAAGCAGTCGCACTTGTCGGCGTTCTCCTCGGCTGCCTTAAGAAGGGCTGCGCCTGTCTCTTTCGACTTGGCGGCATCCTCGCGGGCGTCGAGCCACGCCTGGGCAAGAGCCTTGATATCCTCGGGAGCCTCGCCCGACACGAGCTTGTTGCAGATCTCCACAAGACGGGCACGCATCTTCTCATAGGCAAGGTTCATACCGAGACCGAACTCGCAGAAGTCCTCGAAGAGGGAGTTGGCCCATGCGGGACCCTCACCCTTGGCGTTGGTGGTGTAAGGTGTGGAGGGTACTGAACCGGAGTAGATGGATGAGCAACCTGTTGCATTGGCCACTACCTCACGGTCGCCGAAGAGCTGGGTGATGAGCTTCACGTAAGGAGTCTCGCCGCAACCGGAGCATGCGCCGGAGAACTCGAACATCGGAGTGGCGAACTGGCTGTTCTTCACGTTCACCTTGATGTCTACGAGATCCTGCTTGCTGCTTACGTTCTTCACGCAGTAGTCCCAGTTGGCCTGCTCGGCGAGCTGGCTCTCCTCATGCTTCATGGAAAGGGCCTTGTTGCCCTTCTTGCCGGGACATACATCCACACAGTTGCCGCAACCGAGACAGTCGAGCACGTCGACCTGCTGAACGAAGCGCATGCCGGTGAAGGTCTTGCCGATAGCGGGGATGGTGTGGTCTTCTCCGAAGGGAGCGGCGGCCATCTCCTCGGGGGTGAGCACGAAGGGACGGATGGCAGCGTGAGGACATACATAGGAACACTTGTTACACTGGATACAGTTCTCGGGGTTCCACTCGGGTACGAAGGCGGCTACACCGCGCTTCTCGTAGGCTGCGGTGCCCTGGGGCCATGTGCCGTCGGCGCAGTCCTTGAAAGTGGATACGGGGAGAAGGTCGCCATCCTGTGCATTGATGGGGAACACGACGTTGGTGACGAATTCCGGAGCGTCTACCTTCTTGGCCTCCTCCTCGGGAAGCTCTGCCCATGCGGGATCAACATCGAGTTTCTTGTACTCGTTGCCACGGTCGACAGCGGCGTAGTTCATGTTGACGATGTTCTCACCCTTCTTGCCGTAAGACTTGACGATGAATTTCTTCATCTGCTCTACAGCGAGATCTACGGGGATAACCTCAGTGATGCGGAAGAAAGCGCTCTGGAGAATGGTGTTGGTGCGGTTGCCCAGACCGATCTCCTGTGCTATCTTGGAGGCGTTGATATAGTAGACGGTGATATTGTTTTTCGCGAAGAGTTTCTTCACCTTGTTGGGAAGATTCTTGGCAAGCTCCTCACCCTCCCAGATTGTGTTGAGAAGGAAAGTGCCGTTGGGCTGGAGACCGCGGCATACGTCATACATATGGAGATATGCCTGCACGTGGCATGCCACGAAGTTGGGAGTGGTCACCAGATATGTGGAGCGGATAGGCTCGTCGCCGAAGCGGAGGTGTGAGCAGGTGAAGCCGCCCGATTTCTTGGAGTCGTAGGAGAAGTAGGCCTGGCAGTATTTGTCGGTGTTGTCGCCGATGATCTTCACGGAGTTCTTGTTGGCGCCTACAGTNCCGTCGGCACCGAGACCGTAGAACTTGGCCTGGAACATCTTCTCGTCGCCTACGCTGATCTCCGGAAGAAGGGGGAGNGAAAGGAAGGTGACGTCGTCGACGATGCCGATTGTGAAGTTGTTCTTCGGCATCGGAAGGGCGAGGTTGTCGAATACNGATACAATCTGCGAGGGTGTGGTGTCTTTCGAGCTGAGACCGAAGCGGCCGCCAACGATAAGCGGGGCATTCTCCTTGCCGTAGAAGCAGTCGACAACATCGAGGTAGAGGGGCTCACCCTTGGCGCCCGGCTCTTTGGTGCGGTCGAGCACAGCTATGCGCTTGGCTGTAGCGGGAACGGCTGCGAGGAAGTGCTTGGCGGAGAAGGGACGGTAGAGATGAACGCTTACCAGACCTACCTTCTCACCCTTGGCGCGGAGATAGTCGATGGTCTCGCGGATACACTCTGTCACAGAACCCATGGCGATGATCACTCTCTCAGCCTCGGGATCGCCGTAATAGTCGAAAAGACCGTAGTTGCGACCTGTGATCTTGGAGATCTCACCCATATAGTGCTCTACGATCTCGGGCACTGCATCGTAGTATGCGTTGCAGGCCTCACGGTGCTGGAAGAATACATCGGGGTTCTCGGCCATGCCGCGGGCTACAGGTGCGCCGGGATTGAGGGCACGCTTGCGGAACGATGCGAGAGCCTCCTGGTCGATCAGCGGAGCGAGCTCCTCCTGGTCGATAGCCTCGATCTTCTGGATCTCGTGAGATGTGCGGAAGCCGTCGAAGAAGTTGACGAAGGGAACACGGCTCTTGATAGTGGCGAGATGAGCCACGGCAGCAAGATCCATCACCTCCTGAACAGAGCCCTCAGCCAACATGGCGAAGCCTGTCTGACGCGCCGACATCACATCCTGGTGGTCGCCGAAGATGGAGAGCGCGTGTGAGGCGAGAGTACGGGCCGATACGTGGAACACGCAGGGGAGAAGCTCGCCGGCGATCTTGTACATGTTGGGAATCATCAGGAGAAGACCCTGTGATGCCGTGTAGGTTGTGGTGAGGGCACCGGCCTGAAGGGAGCCGTGAACGGCACCGGCGGCGCCACCCTCGCTCTGCATCTCCTGCACAAGCACTGTCTCTCCGAAAATGTTCTTCCTTCCTGCCGCGCTCCAGTCATCGACATACTCCGCCATGGTCGAAGAGGGGGTAATCGGGTAGATTGCCGCAACCTCTGTGAACATGTAGCTGATGTGAGCTGCCGCCTGATTGCCGTCGCATGTCAGGAATTGCTTTGCTTTGCTCATAATTTCAGTAAGTTATTAATGTTGTTGTGATAAGATTTTCTATACGTCTGAGAACTTCCTCCCGGAGGAAGTCCCCTTTATAATCTGCAAAGTTAATTATTTCACTCCACTTTTTCAAGAATATCGCCAAGTTATTTCATGATGTGGCCGATATACGGAGTCATTTCAGCAGGGTGACACGGCGTTTCTCCCCCTTGAGTTTCTTCCCCTCTATCGATTTCAACAGTTTTCCGGCCACTCCCTCGCGCACCGCAACAAGCGAGTAATGNTCGTAGACGTTGATCTTACCTATGTCGCTCCCTTCGATGCCACCCTCTTTCACCATGAAGCCGAGGATATCACCCCGCGACACTTTCTCCCGTTTACCTCCACCTATATACAGGGTGACGTAACCCGAACGGAGATTGCGCCGCACGGATGTGTCGAGATGGCGGGTGTCGTCGAATTCCACAAATTCCCTGACATCCTCTTCCGGACCTATCAGCACATACACGTCGCCCTCCTCCTCCACTCGGGCTGTACGGCCGTTGCGGTGGGTGTAGGCCTCGGGAGTGAGGGGCTGATGATAGTGTATCACCGACTTCACCTTCTCTATATCAAGGCCGCGGGCNGCAAGGTCGGTGGCTACGAGCACCGGACGACTGCCGTTGTTGAAGAGGGCCACTGCAGTCTCTCTCTCCCGCTGGTCGAGCGCTCCGTGGTAAAGCACGGCATCCACTCCGTTGCTCTTCAGATATTCAGCCACCCGCTCGGCGCTCTCGCGATGGTTGACGAAGATTATACCCTTCTCGGGATGCTCACCTTCGGTGATGTTGTGGAGAAGGGTCAGGAGTGTGGCNAGCTTATCTTTACCGTCGGAATCGACACGATGAACGCGCATCCTCTCTCTGAGGGTGCTGTTGCCTCCGGTGAAATCGAGGGTGACAGGATCAGTAAGGTTAAGGAAGTCGGGGAGCAGATCAGCTTTTGTGGCGGAGGTGAGGATGTAGCGGCTCACATTCTTCATTCTCTTCACCAGCTTACCCATCTCCTCCTCGAATCCGAGCTCAAGACTCTTGTCGAATTCGTCGAGCACAAGGATTCTGACCGGAAGGAGGTCGATATTGCGGCGCACGGCATGGTCNAGAAGCCTGCCGGGGGTAGCTACTATTATGTCGGGCACTACCTTNAGGCTGTTGACCTCATCCTCTACCTTATGACCGCCGTAGAGCGCGGTGACACGGAAATCACGCCCTACCTCGCGCATCACTCCCGCTATCTGCATCACAAGCTCGCGGGAGGGGGCTATCACTACACACTGCACCCTCCCCGTGGAGGGCTTAAGCAGTTTCATCACCGGAAGGGTGAAGGCAAGGGTCTTGCCGCTGCCGGTGGGCGACAACAGGATTATATCACGTGGCTCCGATGCCTGAGCCATCATCTTGAGCTGCATATCATTCAGCTGCTCTATGCCGAGACGGTCCTTGACCGCCGGTAGAAATTCTTTCTCTCTCATGTAGCTATAACAATCCAACACCCCTTTTCGGTCATGAGATCCGATTGCGCTCATGAGATCTGCGACCAGTCGACGCTCCTCGCGAAGCGCACCTTCAGCTCATGCGCCATCACGGCGCACGATTCGGGGGGGAGGGGCAACGGGGCCGGCCCGTCGCGGCGCGGCTCTCCGGGGGTGCAGCCCGGGGCAAGCAGTCCGGGATTACCCTGAAGCACGGCTATGGCTGCCTCCCTGGCCCGAGTGAGTATCTGGCCGTCGCGGGCAAGGTCGGCCACCTTGAGATTGAAGGCGAGACCGCTCTGCTGGGTCCCCTCCATATCGCCTGGGCCACGTATCTTCATATCGGCCTCGGAGATAAGGAATCCGTCGGTGGTCTCGGTCATGATCTGAAGGCGTTTCTTGGTGTCGGCCCCCGATTTGGCTTTCCCCATCAGCACACAGTAGCTGCGGTCGGCTCCGCGTCCTACGCGCCCGCGAAGCTGATGAAGCTGCGACAGTCCGAACCGCTCGGCGTTCTCTATCACCATGACGGTGGCGTTGGGGACGTTGACCCCTACCTCTATCACTGTGGTGGCCACCATGATGCGGGCCTCTCCTCTCACGAAGATATCCATCTGATGGTCCTTCTCGGCCGGCTTCATCTTCCCGTGTACAAAGCAGACGTTCACTCCGGGGAATGTGTCGCAGGTGCGCTGATACCCCTCTTCAAGACTCTTAAGCTCAAGCTTGGGATTCTCCTCTATCAGGGGATACACTATATAGACCTGTCGCCCCTCCCGGAGCTGGGAGTATATCAGACGGTCTACCTCATTGCGGTTGGAATCATAGCGAAGGATGGTGGTGACGGGTTTGCGCCCCGGTGGAAGCTCGTCGATCACCGACACCTCAAGGTCGCCATACACTGTCATGGCGAGGGTGCGCGGTATCGGGGTGGCGGTCATCACAAGGACGTGAGGAGCCACCGTATTCTTGCGCCACATCCGTGCCCTCTGGGCCACACCGAAACGGTGCTGCTCATCGATCACGGCAAGTCCGAGCCGATGAAACACCACCGTGTCTTCGATAAGGGCGTGGGTTCCAACTATTATGTCGATCTCTCCGCTCTCAAGCCCGGCATGTATCTCCCTGCGGGCTGCCGCCCGTGTGCTTCCGGTGAGAAGGGCCACCTTCACTCCGATCGGCTCCGCCCATTTCTGAAGGGTCTCGTAATGCTGGCGGGCGAGGATTTCGGTAGGGGCCATGAGGGCCCCCTGGCAGTTGTTGTCGACTGCCATGAGGAGCGACATGAAGGCCACCATCGTCTTCCCGGAGCCTACATCCCCCTGGAGAAGACGGTTCATCTGGCGCCCTGTCTTCATATCGGCACGTATCTCCTTGAGCACACGCTTCTGAGCCCCTGTCAGCGCAAAGGGGAGCACATTATAGAAGAAGCCGTTGAATTTCTCACCTATGCGTGAGAAGAGATAACCGGGAATCTTCGAGCCACGCTCCATGGAGTAGCGGAGTATGTGGGCCTCAACATAGAAGAGCTCCTCGAATTTCATACGCTCTATGGCCTTGCGGAGACTTTGGGCATTGTCGGGGAAGTGCATCTGCCGCAGCGCCTCCTGAAGGGGCATGAGGTGATAGAGCGCCACCAGTTCCTTGGGGAGAGTCTCGGGGAGTGTGGAGAAGCCGGGATGNGTGAGCAGGTTCCCCACAAGGGTCTGTATCGTGCGTATCGAGATCCCCTTCTTACGCATGTTCTCCGTGATGGTGTAGACCCCCCGGAACCCTGTAGGGGGTTTGGCGGGATCAAATACCTCCACCTCCGGGTGCACCATCGAATAGGTGTTGCGGTAGAGGGAGGGCTTCCCGAAGATCACATATTCCACCCCTGTCTTGTAGGAATTGCGGATATACTGNAGCTTCGAGAACCATACCACCTCCATAAGGTTGCGGCCGTCGGAGAATACACCCTGAAGGCGCTGCCGGGCCCCCTCACCCTCAAGGGTGAAGGAGATGAACTGACCCTTTATCTGAAGAGCGGGGAGGTCGTCACCCTCGAGTTCCGCTATGCTGTAGAAGCGGCTGCGGTCGACATGACGGAACGGGAAATAGAAGAGCAGATCACGAAAGGTCGTGACCTCCAGTTCGGTGCGCAGTGTCTTGGCGCGCCCCTCTCCCACCCCTTTCAGGAAGGTTATGTCGTTGTCGAAAAATCCCACTCTTAATTTTCGGTTCTTATTTACGGTTNCTCATCCTTAGCTCCACGGCTTCGATATCGCCGGGATTGGTGATCTTCACATTGTCGGGACTCCCCTGAAAGAGAGCCACCTTTCCCCCGGCTGCCTCAAAGGCCGTGGCATCGTCGGAATAGACTGCCCCGGGAAGCTCATCATAAGCCCTCTTGAGCATACCCGCACGGAAAACCTGCGGAGTCTGAACGGCCACATATCCGCTGCGGTCGACCGCCTCACTACCTCCTGCGGTAAGACGCCTCAGCGAGTCGGTGACAGGCACTGCGGGGACTGCACCCCCTGTAGGCAACGCGGCCTCCCATCCGGCCGAGATCATCTCCACACTCACAAGCGGGCGAGCCGCGTCGTGGATGGCTACAAGCACATCGTCGGAGGCAGGGACAGCGTTGAGGCCGTTCCTTACTGATTCGGTGCGCGAACGCCCTCCGCATACCACCTCGTGGGGTATGCGCTCATTCTCAGGGAGGGAGTTGACAAGGATATCCCATTCATCGAAAAAACCGGGATGAATCACCACCCTCAGCTTTACGTCGGGATCCTCCTCATGAAAGGCCTTCAGCGACCACCAGAGCACCGGTCGGCCGGCAAGCTCCCTAAACTGTTTGGGGAGGCCACCGCCTAAGCGAGTGCCCTCCCCTCCTGCTACTATAATAGCGTATTTCTCCATATTTCGAAAAATATTCGGCTCTCGCCGGCTGAATCACATATTCATGCCGCCGTCTACCTGGATCACCTGACCGCTCACATAGCCTGAGAGATCGGATGCGAGGAAGGTGGCCACATTGGCGATATCCTCCGGTTTGCCACCGCGACGGAGAGGTATCTTCTTGCACCACTCCTCACGCACTGACTCGGGAAGAGCCTCTGTCATGGCTGTCTCGATAAAGCCGGGAGCGATGGCGTTGGCGCGGATGCCGCGTGAACCCACCTCCTGGGCGATGCTCTTGGCGAGAGCGATGAGACCGGCCTTGGANGCTGCGTAGTTGGCCTGTCCGGCATTGCCGTGAACGCCTACCACGGAGGCCATGTTGATGATCGAGCCTGAGCGCTGACGCATCATGATGGGGAGCACGGCATGGATGAAGTTGAACGCTGACTTAAGGTTGACTGCGATCACGGCATCCCATTGTGCCTCGGTCATTCTCATCATGAGGCCATCTTTCGTGATGCCGGCGTTGTTGACCAGGATATCGATCGAGCCGAAGTCATTCTTCACCTCGTTGACCACTTTCTCCGTATCCTCGAAGTTGGCGGCGTTGGAGGCATATGCCTTGCATTTCACTCCGTAAGCCTCGATCTCCTCTTTGGTTTTCTCGCCGTTCTCGTCGATCACGAGGTCGGTAAATGCGATGTTGGCCCCTTCGGAGGCGAATTTCAGTGCTATGGCCTTGCCGATGCCGCGTGCGGCGCCTGTGATCAAGGCTGTCTTTCCTTCAAGCAGTTTCATATTTATTGTCGTTTTAATAATCTGTTATTCATCTTTTCCTTCCATCCCTCTCCCCGGGGAGCGATCAGAACTCGCAGATGAAGCAACCGCAGGAATAACCTCCGCCGAACACCATCAGCGCAGCTTTGTCGCCCTTCTTGAATTTGTCGAGATTCTGCGCGAGCACGAGCGCGCACGACGCCGAGCCGGTGTTGCCGAGCTCCTCGATATTGTTGAGGAAATCATCCATAGGCTTGTCAAGCTGATGGGCCACCTGNGCCACAATCCTCTTGTTGGCCTGATGGGTGATGAGTTTGTCGATATCCTTTATCTCAAGACCTGTCTTCTCAAGTGAATGGCGCAGGGCATAGATCATATATTTGCAGGCGTGGATNAAGACNTCGCGGCCGTCGGGCATGGCTATGCCATCCTCTCCCGGACGAAGACGCACACCCTCGGGACCTTTACCTACATCGCCGAGNCCCTCTGTGAAGATATCGAGGATCTTGATGTCGCTCTCACTCTGGCGCTCCTTGCTGATGAAGTAGGCCACGGCGGCATCTCCCCAGAGATGACCCGCTTTCGGATCTTTGTCGTTGCTGTAGTATGTATTGTGCTCCGTGCAGATAAGCAGGGCCTTGGTNGCTTTCCCGGAGGCGAAATATCCCTCGATGATCTCAAGNCCGTTGATGAAGGANGAGCATGCGGCCGAGGCATACACGGCTTTCGCGTGTTTGATGCCGTAATGGCGCTGAGCCACATGCGCGGGAGTGGCTACGGTGTCGTAGGCTGCATAGAANGCCCCTACGATAAGGTCCACCTCCTTGATNTCATACGGAAGATGGGGCAATGCATTCTCGATGGCATCGATGGCCATNGTGTCGGCGTTCTCATCGGCCGCTGCCTTGGAACGGCTCGTGATACCGGTGCGCTGGAGAATCCAACCCGGCTCCAATCCGTTCAGTCGCTCGAAATAGTCGTTTGTAACTCTTGCCGAAGGCACATAATATCCTATGGAGTTGATATACATATTCTGATCTATTTTGTTTTCTTATTTCTCCTGTCCGGCAGCTGCCGCCACCCTCTCTCCTTTATCTGCGTTTGATGCCGTTGACTATGATGTTGGATATGTAG
Organism: Bacteroides sp.; assembly: GCA_014801605.1. Classification (GTDB taxonomy): domain Bacteria; phylum Bacteroidota; class Bacteroidia; order Bacteroidales; family Muribaculaceae; genus Lepagella. The sequence continues at coordinate 57,063 of JAAVDU010000041.1, forward strand.
CTCTTGAGCATCTCCTTGTCAATACCCTCATCGATCAGCGTGTCGCGGATATATGGCACGTCAAGACCATGGATGGCCTGCGTNATGATCACGGCGTATTGATTGAGGTTGGGGATCTCGAAGACACCGCTCTCCACTCCCTGCTGAAGNATCTCGCGGAGCATCGCTGTCTCCTTGCGNGTGATCATCTTCCTCGCACGGTCTACTTTCCTGACGTCGCGGAAGAAGCCGGCACGCAACGAACCGTTGCGGCTCACTATCTCTTTCATCGTCTCAAACCGGCAGTCGACATATTCCAGAAGTTTCTCCTCCGGAGTGGTGTCGCGGGCCACTATCAGCCTGAGACGCGTCAGAAGCTGGTCGGTCTCCGACTCTATGACGGCATTGAAGATATCCCGCTTNCTCTTGAAATAGGTGTAGATGGTACGCCTCCCTTTATCGGATGCACTCGCAATATCGTTCATAGTNGTATTCTCGACACCTTTTCTTGCAAAAAGCTGCCGAGCCACCTCTATAAACTTATCTCTTGTCTTAAGAACCATCTCTATTTCGGGCTTTTGATTGGGTTTTAGCCTTGGCCGTGTGCAACCGGCTCNCNCTCCTTCGGGAGGGCCCCGATTGCACATCATTTTAATTTCTGAGCAAAATTAGCAAAACTTTTCCATTCCTACCTACTTTTTCACAAAATTTATTAATTTTGCCACATCAATTCCTTTAAATCACCATAACATCAATGTTTGACAAAGAGATCTATATCAAACGCCGCAAAGAGCTCAAGGAGCGTCTCGGAAGCGGCGTGGTGCTCCTGCTCGGAAACGACGAGACCGGTTGCAACTATGAGGACAACACATATAATTTCCGTCAGGACTCATCTTTCCTCTATTATTTCGGACTACCCTTCGCCGGGCTGGCCGCAATCATCGACATCGACAATGACCGTGAAATCATTTTCGGCGATGAACTGACCATCGACCATATCGTATGGATGGGCACTCAGCCTACTCTCCACGAGAAGGCTCACAGCGTCGGGGTGGATAATGTGGTCCCCTCCGCCCAACTCAGGGAGACTCTCGANCGTGCCCGCGCCGAGGGGAGAAGAATACATTATCTCCCCGTATATCGTCCGGAACACTCCCTGAAGCTCTTCAAACTTCTCGACATACGTCCGGGAGCCGAACAGCCATCGGTAGACCTTATCAGGGCTATCGTGGATATGCGCAACCACAAACAGCCGGAGGAGATCGAGGAGATTGAACGTGCCTGCAACGTAACCGCCGACATGCACATCGAGGCTATGAAGCAACTGCGCCCCGGAATGCATGAGTATGAGCTGGCATCGATCATCCAGGGGGTAGCCAAATCAAATAACTGCGAGCTCTCTTTCCCGATCATCTGCACTATCAACGGCCAGACTCTCCACAATCATTATCACGGCAACCTCATCAAACCGGGCGATATGGTGCTCATCGATGCCGGTGCGGAGACTCAGATGGGGTATGCGGGGGATATGTCGTCGACAATATGTGCCGACCCTACTTTCACTCCGCGACAGAAGATGATATACGACATACAGGTGGCCTCTCATCTCGCCGCCGTGGATATGCTCCGCCCCGGCGTACCCTTTGTAGATGTCTATGAGAAATCGGCCGAGGTGATCTGCGATGCCCTCAAAGGACTCGGCATAATGAAGGGGGATCCGAAGGAGGCTGTAAAGGCGGGAGCACACGCGATGTTCTTCCCCTGTGGGCTGGGGCATATGATGGGCCTTGACGTACACGACATGGAGAATCTCGGCGAGGTGTATGTGGGTTATGACGGTAAACCGAAATCAACTCAGTTCGGCCGCAAGTCCCTGCGTCTCGCACGCCCCCTCGAGGAGGGATTCGTGCTCACAATCGAACCGGGAGTCTATTTCATTCCTGAACTCATCGACCTCTGGAAGGGTGAAGGACGCTTCAAGGAGTTTATCGACTACACTGAGCTCGACAAATGGCGCGACTTCGGAGGGATACGCAATGAGGAGGATTACCTCATCACCAAGGATGGCGCACGCCGGCTCGGAAAGAAAATACCGTTGACCACCGAAGAGGTGGAGGCTATAAGACAATAAGTATATGAAACCCGACCGATCTCTTCTCCTGGGAATGACGGCTGTGCTGAGCTGGTCGACCGTAGCCACCGCTTTCAAAGTGGCGCTCAGACATATGACCCCGTTCGAGATGGTGTTTGTAGCTACAGCCACAGCTTTGGCTATCTTCACGGTATGGATGACGGCAACACATGGATGGAGTCAGCTTAAAAAGCTGACTCCGGCAGTGTGGCTCCGGTTTGCCGCCCTGGGAATGATATCTCCGGTGGCGTATTATCTTATCCTTTTCAAGGCATATGATTATCTACCGGCTCAGATTGCACAGCCTGTCAACTATATCTGGCCCATTATTCTGGCNATTATGCTCGCCGTGATNCACCGCACGNCTGTAGCCCCGGCGAAATATATCGGTATGCTCATATCGCTCGCCGGTGTCGTGNCAATCTCGTTAGGTGGTAAGGGGATCACCGGCNACATCTCACCTGTCGGACTCTTTTACGGAGTGTTTAGCGCGGCTCTATGGGCATTATANTGGATNATGAGCGATAAGCTGNAGNATGAACTCAACCAGACGGGGACATTGTTCCTCACTTTCCTCTTCGGCATGATTTATATGCTCATAGGCACCCTCTTCATCCCTCTCCGNCCCCTCTCAACGGAGGCTCTCCTTTCAGGTGCCTACATCGGAGCCTTCGAGATGGGAATACCTTTCATATGCTTCGGACTGGCGATTCGCACCACCAACAATCCCACTCTNATCAACCAGATCTGCTATCTGGCCCCCTTCCTCTCCCTCTTCTTCATATCGATGATTCTCGGCGAACCGATCATGCCCACCACCTACCTCGGCCTCNTCCTGATNGTGGCCGGCCTGGTCTTCAACCAATACATCGCCGACCGCCTACAGCATAAACAACAAATNAACGCCTGAAAGAGGNNCGAANAGGGAATCGCNANCCATTCTCANTAGAAATATCTTCATGAGGAGACTGATCAGCATCTTGCATCAGTCTCCTCTTAATATTTTTATTTATCTATATATCAAATATATAACATATTTTAACATAATNTTATGTGATTTTTTTGCCGAAATATTTGGTCAGTATCCGAAAAAGCCGTAACTTTGCATCGTAAATNACACCGCGGGGTGGAGCAGTGGTAGCTCGTTGGGCTCATAACCCAAAGGTCGTAGGTTCGAGTCCTGCCCCCGCCACCAACAGAACGGGTCGGTTCCATCGGAGCCGACCCGTTACTTTTTACCCTTATCTTTACTTTTAATTACCATAAGTCATGACTCCGTTATACGAAGACAACCATATCATCATCGTCAATAAATTGCCGGGAGAGATTGTCCAGGGCGACAAGACCGGCGACACCCCTCTTTCCGAAATCATCAAACAATACCTCAAGGAGAAGTATAACAAACCCGGAAATGTCTTCTGCGGCGTCGTGCATCGTATCGACCGACCCGTTGGAGGTGTCGTGGTATTCGCCAAAACCTCCAAAGCATTGTCACGGCTCAACGATATGCTCCGTAAGGGGGAGATGCATAAAACATATTGGGCACTCGTTGAGGGTCATCCCGANAACCCGGAAGGNACTCTTACCGATTGGCTCGTGTCGGACGGTCGCCTCAATAAAACCTTCATATCCGACGAGAGGAATCCGGANGCGAAGAAATCGGTGTTGAAGTATAANACTATCGCCAAAGGGGAACGGTATTCTCTCCTTGAGATAAACCTTCTCACAGGCAGGAAGCACCAGATCCGCTGTCAGCTCGCCGCTATGGGACATCCCATCAAGGGTGACCTCAAATATGGCGCACGCCGCAGCAATCCCGACGGAGGGATCTCCCTGCTCGCCCGACATATAGAGTTCATACATCCCGTATCAAAGGTGGAGATTTCGGTCGATGCTCCCGCCACCCCCGAGATGCAGAAATTCCTCTGACCTCTCCCCTACTGCAATTACCGGCTGACATAACGATAGACGCCCGAGAACAGGCCTGTTCTCGGGCGTCTATCGTTATGTCATGACTTTATCCTCGGAAGGGAAGTCTGACTATGTCATTTCAGTTAGACAAGCTCCTCTTTGAGTTCATCCTCAAGAGCTACGGGGATATCCTTGTTGACGTTGATGCAACCCCAGATGCCGTAGATGAAGAGATAGCCGAGACATGCCACGATGAGCCAGTAGCTTGACATGTAGCCGATCTCCTTGGCGAAAAGCTGCTGAACCAAAGGAATGACGCCNCCACCTACTACCATCATCATGAAGATACCTGAAGCCTGTGCGGTGTATTTGCCGAGACCCTCGACAGCNAGGTTGAAGATNCCACCCCACATAACAGAGGTGCAGAGACCGCAAAGCACGAGGAACAATGCACTCATAGGAACGCTGGCGATCTCACCACCGGCACCTGTATAGATGAAGCCGGGAACGCCTACGAGAGAGTCCTTGGANGTGAAGATAGCTGCCAGAACAAGAAGGATAGCCATGCCCGANACGGCGATAAGCTGTGTGCGGGTAGATACCTTGCCGGAGATNGCGGAGCTGAGGGTACGGCCCACGAGCATCAGGAACCAGTAAACGGCTACGATGGCACCGGCGATTGTGGATGCGTCGCCAATCACACCGGCTCCGCTCGCTGTCTGGTCGGAAAGATAGAAGTTGAGGGTGCCGGGGATGCCGATCTCGATACCTACATAGATGAAGATACCGATAACGCCGAGCACTGTGTGGCGGAAGCTCCAGGGGCTGTGCTCATATTTGGGCTTGGCCTGACCTGCCTTGGCAAGGTTGGGCTCGGGAATAGTCACGAAGGAGATGATCACGAATGCAAGTGCGAACACTCCGATGGCGATCCANAGAAGGGGCGACACATTGCTGATAGTGGTCTGGGGTGTAAGCTGGCCGATGAGGGCGCCTACGAAGAAGGGGGTCAGAGTGCCGGAGAGGGAGTTGAGGGCACCGCCGGTCTGAAGAAGCTGGTTACCCTTGTTGCCGCCGCCACCGAGAAGGTTAAGCATAGGGTTGACAACGGTGTTGAGCATACATACGCAGAAACCGCAGATGAANGCACCGATCAGATAGACGATGAACATGCTGATGCCTGCCTCNCCGAGACCTGAGAGCCACTGTACGAAAAGACCTACGATACCTACACCCATTGCCCAGAGGGCNGTCTTCTTGTAGCCGATCTTCACCAGAAGATTACCGGCCGGGATACCCATGAAGAGATAGGCGAGGAAGTTCATCATGTTGCCCAGCATTCCGAGGAAGCTGTTGCCTTCAAAATGATTGCCCCAGATTGTACCGATAGGGGCAGCGAGGTTGGTGACAAACGAGATCATCGCGAACATGAAGAACATCGCGATGATGGCAACAACGTTGCCATTCGATTTTGTCGCTGTTGTTGTGTTGGAACTCATAATGTTATGTTTAGATTTATATAAAAAATTTTTAGTTCGTATTGTCAGCGGGTGTATTCGCGCTCTCCGAAGATGGCTGTCCCTATACGGATCACGTTGGCACCTTCGGCCACTGCCAGCGGCCAGTCGCCGCTCATCCCCATCGAAAGGGTGTCGAATCCGCGTAGNCCGAGTGTGCTGTCGTCGCGTATGCTGCGGTAGATCTCCGCTATGCGCCGGAAGTCGGCTTTCACACGCTCCTCATCGTCGGTATTGCTCGCCATTCCCATCACGCCGCAGATATGGGTGCTTACAAGACTCTCAAACCTGCGTTCTCTGAAAAAGTCAAGGAGTTCTTCAGGGTCAAAACCGAATTTTGTCTCCTCCTGAGCCACATGGACCTGCATCAGCACTCTTGTGACAACCCCGGCCTTGGCGCTCTCCGCATCTATCAGACGAAGAAGCCTTTCGGAATCCACACTCTCTATGAGAGCTGTCTTGCCGATGAGCTGACGGAGCTTATTGGTCTGTATATGGCCGATGAAGTGCCATTTTATATCTGAAGGGAGGGCCGGCTCCTTCTCAAGGAGCTCCTGCACCCTGCTCTCTCCGAAGAGCCNCTGTCCGGCCTCGTAGGCCTCCTTGAGCTCTGATACGGGATGAAACTTTGAGACTGCCACCAGACTCACACCTTCAGGAATCTCGCGGCGTATCGATTCAAGCCGTTCTCCTATNCCNGTCATTGCGCTCCCTCCCCTCCTGCCGGAGCTTTCTCGGCTGACAGGTCGAGCGGATACACATCCATCAGAGGGGTCTCGGCTATCGATGCGATNTCGTAGTCGGCCATAGTCCCTTTCATCCCCTCCTTGAATCGCTCAAGCGCCCCTTCAAGGTCGGAGGCTTGGGTAAGGATGAAAGAGGCCGATTTCTTCTCCACCCCGCTCTTCTCGTCGAGGGTGATGAAATTCACCTTCACCATATAATACCTGTCGGCGCTGTCGTCAAAGAAAATCTCGGAGATCTTGGTCTTCTTCACTGCGGATATGGAGAATTCACCGCTTATGAACGGGCTGATCTCCTCNATGATTCTCGCCTCCGCTTCCGTGAATGTCAGGGCATCCACAAGATAGGGCTCGTTGACCTTCTTGACGGTGCCGTTCTCCATCATTTTATCGTAGCGCACTTTGCACTCAAACCATAATGCCATGTCTGGGGTATATCTTTAGAGTTCTCTATTCGGGTTAATGGAAATCCGGCCCACCGGCACCTCTGCCGGAACGTTTTCCGAATTTCATCGCAAAGATAACTAATTTCAACGATTAATCAACAAATTTTCCCTATTAAAAAACCGACCGGAAACTTTTTTATACCACACCTCAATTTTTCTCCTACATATTTTGTTTTTTTAATAAATCATTTTAATTTTGCGGAACATTACGTCTCTTCCTCATCTTGAACTCTAAACCACATCACCACTCACACCCACTCCACACTATAGATTATGATTCCATTCCCGAACTTGAGCACATCCTCGATTTCCAACGCATTCCACAGCGTGTGGAGCCTGTATTACGACGGATTCCGACAGATGACCGTCGGGAAAACTCTCTGGTTAATCATCATCCTGAAAGTATTCATCTTCTTTGTGGTGATGAAGCTGCTCTTCTTCCCCAATATNCTCTCCCGCGACTTTGACACCGACGAGCAACGCGCCGAGCATGTACGCACAACTCTCATCAACCGATGAAACTGTACTCCCCGCGCGACATAACCCTTAATTTTCTAAACATCTAATCATAAAAACAGTAAGTAGATATGGACGATTTAATGACAGTTGTCGACTGGTCGCGATGGCAATTCGCCCTCACTGCCATCTATCACTGGCTCTTTGTCCCGCTCACGCTCGGACTCTCCCTGATTGTGGCCGTGATGGAAAGCCTCTATCTTAAGACTAAATCCGAAAAGTGGCTCGCTGCCACCAAATTCTGGATGACTCTCTTCGGCATCAACTTCGCTATCGGAGTGGCTACGGGTATTATCCTCGAATTCGAGTTCGGCACAAACTGGAGCAACTATTCATGGTTTGTGGGCGACATCTTCGGAGCTCCTCTCGCAATCGAGGGTATCCTCGCTTTCTTCATGGAATCGACTTTCGTGGCCGTGATGTTCTTCGGATGGAAGAAGGTTAGCCCCGGTTTCCATCTCGCCTCCACATGGCTCACATGGCTCGGCGCTTCTATCTCGGCTCTCTGGATTCTCGTGGCCAACGCCTGGATGCAGTATCCTGTGGGCATGGAGTTCGATCCCGCGCAGATGCGAAACGTGATGGACAATTTCTGGGCGCTCTTCTCAGGAGTGGCTGTCAACAAATATCTGCATGCCGTATGCTCCGGATGGGCTCTCTCCGGCGTCTTCGTGATCGGTGTCTCGGCTTGGTTCCTTTATAAGAAGCGCAANGAGGCTTTCGCCATCAGAAGTATTAAGGTGGGTGGTTGGATCGGACTTATCGGTCTGCTCCTCACTATGTGGACCGGCGACGGCTCTGCCGTGGAGGTGACCAAATGCCAGCCTATGAAGCTCGCGGCTATGGAGGGACTTTATCATGGCGGATATTCCCAGGGAATCGTGGCCGCAGGTCTCGTAAACCCCGACAAGAGATGGGACAACGATGAGGATGAATATCTCTTCGACATATCTCTCCCCTACGGCCTCTCTATCCTCGCNAAACATGATCTCAACGCTTTTGTGCCCGGAATCTCAGATATCGTAAACGGTATCGACGTCAACGAGGCGGGCGACACAATCAACACCGTGAGCTACGCAGAGAGAATACGTCTCGGAAAACTCTCCCACGAGGCTCTCAGGGCATACGACCTCGCTCGGGCCAACAATGATCAGCAGGCTATGGCAGCCGCCGAACAACAGCTCCGCGAATACTATCCCTATTTCGGTTATGGATATTTCGACTCTGTCGATGAGGCTATTCCGCCGGTGGGGGTAACTTTCTATTCTTTCCGCGTAATGGTGATTCTCGGCTCCTACTTCCTCCTNTTCTTTATTGTGGCTCTCTTCGCCGCCTATAAGAAAGATTGGCTGGTGCGCCTCCCCTGGATGCAGTGGATCGCGATTATTTCCGTTCCCTTCATGTGGNTATGCTCGGAGGCTGGATGGATGGTGGCTGAGGTAGGACGTCAGCCTTGGACCGTACAGGACCTCCTCCCGACCAAGGCNGCTATCTCCGAGATATCTTCCGGCTCGGTGATCCTCACATTCTGGCTCTTCGCAGCTATCTTCACTGTGCTCCTCGTGGCTGAGGTGAGCATCATGCTCCGCCAGATCGGGAAGCGCTCTCTCACCGACCTTGAGAAAGANAACCATTGATATCATTAACGAATTTAAGCTATGACTCTCGAATATCTTCAGAACTACTGGTGGGTGCTTATATCCGTGCTCGGCGGCATCCTCGTATTCCTGCTCTTCGTGCAGGGGGGGCAGTCGATGCTCCTGTGCGCATCATCGAAAGAGCGCCGTGATCTAATCGTCAACTCAATGGGACGTAAGTGGGAACTGACTTTCACNACGCTCGTAACGTTCGGTGGAGCTTTCTTCGCCTCTTTCCCTCTATTCTATTCCACAAGCTTCGGCGGCGCATATTGGCTGTGGGTGCTCATCCTCTTCAGCTTCATCGTGCAGGCCGTGAGCTATGAATACCGCAACAAGCAGGGTAATATCTATGGCACACGCACTTACGACATCTTCCTTTTCATCAACGGATGTGTGGGTTGTATCCTTCTCGGAGTGGCTGTCTCCATGTTCTTCTTCGGAGCGGAATTCACGGTGTCGAGAGGCAACCTTCTTGANGCCGGTAATCCCGTGATCTCGAAATGGGCCCCCACTCACGGATTCGAGGCTATCTTCAACTGGCAGAATCTTGTGCTCGGAGTGGCNGTGCTTTTCCTTGCNAGAATGCAGGCTGCCCTCTATATGATGAACAANATCACCGATGATCCCGACTTCTTCGCTATCCTGAAGAGGAAGGCTTTCATCAACGGTGGAATCTTCGTGGTGTTCTTCCTGTGGTTTCTCGCCATGGTTCTGACCACCGACGGATATACAGTGACAGAAAATGCCAACTACACCGTCAACGTGGTGGACACACCCTTCAAGTATTTCCACAACTACTGCAATCTCTGGTGGGCNGCCGCAGCTCTGCTCATNGGTGTGGTGCTCGTGCTCTACGGACTTCTCCGCTCTGTGCTCTCACCCCACTTCACAAAAGGCATCTGGTTTACGGGAATAGGAACCTTCCTCGCTGTCGTGTCACTCTTCTGGGTGGCCGGTTTCGGAGATACCCCCTTCTATCCCTCGACCCTCGACCCGGCATCGTCGCTCACCATACGCAATGCCTCCTCTTCCGAGTTCACTCTGACGGCCATGAGCTATGTCTCTATCCTCATCCCCTTCGTCGTGGGATACATAGCTTACGTATGGTATTCCATGGACCGTAAGAAACTGACTCCGGCCGAACTCGAGACTTCTGATCATAAATATTGATAGTTAACACTATCTTTCCATTCCTAATCCGGAAGGCCATATCACCCTCTCATAGGGNTATGGCCTTCCGATTTCAATAAAAACAACTTATGACTGAAAAAAAGGATTCTACCTATCTCGCCCTATTCACCACATTCTTCAAGATCGGTCTCTTCACTTTCGGAGGGGGATGGGCCATGATCTCAATCATCGAACGGGAGATTGTCGACAAGCACCACTGGATTGAACGCGACGACTTCCTTGATCTTCTCGCCATCTCTCAGTCTCTTCCGGGAATACTCGCTGTGAATATCGCCACTTCAGTAGGCGATAAGATTCATGGAGGGAAAGGAAGCATCGTTGCTTCTCTGGGCACAATACTACCCTCTTTCCTCATTATCCTCGCTATCGCCATTTTCCTCACCCCGGATATGATCAAGAACAACAGGGTGATCTCCTCCATATTCATGGGTATACGCCCCTGTGTGGTGGCCCTTATAATCGCCCCTGTGATCACATCGGCAAAAGCTGCCAAACTCCAATGGAAGACAGTGTGGATCCCCTTTGTCGTGGCTCTCATGATCTCTCTTGACCTCGGATTCATCTCTAACCCTATACTCTACATCATTCTGGGCGGTTTCTTCGGATTCCTAATGTGGAAGCTTTCAAACCGTAAGGCCCCGGAGAATTGACGTCTTTCAGTTATCAACATCTAATCAACAGACTATGAATATCTACTGGCAATTGATATGGGCATATATCAAGATCGGTATTTTCGGATTCGGCGGTGGCTACGCCATGCTCTCTCTGGTGGAGAAAGCGGTGGTGACACCGGGATGGATATCCGAAACCATGTTTACCGACATTGTGGCCATCTCCCAGATGACCCCGGGCCCTATCGGAATAAACTCGGCTACTTATATAGGTTTTGTAGCCCCGGGAAGCGTTAATCCCGAACTGCAAGGTGTGGGTTGGGGCCTCCTCGGATCAGTGGTGGCCACTTTGGCTGTGGTGGTGCCCAGTTTCCTCCTCGTGCTCTACAGTTCTCATTTCATACGCCGACACAGTGAGAGCGGTGCCATCAAGGCTGTATTCTCCGGGTTGCGTCCCGTAGTGGTAGGCCTTATCGCATCTGCCGCAATCATGCTTATGAACGCCGCTAACTTCAACCCTAACGGCATCTCCTGGCAACTTTGGACGAATATCGCAATCTGTGCCGTTTCTTTCTGCCTTGTCTACTGGCCGATCAAGATCGGCGCTAAATCGATAAGACTCCATCCTATCTTCATCATCTGCGTGATGGGTCTGGTAGGGTTTCTTCTCTATGGGATGTGATGACACCCCTATCCCACAAATCATTAACCATATGCAATCAAACAACAATACGGAGCTTGACTATAAAGAAGCTCTTGATTTCCTCTTCTCTCAACTTCCGATGTTTTCAAGAATCGGAGCGGCGGCTTATAAACCGGGACTCGATACGTCGCTTGAACTCGACAGATTCTTCAATCATCCTCACCGCCGGTTCAAAAGCATTCATGTAGGGGGCACAAACGGCAAAGGNTCTACNTCCCATATGCTGGCNGCTATCCTNCAGAGNANGGGATACAAGACTGCGCTGTACACCTCTCCCCATCTTGTGGATTTCCGGGAAAGAATGCGCGTCAATGGCGAGATGATCCCGGAGGAGAAGGTGATTGAGTTTGTCAGGAAATGGAAAGACTCCGGCTATGCCGGCCATCCCTCCTTCTTCGAGCTAACCATGATGATGGCATTTAACTGGTTTGCCGAAGAGAATGTAGATTATGCGGTGATTGAGGTCGGGATGGGGGGACGACTCGACTCCACCAATATCATCACTCCCGAGGTATGCGTGATCACAAATATCTCCAATGATCATACACAGTTTCTCGGTGATACTCCTGAAAAGATTGCTGCCGAGAAGGCCGGCATCATAAAACCGGGGATTCCGGTGGTGATTGGTGAAACAACCGACGAGACTTATCAGGTATTCCTTGACAAAGCAAAGGGTGTCGGAGCTCCCATAATTTTTGCCGAGGAGAGACCGCGTATCCTCTCTATATGCCCGGCCGACTCGGCTGAAGTGCCGGGCGGCGGATGGCAAGGCTCCTCAGCGGAGGGGGAATGGATCTCCCCTCTTGCCGGTGATTATCAGCTGAAGAATCTCAACACCGTTCTCAATGCCGTAGACGCTATGCGTGAGGCCGGAATAGATATCGACAACAGAAGTGTGGTCAAAGGTATCGAAGGTGTCGAGAAACTGACCGGATTAGCCGGACGTTGGACTGTATTGTCTCACTCACCCCTTACAATCGCTGACACCGGACACAACATCGCAGGCATCACTTATAATATGGGGCAGCTCGATCGTCTTAGAGGCACAGGCTCTGAGCGGCGCACGCTGAGGATTGTGATAGGATTTGTGGCCGATAAGGCCATTGACAAGATTCTGAAGCTTTTACCCAAAGATGCTGAATACTATATCACCAATGCAGCCATACCACGCGCACTCCCCGCAACGGAGCTCCACAAAAGATTCCTGGATGCAGGTCTNGACGGCAGAGTCTTCCCCGACGTAAAAAGTGCATATGAGAAGGTCCTTGATGAATCGGGAGAAAACGACATCATCTTTATCGGCGGCTCCACCTTCATCGTAGCCGACCTCCTCGCCTCACTCCCTCGCTGATAGACATAAATAAAACCGGGGCATGACGNTTNAAGNGTCATGCCCCGGTTTTATTTATAAATCNATTATCTGTGCTTCCGANAGGCCGGTGAAANGCATGATATCGCCCACACTTATTCCANTCTNTTTCAGTCTGCGGGCTACATCTATTTTCTCCTTCANTCTCCCTTCTTCTATGCCTCTTTCTATGCCTTTTTCTATTCCCTCTTCCAAGCCTTTTTGCAAGCCTTCTTCCAGGCCTTCCTCTTTGGCAAATTCAAGCTCTGACTGNCGCTCCANCTCTATCATGATGGAGTTACGGTAGGCNACAATATCTTCTNCCGCCATNGANGCTATTTCAGAAGCTTTGAACATGTCGGCATATCGACCGCATTTATACGGTTTTGATTCCTTATTGAGTTTATCCATATTCTTTACTAGAAAAAGTCTTCTTTCAAGTTCTGTTTTACATTGATCCCAATCGGCGCTCACACGAGAAAGTGAGAGAAAGAATATCTTGAAGTCCTCGGTGAAGACAACTCCGGTGTTTCTTTCCATGAGTACTACCTCGTTGACCAACTGTTTCTCAAACGGGTTCATGTCGAAATCAGTTATCACGATCAGAAATACCGGATCAAAGTTGTATGATCCACCGCTCTCGCCTTGCCGGAACAC
>JAAVDU010000042.1 GCA_014801605.1 Bacteroides sp.
ATGTTTCAATTCACGCACCCACGTGGGGTGCGACCTTAACTTCACGGCGTGGGAAAATACCCCCAAACAGTTTCAATTCACGCACCCACGTGGGGTGCGACTTACTATTTTTTAACCTAAAATTATTATTTTTTCTGTTTCAATTCACGCACCCACGTGGGGTGCGACAGGGGGGCAGTACTCGTTTAAGTCACAACGAGTTTGTGCTGCTTTTTTGCGAAGGTGTCGATGTTTAGTGACATCGGGATTATATGAGGGCCTTCTTTTTAGCTATTTATTTGATATTCATCATTTGCGATGCTTTCGGGATTTATGAAGCACTTTAGGGTCGCAGTTCGTAAGTCAACTGAAAATGGGATTGGTCATAGGGAAAATATCCTACCGATTGTTGTAGGAAGAATTACCCTATTGGATATAACCCCAAAATCATATTGAACTTCTGAAAGGATTACTCTTTTCAGAAATCCGGAGTAGATCTGTCATCGGGTTGTACAATGAACCCACCTTAGACAATGGGATCATTTTAATGAACCCGGAGTAGATCTGTCATCGGGTTGTACAATGAACCCATCTTAGCCAATGGGATCATTTTAATGAATCCGGAGTAGATCTGCCATCGGGTTGTATGATGAACCCATCTTAGACAATGGGATTATTTTAATGAACCCGGTTTGGATCTGCTATCGGGTTGTGCGATAGGATAAGTTTCAGACATCCGATGTGGATCTGTGGAGATTATATGATGAGTTCGCCTTCAAAGTCATAGGCAGTCTGTTGGCCGAGATGTTCAATCTTTCCATGGTAGGCTTTACCTAAACGGTAGATACGTATGGAATCAAGATCTTTATCAATTAAAGACAGTAACTTATTGCGGAGGAGGATTAATTGACTTTCTGAGAGTAGACATTCAAATACTGAATTCTGTACCCGTTGGCCATAATCCTTACAGCAATTCGCCACTTTACGCAGCCGTCGACGACCTTCTGATGTGGAGGTGTTGACATCATATGTTATTAAAACGTACATTTGTTTTGATTTATTTTAAGTAGAGTTTCTTTAAATTGAAAAGCTATAATAGCATTATTTCATCAGAAAGACCGGGTAGTTGTCGATGTCACCGCGTATGAAGCGGGCAAGTAGAAGAGCTTGCACATGAGGTAGAAGGCCAATGGAAATCTTCTCGTTGATAAAGGGATGTTGGAATTCCGTTTTCTTCCTCGCTTGCCACGCAGTCAGGAATTTCTTCATCCCGCTTTCTGTCAATGTTACCGATGTATCCATCTCGCTGTCGATGGAAGTATGGCGTTTGAAATCTGAAGGTGTGATTTGTCGGGTGTTGATTAACGATAATACAAATCGGTCGACAATATATCCGCGCATCTCCTCCATAAGATCTAATGCCAATGAGTTTCTGCCAGGTCGTAGGGCATGCATGAATCCGGCTGCCGGATCAAGCCCCACTCCCTCTAATGCAGCCGCGCAGTCGTTTGCCAACATTGAATAAGCAAATGAGAGCATGGCGTTTATATAGTCTGTCGGAGGGCGGCGCACTCTTCCTTCAAAACGGAACTCTCTTTTCTGATGCAATATCAAATGATCGAAAACAGAGAAATATTCACTTGCTCCCTCCCCCTCCAGTCCACGGAGCTGGTCAAGGTCGGTCTGCGCCAACGTTCTAATGGCAAGCATACGGATTCTTTCGGCTGATTTCTCAATTAAACATTTTTGAGTGTGGGCCGGATAGTCCCGAATGCACCTACGTAATATCGCTCTGGTGTTGAAAAGTTTTCCGTAGATAAAAAGGCGGCTTATCCTCACTCTTGCCTCTGCATCATCAAGGATACGGTATTGTTTGATCCGTAACAGTATGTTACCCTGAGTGGGCCCTTGACAGCGTGCAATGAATCGGCCGTTAGGTGAGAAGAACGTTAGTGCAATACCATTATCTGCACACAGTTTCATTACTCCCGGACTGGCTCCCTGATAACCGAATGTGTTTATCGCCTGAAGATTCATGGAGGGGATACGGAATCTCTCCTCATTATCCACACTTATTACGATGTTGGTGCCTTCTTTTGAGATATAGGCATTAGGAGTGGTGATGTACAATGTGTTGAGAAGTCGTTTCATGATTCAGGTTGCGAGAGGATTTGTAGGGATTGCTTGATATAACTGTCGGCCGATCGATAAGCTAATTTGGGAAGACAGCGGTCATAAAGAGAGCAGCTCCTGCAGTTGGTTTCATTTTCCGGCAGCGGTAAAGTTTTTCTTTCAAATAAAGTATGCATCTCTTTGGCCGCTATTATTACTTTATCCCGGAGAGATTCGGTGAGGTCAAAGTATTCCCGATGACGTTCCTGCCAGTAGAATACCGCCCCCTGATGTATGTTGATATTCCACATCTCTTCCAGGATCATAGCTTGAGCAGTCACCTGGACGCGGTCGCAGTCATTTACTTTACGGTTGCCTCGCTTATATTCGATGGGAAGAGCTGTGAAGAGATGGCTCTCAAGCAGGTCAGCTTTCTTAGAAGGTGCGCCGGGGAAGGGATGAATCTCGACGGCGTCGGCTATTCCTGTAAGACCGAGTATGGGTGAGCTTATTCGTAAGCCACGGAGAGTAAGTATATCGGTCCCGTTAGTCTCCCTCAGGAACGGATTATCAACATTTTTGTGGAGTAGTTCTCCCTCAGTGGTGAGATGGTTGTCTTCCCAATATTGGTCGATATGTATCAATGCCCATTGCCGGGGACACAGCGTATAGTGCTGTATCCCCGACAACTGAAGCATTGAGGAGTCGGGATATGGACTCATCCTGATAGCGAGAGGTCAGATTTTTTCCTCTACAGTCACTCCTTTGGGGAGGTCCTTTGTGTCGATCTCCACCTCATAGTCGCTGAACTCTCTGGGTGTGTCGGCAGTAGCCTTCTTTGTCACCTTCACTCTGTCGAAGAGAAGGTTGGCCGGTGTATTTCCCAATTTGGAGTCATGTTTGAATACGATCAATTTTCTGGCNGACATCANGCCGCGAGCNGCTGAGCGATCGTTGTCAAACATGTTGAGAAGAGCCTCCCAGAAGAGTTCCAGATCTTCCTCCTCGAATCCTGTCTGATTGGCGAGGTTGGCGTTGACGAAACCATGNACCCTGTACAGTCCATAGGGCACNGTTGCCTTACGTCCCATAGTCTTTTCTTTCTCTTTGTCGCTCTCTTTAGTCACAGCCATTCTTGTGATGGCGTGGTTGAGGCTTACGATAGGATCGATTGAGCGGCCAAAGGTCATCTGGACAGTTCCGCGCACCTGNCCCTGCTTTTCTTTGGTTGCTATTACCGCTCCGAAGGTTCGGATGTCGTAGTAGCGTGCGCAGAGAGCTTTCTTGGCAACNTCTTTCTGTGTGTTCTTGTCAGCTTTCTTGACCTCCTCAGTCTTGTAGATATCCTCTACACGGTTGTCGAGTACGGCCCCCTCCTGAATGAATATCTCGAAGGTGGGTTTACCCTCTCGAGCCAGTTCCACATAGTTGCGTACCTTGCGTTTGAGGCATACATCTGTCACGAGACCGTTTCCTGTCTCAGCATCCACACGGGGGAGATTGGCAGCGTCCGGATCGCCGTTGGGGTTGCCGTCCTGCACATCGAAAAGGTATACGAAATCGTATCTGTTTTTTAANTNNGCCATNATTGTATNTATANAGATTGTTATTGTTATTTTTCTTTCTTTGTGTAGAGGTCGGCTCTCTGTTGGTAATAGCCCACGAAGAACCTNCCCTGNTCGGCCATGTCAAGATGGGTCGGGAATCCGCCATCGGCCATTTTGTCGATAATNTCCTGTTTTAGCTGTTCGAAGAAGATCCGGCTTCCATCGGAAAGCTTCTCCCCGTGATGGAGGGAGAGATTGAGCATCGCAGGGAATACGGCGGCCGGTGTGGCTGAGGCCGCTCCCATATATCGGGTGCGGATGGAATCACCTGAGTTGGCGTCTGTCTGGATCTTCTCNAGGACGGCCGTCAGTCGCCCGCAGAGGTATCCGGGNTTGGAGTTGNTTNTATCAAGCATGATATTCAANGATTTATGTTGTTTGTTGTTTTTTGTATTTCGGTTAATCACTGCTTTCAGGATGGCNGCACGCTGGATGGANACCGGTCCNTCGGTAAGTTCGGCGCGTATACGCTGTAGGGCTCCTGACAACAGCTGAGCCGGATAGCGTGTGCCGTAAAGGATGGATTTTACAGTCTCGTCGATGAGGTTGGGGAGAGCATCCGATACCTTGCCACCTTGAGTCACGGCAGAAACTATCGAGTAGACTCCTACATAAGGCCGTTTCTTATCCGGTTTACGNGTATCTACAATCTCCATATCCTCGAAATGTGAGGAGATGTTTTCNGCGAATTCCTTCAGGGTAGAGTCCATCCAGAATACCACAGCGATACGTCCGGTATTTGGAGCGAGTCCCACGATATGGAACCTGTCGTCAAGCGTGGTCTTGATTTCTCCGGAATATATACTCTTGAAGAGCTTGACTACATTGCCGACTTTCGCATCCAGATCGGTTTCCTTCTTGTCGGGGATATCAATCAGCAGTGAAAGACTCTCCTCTACTTTATGGTCTACTTCCTTATCACCGGTACCCCAGAAAAGGATCATACGGTCGCCGATACGAGCCTTATTTTTCGAATCCTTGCCGAGGAAGTACTTCAGAGCTGATGATATGGCGCTTTCCGCTTTGACGGAGATAGGGGCATTATATGCCTGAGTCTTTCCATATGAATCATACCCTGAGTTCACTTGAAACGATACGANGGCAGCCATCGGTGAATTTCCGGGCAANGGGGTGGGGGTTGTGGTTCTTACAATCGGGCCGTATTCTCCGGTCACAAGGCATCGCCCTGACGGGAGCTCTTCCACTCCTTCCATACCGAGACCTGCGAGTAAATCACGGTTCTCAGCAATAAGGGNGGAATCACTTTGCAGGCGGAAAGAGAAATTTGATTTCAATCCCTCCATTACAGTGGGGAAGAGGGGATCGGCTTCAAAAGCTGCCATAAGCTCCGAGGGTGGAGTGTCGTAGAATTTCATGAGAGCCTTCAATCCTTTGTCGTGAGGGTGAAGGGGAGCGAGAGCCTTGATTGTCTCAATAAACTCGTCATGGGCCTTTTTATCGCCAGGAGATAGCCCTAATACNTATTTGCCGTTGTCCCAAAGTAAATTAGGCTTGGTGCCTGAGGAGCGTTTCACAGCTTTGGCCACGAGGAAGCGCTGACATCTCTTCTTGTCGATTCGGGTGGATTCAAAACGTACGAACCTACCGTCGGCNTCAAGGACAATGATGAATTCGATCTCTTTCCATTCAAGGCCCTCGGGAGGGAGTTTGGCGCTNCATGCCTGAGCGTAATCATATAGACTTTTAAGAATCATCTCAATACCTCCTTACTATCTTTATGTGGAACATCAATCACACCATTANCCATTACGGCATGGTAGAACATGGCCGTCGGGGTNTTAGNCTCTGAATAATCCATATCGTAGAGCATCAGTCCGAAATCGCGTGAGTCATTAAGGAGGTCGCTCCCGTTTTTGGCCTCCGGCCCGATAAGCTTGAAGAAGGCNGCACACTCCCTTGTGCCNAGATAAGGNGATGTAAAGTACTGTCCATTCTCAGCGCGCCGTTCAAACATCTCCTGATATTTCTTCGGATTCTCATCCGCTCCCGGAGTTCGCGTCAGCTTCCCGTTCCTTTTGGAGGGTGGAAGATACACCATACGTGCATATATACGGTATCTTACGTCGCGGAGCATAAGAGTGTTTTTCTGCTGTCGTTTCCCGGTGGCGGAAATCGGTTTCGCATCTTTCTTGCCACTACCTACCGCTCCGACCTCATTCCGGCGGATAGAGATCCACTTGATGGGATTTATTACCTCGATACGAGTGATTTCCCATTCGATGGCAGGTTTCCAGAATATGGCCTGGAAAATGTTTCGGGCCGCCGAGGGAGTTATGACGTCATAGCTCATTCGCTCCACCTTGAGCTCCGGTCTGGTGAAGCATGCATAGTCGCCCCAGATCTCCAGACCATACTCTTTGTCAAAGTGTTCTTTGGTATCCATATATTTATTTTTTCAATATTTTATAGAATAAAAGTCTGCTCAAGATACTCATTGCTGAGTTTCAGGCCGGTGAGCCTGTCATATTGAGCCTCCAGAGGTATATAGAAAATACCAGGCGCTACCTCCTCAACAAGACCTCCATTGCTGAGCTCTTTGAAATAGTGCGTATGGATTGTTACTCCATACCTACCCAGTTTGCGCATCATCGAACGTGTGGGACCTGTATATCGGATCTTTTCAATAAGAGCGGGAGCATCACCGTAGTTTACATATACCGTCTCTCCCTGATTGTCGATGAGGTTGAATCTCTCAGATGCAGTTTCGTATTGCGCCAATGTCGGATTTGAGAGGAGCCCCGTGATATCATTCTTATCAAAATATGGTGTGCGTCCGTAAAGCATGCGATAGAAGTCCCTCATGGCAGAGGGGGAAAACCAGTCGGCATCGGGATAGATATCAATCATATCCTCCATCACTTCGGCCGGGGTTTTCAGATCCCCTTTATTGGGGGCTGTCTTCAGGCGGAATACGATGGTGTCACCGTTGTCGGCGCGGCCTTCGCGGTTGCATCTGCCTGCAGCCTGAAGAATGGAGTCAAGTCCGGCCATCTGTCGGTAGACCACAGGGAAGTCGATATCCACACCGGCTTCAATCAGTTGGGTGGAAATCACTTTTACCGGTTCATCTTTTATCAGAGCCTCCTTTATACGCGCGATAACGTCCAGAATATGGGCCGCACACATGAAGCGGGATAGATGGTAGATAGAGCAGTCNTCTTTCGGTAATGCCTCAAAGAGCTCCAGGGCAATACGGCGCGTATTCACTATGCACAATACCTGACGGTGGCCGGATATACGCCCGGCAATTCCGGGGATATCCGATAAATCCCTGTCGATGGTGATGGAGGCTCTCCGCATCCGCTCGTGCAGTCTGAGATCGTCAGATATAATAGGATATATACGGCTGCGGTCAAGTCCGGAAAATGAGGCTTGGTTCCTACCTTGCCATTCACCGTCGAGCACCGGCTGGCTGGCGGTGCAGAGAAGGAATGAGGCGCCGAACAGTTTGGCATAACTCTTCATCGCGTTGACGACAGGTTGAAGATGNGTTCTCGGAAGAGACTGCACNTCATCGAGCACTACCACACNGTTGCAGATTGAATGTAGNTTACGGCATCGTGATGTCTTGTTGGAATATATCGATTCAAACAGTTGGACATTGGTGGTGACGATGATGGGGGNGTCCCAATTCTCGCATGCCAGACGGTTGGTGTCGGTCACCTTATCGTCAGAAATGGCGCTNTGNTGTTCCACCACATTCTTTTCACCGAATATTTTGCGAAGAGTGTCGGCTGTCTGAACNATTATACTTGTGAANGGTATGGCGATAATGATTCTTTCCATACCATTGTNTATGGCATGATTCAAGGCCCATACCACAGAAGCCAATGTCTTTCCTCCGCCGGTAGGGACGGTGAGCTCAAAGAACCCTTTCGGTTTTGAGGCAGCCTCCNTGCATAACTCCTGTACCTCCCGACGTGTGCGGTTGACAAGGGAATCGGGCGCACCTGTAAGAGATTCAAGATAATCATCAAGTCGCTTCTTAAGGATAGGGAGGGAGTCGAAGTTACCTCGGATATCGGCAGTCTCTTTGTTCATGAATCTCTCTGTGTCGAGCCAGTCGGCATCTACCAGACAAGAGAAGAGCATCCGGCCGATATGCGAGAAATCGTTAAGGTCAGGTTTGACCGGGGGAAGTGTGAGTTTGACATCAGGGAGAGAGGGGTCTACTTCGGAGGGTATATCTGTTTGTANTACCGTCTTAAGTTCGTCGAGATCGTATAAGCCCCTGTGATGTCCGGCGATAGCGTTTGATAGCCAATAGGCTGCATCCAACGGGTTGTTGTGGGCAATAATTGCACCGATATAGCTATGGTCTTTTGGTCCGTGTGAGCCGATAGTTGTATCAAGNCCTGAGTTCTTTCGTATATATTGTTGGTATCCTGTTCTTTCCTTACCTCTATCGTGCAAAAGTCCTGACAATTCGCCCCAGTTCTGATATCCGAANCGGGCAGCGAACTCCCCNGCAAGTTTNGCGACTCCGGCACAATGCTCNTGATTGGTNTGAATTTTCCAGTCAGTGTCGTAGTAAAGGTGGGATATGTAGAGTTTTTCGTCCATAAAATCGGGTTATNTNNANNNAAAGTGCAAATATAAGCAGAGAAATATGCTTGAATCAAGCAGAGCNNACTTAAAANATGTTAAAAGTTTTAAAAAGGGCGCTGTTTTTATCCGTAATCTCGGAAATGGAGATAGTGAAAGTGCAAAAATACAATTTTATTTTGAGATTGAAAACAAAAATCTTCACGATTCCGGGGTGGNGNGNATGAAAANTATNANGGATGTTAAATTTGATGCGNCAGGGNGGATTCNCATTTTGTAAATTGAGGAGATTTTGGTAATTTTGTCACCGTGGTAATAATTACGACGGTAATAAAGTATGAAATTCTATAATCGGACAAAGGAAATAGAGGAGCNGNGACGATATGGTCGGAGTTATANCGATTAATCCGGAGGGAAGAGGGTTTCGGNTAATCGGATTTTATCTTCAATTGAAAGGTTGAAGATCTCTTTGTTCATCAGGNCGGAGTAGATTNCCATATTCGGTCGAATGAATCTTCTCTTACGCTTTCCATTGATAAGTGCNGCAACCTCAATATGCCCTTTGGAGTTAACTGATATGGAGAGNTTATCAATGGTTCGTCCCAACGTGTCGCAGAACGANGAATTAGNATCGGCTTCTTTTTCAAGATAACCGAATGTAGTCAGATTNTCATTTAGAGTCTTTTGGATGATGCTACGCCATGGTTGCGTAATACCGGTTTCNGTAGCGTATCGATTGAAATNCTTGATAGCANCTGCCACTCTGCTTATCATTGAATCGGCATTCTTAATTCCATTTTGTCGTGCGAAATCAAGTAAGTCCGCTTTTGTAATCTCGCTTGTTTTTCCACCTATGCTCAATCTTCGCTCCATATTAGGACCGGTTGCGTCCGTATTGAAAATGAANGTCATATCGTAGGCGGGAGNCGGTAGCCACTTGCCATTTTCCTCAAGAAGAAACGCGAAGTTTTTGTTATGATCGTCAGTGTTGTTGGCCATNACATTAAAAGCCATACGGCAGAATAGTCGCTCGATCTCCGACTCTGAAATCGANAGTTCGCGATAGGTTGCCACGAGGTCTTCGTAACTGCGTGCNTCGGGGTTCATAGCTGCCAGAGTCTGCATGTGAATCTTCTTTCCGTGCGCNCTGTCAAATCGTTTTGTAAGAAAGTGGTTTATGCCATCGACCCGGAATAACCGACATTCCTCCATAGCNATTCCGGCGGCTACNGCCATANTGTGATAGGCTGTCTCAATTTCAGCAATCGGCATAGNCTTATCTCCGAATTTCATTATATAATAATTGAAGCCCTCCAGGCCGTCCGTTTGTCCGGAACGTATTTCNNCGGTTTCCTCATTTATGGCNATAATCGCTTTCATCTGTCTGCCACCGGCAGATGTGCCAACAGCGAGNAGAGCTTGTAAAGTCAGCTCCTCATTGATATCGAGAACTCTATTGTCTCTCTCTTCAAGAATTCTCAGNGACATGTCGTAGAGTGATTTGATATCGATTTTGCGANTATGGGTAAGCTCATCGGCGTACGGTTCATATTCCAATGCCCCCATTCCTCGNGTGCCTATAAACATCAGCTTATAAAGCGGAGTAACTTTGTTGCGAGGAATTCTGCTGTCCTTCANCCATTTATCAAAGAGCGTGTTGCCCCATGAGTCAGGTAGNGAGTCCGCAATGAATGGTGGTAATCCCTGATAAAGCGGTCGCTCNTCGCCATATATGGGCAGAAGAGTGTTTCGTTTCTTTGAAGATGATAGCANAGGTGCNATGTCGGGGATATNGTTCAGATTAGGGTTATACATAAAGTATATNCGTCGCGAGGTTGGGTCGCAGACGAGCCGTCCAATCTCTTGTTGCCACAATTTTACTTTCAGATGCTTCATGACCGTTGCTTTTTAGAGGAGTGTCTTATCCGCTGTATTTTCTTATCATTGTCATCATACATATATGGNGACTCGGGTAATTCCGGAAGTAATGCCTCCCAGTTCTCGCCAAGTCCGATCACTCTCAATAATCTCTGCAGGGTGCNGAATGAAACGTCAGTCATATTGCCTGACTCAAACTTATAGAGGGTGGTCATACCGATNGATGCCGCNTCGGATACCTCTTTACGGGTCATCCTCAACCGCATCCTGTAATCGCGGAACCTCAGTCCAAGATTCCGAATTATNTCGGGAGTAGTCAGAGATTTATTTGTCAGTATCACTATGTTGATAAATAAGCTTAAATATTNATTATAANATTCCGTATNNTGATATTTACAAAATTACTCAAAATTATATAATCTGCAAAATATTCCACCAAAAATGGAGTGAAATCAACTGATGAGTTTTATNAACATGGTAATATTGGGGTGGTTATTNCGTTATGTGATTGGTAGTTCCACTAATTTAAGGTTTTATGGACATGAAGTCACAAGAGGATAGGATGGATTTNGGGAGAGAGGAGAGGGGGGCCGGGAGNGCCTCGGGTTGGATCGNTGGGATNGNGCGAAAAGGTTGGATCGGAAGGATCGGACGAAAGGGNTGGATTGCGATTTTCATTGCCGTTGCCGTCGGCATAGCTGCCGTGCTGATTCTTAACCGGCCGAAGGATGTGCCGCCCCCTGTCCCGGTGGTGGAGGTGACCCCGGTGGACACNACCCATGTAGATATATATGGGGAATATGTGGGTAGAATACGTGCACAGCAGTTTGTGGAGATTCATGCCCGTGTNGAGGGTTATCTGGAGAAGATGCTTTTCAAGGAGGGTTCATATATCAGTAAGGGTCAGACCCTTTTCGTGATCGACCCTCANCTTTANAAGGCTCATGTGAATCGTGCGCGTGCCCAGCTCAACAAGGCGCGTGCGCAGGCCCAGAANGCCGACCGCGACCTGAAGCGCATACGCCCGCTTTATGAACAGAATGCAGCCTCACAGCTTGACCTNGACAATGCAGTGGCGGCTGCGGAGAGCGCCAATGCCGAGGTGGCGGTGTGTGAAGCTGACCTTATTCAGGCGGAACTGACCCTGGGATATACNCAGGTCACTTCACCCATTTCAGGATATATATCGGAACGTGTGGCCGATATCGGTACGCTTGTCGGACCGTCGGCCGGAAAGTCGCTACTTGCTACAGTGGTGAAGAGCGACACCGTGAGGGTCGACTTCTCAATGACATCCCTTGATTATCTCAGGAGCAAGGACCGTAATGTGGCCATCAGCAATGCCGANGAGGAGGGGAGCAGCAAGGTGCAGTCGTACGTCACCATCACCCTTGCCGACGGGTCGGAATACCCTTTCAAGGGGCTTGTGGATTTTGCCGATCCGCAGGTTGACCCGAAGACGGGCACATTCTCCGTGCGNGCCGAGATGCCCAATCCGGANCATAGCCTTCTGCCGGGAGAGTTCACTAAAGTGAAGGTGCTTCTCGATGTGCGCGAGGGGGCTATCGAGATCCCCTCGAAGGCTATAGTTGTGGAGAAGGGNGGGGCCTATGTGTATGTGGTGCGCCCCGACAGCGTAGTGGAGAAACGCTTTGTGGAGACGGGTCCGGAGAACGGCAACAGAATCCTTATAGAGCGAGGGCTTGCAAGAGGGGAGAATATCGTAACAGAGGGCTACCATAAGCTGTCGCATGCAATGAAGGTAAAGCCCGAAACGAGAAAGGAATGACCTCATGAAAAAGAATTTCTTCNTAAGCCATCCGGTATTCTCNATCGTGATATCGGTGGTGATACTCATAATAGGTCTNATAGGGTTGATGCTTCTTCCCATCGACCAGTATCCTCAGATAGTNCCTCCCGTGGTGAGGATTTCGGCCTCNTATCCCGGGGCGGATGCCTCTACCGTGACACAGGCCGTGGCCACCCCCATCGAGCAGGAGCTCAACGGCACGCCGGGGATGATCTACATGTCGTCGACAAGTTCGAATTCGGGTGGATTCTCCGCATTGGTGACCTTTGACATCGACACCGATCCGGAGCTTGCGGCCGTCGACATACAGAACCGTGTGAAGAAGGCTGAGTCGCGTCTGCCCGCGGAGGTGGTGCAGAACGGTATCACGGTGGCAAAGGAGACAGCGAGCCGACTCATGACAATCACCGTGCAGAGCGACGACCCTAAGTTTGACGAGGTATATCTCAGCAACTACACCACCCTCAATGTGGTGGACCCTCTGCGGCGTATCCCCGGAGTGGGGAGCCTCTCGTCGGTGGGGGGGCGCTACTATGCCATGCAGATATGGGTGCAGCCCGACAAGCTTGCCGATCTCGGCATCACGGTGAAGGATATCCAGAATGCACTGAAGGACCAGAACCGAGAGTCGGCCGCCGGGGCGCTCGGGCAGGCTCCGGCTACGGATGTGGATCTCACTATGCCGATTATCGCGAGGGGGCGTCTGTCGTCGGAGAAGGAGTTTGAGGATATCGTGCTGAGAGCCTCCGACGACGGGTCGATAATACGTCTGCGAGATGTGGCGAGGGTGTCGCTCGAAGCCTCCAGCTATGCTACAGAGAGCGGCATCAACATGGGGAGTGCGGCTGTGCTCAACCTCTACATGCTCCCGGGCGCCAACGCCATAGAGGTGGCTGATGCTGTAAAGAGGGAGATGAAAGAGATTGCAAGGAGTTTTCCGGAGGGTATCACATATGATATCCCGTTTGATATGACCACCTATATCTCCGAGTCGATACATCACGTCTACCGCACCTTTTTCGAGGCTCTTGTGCTTGTGATATTCGTGGTGTTTCTCTCCCTGCAGAACTGGCGCGCCACCCTTATCCCGGTGATAGCTGTGCCCATCTCCCTCATAGGCACATTCGGAGTGATGCTCATGTTCGGCTTCTCGCTCAATATGCTCACACTTCTCGGTCTTATCCTTGCCATCGGTATTGTTGTGGACGATGCCATAGTGGTGGTGGAGAATGTAGACCGTGTGATGCACGAGCAACGTGTGTCGCCCTACGAGGCTACCGAGAGGGCGATGTCTAATCTGGGGAGCGCCCTGATAGCTATGTCGCTGGTGCTCTGTGCCGTGTTTATCCCTGTGAGTTTCCTTCCGGGCATCACCGGACAGCTCTACCGTCAGTTTACCATAACCATCGCAGTGTCGGTGCTTATCTCCACCGTAGTGGCGCTGACCCTGTCGCCCGTGATGTGTGCCAAGCTTCTCCGCCCCTCCTCCGGACGTAAGAAACCGAAGATATTCCGCCGCATCAACATGTGGCTCAACAAGGGGAACCGCTTCTACGGGCGAGCCATCAAGGGGGCGTTGAATCATCCCCGCCGAATGTATACGGCCTTCGGTCTGGCGCTGGTGTTCATCTATCTCATGAATACCTACATGCCGGCCAGCTTCATGTCGCAGGAGGATCAGGGCTACTTCACCGTAGAGCTCGAGCTTCCGGAGGGTGCCACCATAGAGCGCACCCGTGCCGTGACGGAGAGGGCCATGAGGATGCTCATGGAGGATCCCGACGTGGAGCATGTGCTCAATGTGACGGGTTCTTCGCCGCGTGTGGGCACCAATCAGGCCCATTCCCAGCTCACCGTCATACTCCGCCCCTGGGAGGAGCGGAAGTCAGGGAGCAGCATATCGGAGGTGAGGGAGCGTGTGCGCGAGAGTCTGTCGGGCTATCCCGAGTCGAAGGTATATGTATTCACACCGGCCATCATCCCGGGGCTCGGAAGTTCGGGTGGATTCGAGATGGTGGTTGAAGCGAGGGGCGACGCGTCGTATGCCGATCTTCAGAATGCCGTAGACACCATCAGAAAATATGTGGCTGACTATCCGGCGATAGCCGACATATCGACATCGATGCAGTCAGACATCCCCCAGCTCTATTTCGATGTAGACCGCGACAGGGCCATCATGCAGGGGATTCCGGTGAGCGATATCTTCTCCACGATGAAGGCATTTACGGGGTCGATCTACGTCAACGACTTCAACATGTTCAACCGTATCTACCGCGTGTATATACAGGCCGACGCACCATACCGTTCCGACCGCTCCGATCTCAATCTCTTCTTCGTGAGGGCCTCCAACGGTAAGATGGTGCCCATCTCCACCCTCGGCACCACCCACTACACCACGGGCCCCGGCACAGTGGGACGCTTCAACATGTTCAACTCCGCCACCATATCGGGAGAGGCCGCCCACGGCTACAGCACCGGCGAGGCCATGGAGGCCTTGCAGAGGATAGTGAGGGAGCATCTGCCCGACAATATCGGAGTGGAATGGAGCGGCCTCTCATATCAGCAGAAACATGGGGGTGGCAACACCGGCGTCGTGCTCGGTCTGGCCTTTCTCTTCGTGTTTCTCTTCCTTGCCGCGCAGTATGAGAGCTGGAGTGTGCCGCTTGCGGTGCTTCTCTCCCTGCCGATAGCGGGAGTGGGGGCCTATCTGGGGATCTGGCTTTGCGGACTTGAGGTGAATGTATATTTCCAGATCGGCCTTGTGATGCTCGTGGGGTTGGTGGCCAAGAACGCCATCCTCATTGTAGAGTTTGCCAAAGAGGAGGTAGACAAGGGAGCGGATGCGGCTCATGCCGCCCTGTTGGCCGCGCGTCTTCGCTTCCGCCCTATAGTGATGACCTCACTGGCGTTCATGCTCGGTCTGCTCCCTCTGCTTTTTGCTACCGGGCCCGGAGCCGCCGCACGCCGCGATATAGGCACAGGCGTCTTCTTCGGGATGCTGGTGGCCATTACGGTGGGCATTGTGTTTGTGCCGTTCTTCTTTGTAGCCATCTACAGAATAAAAGGTAAGAAAAAAGATGAATAAGATAATAACAGTATTGTCAGTCATGGCGGCCATCCTTCTTCCGGCCTGCTCCGGAGTGAAGAATCTCGCCAAGCCGCAACTTGATCTTCCGGCGGCGTTCACAGGATTCAGCGCCTCGGATTCAGCATCGCTGGCCGATCTGACATGGTGGGAGTTTTACGCTGATTCCACATTGTGCCGCATACTCCGGAAGGTGGTCG
Source organism: Bacteroides sp. (assembly GCA_014801605.1). Lineage (GTDB taxonomy): Bacteria > Bacteroidota > Bacteroidia > Bacteroidales > Muribaculaceae > Lepagella. Next base: position 15,238 of record JAAVDU010000042.1, read on the forward strand.
ACAACAACCGCGACCTTCTTGCCTCGGAGGCACGTGTGGAGGAGCTGCGTCATCAATACGGCATAAGGAAAGCCAACATGCTTCCACAGATAGGAGGGAGTGTGTATGCCAACCATGAGACCAACGACTATCATGGCGCCGGCACCACAAACGACCCTGAATTCGGGTTGAAAATCCCGATCTCATGGGAGGTGAATCTATGGGGGTCGCTCACATGGTCGAAGAAAGAGGGGAGGGCCTTATGGATAGCGGCCGAGGAGGATAACCGGGCTATGCAGGTGTCGCTCATCGCGCAGGCCGCCGAGACCTATTTCCGACTTGTGGCGCTTGAGAACGAGCTCGCTATCGTGAGGCGCACTGCCGAGTCGCGCCAGGAGTCGATGCGCATGGCAAAGATAAGGTTTGAGGGTGGACTCACCTCCGAGACGGTCTACCGTCAGGCAATGGTGGAATATTCCACGGCGGCGTCGCTTGTGCCCGCTCTTGAACAGAGGCTCACCGCTACACGCAACACCCTCACGCTTCTGATGGGGGAGTATCCTCATGAGGTGGAGTTTGACAGCCGCTATTCGGTGGGTCTTGTAGCTCCGGAGCGTTTTCCTGTGGGGGTACCCTCGTCGTTGCTCAAGCGTCGCCCCGACGTGAGGGGGGCGGAGCAGCGTCTGCAGGCAGCGATGGCCAATGCGGGGTATACGTATGCCGACCGTTTCCCCACCTTCAGTCTCGGCTTCACTCCGGGACATGAGAACGACAGGCTGAAGGATTTCTTCAAGTCACCCTTCACGTTTGCTGTCGGATCTGTGACGGGGACGATTTTCGATTTCGGGCGGAAGAAGAGGAGGTATGAGGCNGCAGTAGCCGCTTACGATCAGGCGCGNTATAAATATGAGCAGACCGTGATCCGGGCCTTCACGGAGGTGGACACGGCTATAGAGGCGTATCAGAATGTNCAGGAGTCGAGCAAGAGGATGATGGATCTGCGAGATGCGGCCGCCAAGTATATCCGGCTTGCCTATCTGCAGTATAATGCCGGCACTCTCAACTATATAGATGTGCTTGACGCAGAGCGTAAATACTTCAACGCACAGATCGATCTTTCAAACGCCATACGCGANGAGTATATCGCNCTTGTCAATCTCTACAAGGTGCTCGGCGGAGGCTGGGAGCCGCAGTGAAAGAGGGGGCGGTATGGTCGGGGGGAGGGTTGAAAAGCGGGATATTCCTAATAGCCGCTGATCCGCATCCTGGGGGGCTTTTCGTTTGAATCTCTGTCTTCATCGAAGTCGCATTTCACCTCCTTGCTCAACTGAAGGAGATAGACGAATTCATGAATGTCTTCTCCGTTAAGGATGATGTGGAACCGTTTGTCGGCAACTGCCGGTTCAAGGTCGATGTCGACATAAAACAATTGCTGCAGACGTGAACAGATGTCGGAGAGGGGATCATCATCAAAGATAAGCATACCGTTNCGCCAGGAACAATATCTATCCACATCCGTAACAGCAGTCAAGGTGGCGCCGTCGGCTNCAAGATTCAGATGTTCGCCGGCTTTCATCATCCAATTATCACCTTCTGCGGCCACATCCACTTTACCCTCCACCAGNGTGACGCTCTGAGAGAGGCCGTAGGCATTGACATTGAAGCCGGTGCCTGTGGCAGTTACTTTCATACGAGAGCTTGTGACGGCAAAGGGGTGAGAAACATCGGATTTCACATTAAAATAGGCCTCGCCGGAGAGGGCGATATCGCGGCATGCCGTTGCGGTAGGGATATATTCCAATTTACTGTTGGAATTGAGCCATACCTCCGAACTGTCGGGAAGAAAGAAGTGGGATGTACATCCATAGGCTGTCGCTACGGTTACCGGTCCTACCTCNTTCCCGGGGGTATGATTCATTGCCATATAAACAATGAGAGCTATCAAGGGGAGAATCAGCACAGCTGCGATGCGTCCCCATATTTGCAGAAGACGGTTGAAAAAGCTGTGGAGATTCCGATATCCCAGACCTGTCTTGAGAGATAATCTTTTCTGAGCCTTCTCCACATCGATCTCCTCCGGGGTATAAGCCGGATGGAGAGCATGCCAGATCTCCTCCTGCTCTCTGAAATAGCGTTTGTTGCCATCAGAAGCCTTGAGCCATTCAAGCAGTAGCCCGGCCTCTTCTTCAGAGGCTTCACGGGCAAGGAAGCGTGCGATGATGATGTCGATATCAGTAGATTCCATATATCCTCGATTAATCATAAAAAATGTCACAGGCGAATAAAAACAATGCGATGACAAACTTAAAGCGATCAAGGTCAGACTGAATAGAACGCAGGGCTTTGCTAATTCTCGCCTCGACCGTCTTGACCGAGATCTTAAGCCGTTCGGCGATTTCCATGTATTTCAGCCTTTCATCCCTGCTCAGCATGAGCGTCTTCCTGACCTCCGGATCGAGTCGGGCCATAGATTTGTCGATGGCCTCCTTCAACTCGGCGAACTGCAGCATCTCCTCCGGAGAGTCGGTCATCAGCTCCTCATAAATTTTCAGATAAGCCTCNTCTACCTTTTTATGTTTAAGCTTGTTCAAAGCAAGATTCTGAACCAATGTTGTGAGATATGCCCGGATTGANGATCTGATCTTCAGAGATTTCCGGTTGTTCCAAAACTGAGTGAACACATCCTGCACAATATCCTCGCAGACGTAGCGGTCATTAATAAACCGACCGGCATAAAGAACAAGGAAATAATAGTACCGACGAAAAATCACAAAGAANGCCTCATGGCTGTCAGTTTTCAAGGCGGCCATGAGAAGTGCTTCATCATCAAATACTTCTTCTTTCATCGTTCAAAAATTTCTGCAAAAGTAAGGGATATATTCTGTGTTTGCAAGCTATATTAAAAAAAATATTTTTTATTAAAATTTCTTTAATTTTTCGATAGGGTATTTGTCTGTTAAGTTGTCATAGAGTTATACACCGTGAAAAATTTCACTGTCAAACTTAAACCTAACCAAATAACCATTAAAAATGAACCACAATTTCGAACGAGAGAGATGGCGTGCATTCAATCTGCCACGATGCGTGGCAGTGATGGTGATGCTAATGATGATGCTGTCTTCAAGCGCGTATGCATCAGTCGAAAACCGGACCGTGACCATAGATGTCACGCGGGAGAAAATGGGCAATGTGCTGAATTCTATCGGTAAACAGACAGGCTACAGTTTCTTTTACAGCACTGAGTTGCTTGATGATTGCGGCCCAGTGACATTCAAAGCAGTTTCCCAACCTCTGGAGAAAGTGATGAACCGCTTGTTGCCCCCTTACGGACTGGCTTATACCATCAACAAAAAGCAGATTGTCTTAAGTAAGGTGGCTGAAGCAGCCCCGACAGGCCAAGATAAGAAAGAGGTCACGGTGACCGGTACTGTCAAAGACAGCGAAGGGGAACCGCTCATAGGAGTTTCGATTGTCAGCAGCGACGGCCTTAAAGGTGTCACTACCGATCTGGATGGCAACTACGCCATTAAAGTTCCGATAGGGTCAACCCTGACCTTCTCTTATGTAGGGTGTGAGCAGGTGAAGAAAAGAATCGACTCTGCCAAGCCACTGGATATCATAATGTCAATGAACGATAACCTTCTCAAAGAGGTAGTGGTGGTGGGCTATGGCACCCAGAAGAAAGTGAACCTGACCGGAGCAGTATCGGTAGTGGACGGTGAGGATCTTCAGGGACGTGCAGCCAATAATATGACCCAGCTGCTGCAGGGTGCGGTGCCCAACATGAATATCAAGCTTTCGGGAGGACGCCCGGGAGAAAGCGGTTCGATAAATATCCGTGGTGTGCAGACTCTCAGCGGCTCATCGAGCGGCATGAATCCTCTGACCCTCATCGATGGGGTAGAGGGTGATATCAACGCAGTCAATCCCAACGATGTGGAGAGTATCTCGGTGTTGCGCGATGCCTCAGCGGCTGCCATCTACGGAGCCCGTGCCGCATTCGGCGTTATACTTGTGACTACTAAGACAGGTAAAAGCGGCAAATCGACAATCAGCTACTCAGGAAGTTATTCATTCGGCGCCCCTACGGTGTCGCGCGACTACGAGACACGCGGCTACTACTCGGCGGCAATCAACGATATGTTTTTCAAATCGTATGCCGGTGTAAACTATACGTCGTATGACGACGAAGACTACTATGAGCTTTGGATCCGTCGCAACGACAAGACCGAGAATCCCGAGCGTCCGTGGGTGATGGTCAAGGATGGCTCCTACCGCTACTACGGCAACACCGACTGGTGGCACTATCTCTACGATGAGACACGTCCTACATGGGACCATAACATAAGTGCCCAGGGAGGCAACGACAAGGTAAATTACTATGTCTCCGGAGGCTATCACAGCCAGGATGGTGTCATGGCCCACAATACGGACAAGTTCACCAAGTATGATTTCCGTACGAAAATCAGTGCAGAGATCACCTCATGGCTACGTCTGAACAACAACACCTCCTACCATAATCAGGCCTATACGTATAATCTGCCGATGGCAGCGAATTCCTTCATTGAAAACGCCGACGTACATCTGTTGGCATCCGATGTACCGGTACATCCCGACGGCACGGCCAACTTCATGCCGACGAGCCACAGCGGGGGTTATTCTCTGGGTAACGGTGTAGTGGCCGCCATGCTCAACGGCAATAACCGGTCGAAGGATCGCAACGCCACTTTCTCGACAACATTCGAGGCTCTGATCAATCCTATAAACCATCTGAATATCACAGCCAACTATACCTTTCTGACATACAATCTCTGGAATCAGAACCGTAAAGCGCAGTTCGAGTATTCAAAAGTGCCCGGCGAGGTGCTCACCGCAGATATCAAGGGGATATCGGAAAACTCACTTTACCGCACCAATACCGAGAGCTACTATCACTCGGCGAATGCTTTCGCTACCTACGACAACTCCTGGAGCAACAACAACGTCAAGGTGACCGCAGGCTTCAACTACGAACGGCGCCACTATCAGTACACCTCCATGTATCGAGACGGTATGGTGAGCGATCAGCTTGATGACTTTAATCTGGCAACCGGCGAAACCATTGAATTGCACGGCGGTCAGGAAGCGTATTCTCTATTCGGATTCTTCTTCCGCGCCAATTATGACTACGCCGGCCGCTACCTGGCCGAGTTCAGCGGCCGCTATGACGGCTCATCGCGATTTAAGCGTCATCACCGCTACGGATTTTTCCCTTCGGGATCTGTAGGATGGCGTTTCAGCGAGGAGAATTTCTTCGAGAATCTGCGCGAATGGTGGAGCAACGGCAAGCTGCGTGTCTCCTATGGCCAGCTCGGCAACCAGGCAGGTGTGGGTTATTACGATTATCTGCAGACCATCACTACAGGGTCGCTGATGAATTACACTTTCGACGGCAGTTCACGCGTCACATACTCAAGCGTAAGCGATCCGAATGCGGGCGACCTCTCATGGGAGAAAGTCATCACCTATAACCTCGGACTTGATCTGGGATTCTTCAACAACCGGCTCACATTCACCGGCGATGTATATATCCGCGACACCAATGACATGCTGTGCGTGTCGAAGGATCTTCCGGGAGTATATGGCACCACCGCTCCGAAGATGAACGCCGCCAATCTGCGCACAAAGGGCTGGGAACTCTCCTTGGAGTGGAAAGATGGATTCAACCTGGGATCGCAACGTTTCAGTTATCAGATCATGGGTTCTCTTGCAGACAATACCTCCAAGGTGCGTAAGTACTACAACCCTCAGAATATTCTCGGCACCCCCTATGAAGGGCAGGAACTTGGAGAGATATGGGGTTATCGTACGGGGGGATTATTCGCCACCGACGAAGAGGCGGCGTCCTATGCGGTCGACCAGTCGTATGTCAACACCCTGTTGAACGGCTCCGCACTTGATCCGGGGCTGCATGCGGGCGACCTCCGTTATCTCGACCTTGACGGCGACGGCAAAATTCTGCCCACCCAGACCAGCAACGACATCAAGGATATGGTGAAGATCGGCAATGCACTTCCACGCTACACATATTCCTTGCGCCTGTCGGCCCAATATGCAGGATTCGACGTGTCGGCATTCTTCCAGGGAGTAGGGCATCAGGATTGGTATCCGGGCCACGAGACCCAGCTCTACTGGGGCCCCTACAGCCGTCCCTACATATCCTTCCTTCCGAAGGATTTTCTCAAAGATGTATGGAGTGTAGACAATCCAGACGCCAAATTCCCCCGTCCGCGCGGTTATGTGGCATTGGCCGGTCAGCGCGAGCTTTCAAGCATCAACGACCGTTATCTGGAGAATGTGGCATATCTGCGTCTGAAAAACCTTACCGTAGGCTATACCCTTCCCCAAAAATGGCTGGATGCCATNCATTTCACCAACCTGCGTGTGTATTTCAGCGGAGAGAACCTATTCTACTGCACACCATTCACATCGCGTTATATCGATCCTGAACAGGCCGGCGCGGGAGCTACATGGCGTTATACCACCGACACCAACGTGCGTGCGAGCTATCCCTTCTACAAGCTGTTCACATTCGGTCTGCAGGCTACTTTCTGAGAATAATCAATACCATTCAAATTAGCGATCAATAATAATGAAAGCAATAAAATATACACTGCTCTCCTTGGCATGCATGCTGTCGCTGAATTCATGCGACGACATAATTGACGAATCACCCGAGGACAAGATTACTCCGGAGAGTTACTTCAACACCGAGAGCGACCTTGAGCAGTACACAAATAAATTCTATGAGCAGGGTCTGCCGCTGTCGAGCCTGTATGAGGACCGTGGCGACATAGTAGTCAACCAATGGGCCGACGACGCCATTTTCGGCAAGCGTATCATCCCTGAGAGTGGCGGCTACTGGACATGGGGGACCCTCCGCAATATCAATTTCTATCTGGGCAACTCCGGGAGATGTAAAAATGCCGAGGCGCGTGCCCGCTACGACGGTGTAGCCCGCTTTTTCCGNGCGNTGTTCTACTATCATAAAGTGGCCTACTTCGGCGATGTGCCATGGTATGACAAGGCTATGGACAGCAACGATCCCGACTTGTATAAACCCCGCGATCCGCGTGAGCTTGTGATGCAGAATATCATGGCAGATCTGGACTATGCGATAGAAAATCTGCCNGCGGGGCGCACCACCTACACAATCAACCGCAACACCGCTCTGGGACTCAAATCCCGTGTAGCTCTCTTTGAAGGCACATGGCGGAAGTATCATGGCCTTGACGACTATGAGAAGTATCTGAATCTGTGTGTGTCGGCCTCCGAACGCCTGATGACGGAGGGTGGATATTCGATAGTAAAGGAGGGGACGGAGCCATATTTCGAACTGTTTAACGCCGAGCGGGCCAACAGCAACGAAATCATTCTGGCGCGCAGGATGAATCCTTCATTGAATATCTATCATGAGGCGAATGCCTGGATTTTCTCGCCCGGCAAAGGGGGACGCGGACTCTCCATCCGTCTGGCCCAGGCCTATCTGATGAAAGACGGCACATATTTCTCCTCACAGAAAAACTACCAATATATGACATTGATGGAGGAATGTGNAGACCGTGACCCGCGCATGAAGCAGACCATAGCCTGTCCCGGCACATTACGCGACGGGGAGCTGCTNACCCCTAATTTTGCGGTCAACAAGACCGGTTATCAGCCTCGCAAATGGGATGGCGGGAAGAGGTATGACGCTACATTCCATAACGGCAACGATATCCATATCATGCGTTACGCCGAGATTCTTCTCAACTATGCTGAGGCCAAGGCCGAACTCGGGACTCTGACGCAAGCCGACATCGACCGTACAATCAAGCCGATACGCGACCGTGTGGGTATGCCCAATCTTGACATGGCATTTGCCAATGCCAATCCCGACCCATGGATGGAGGATGCCCTGACAGGCTGGACCAACGTCGTCGGTGCCAACAAGGGTGTCATACTGGAAATACGCCGCGAACGTACCGTGGAGATGGTGCAGGAGGGTCTCCGCTGGTTTGATATCATGCGCTGGAAGGGTGGCTCTGCATTCCTGCAGCCGTATCTGGGAGCCTATTTCCCGGGGGCCGGTGAATATGACACCGACGGCGACGGAGTCAATGATGTGTTGCTCTACACCGGCACAGCACCCGTGTCGTCATGCCGTTACAAATTCTCGCTCGACAGTGATCTTGACCGCGAACCGACTACGGGACGTCTCCGCATGCATGGTATCATACCGCGCAACTGGAATGAAGACCGCGACTACCTCGAGCCGATTCCCACTAAAGAACGCCGCCTCACAAATGGAGCATTGATCCAGAACCCCGGTTGGGACGATGGTCTTGAATTCTAAAAAACCATGATGATGAAAACAAAAAAACTGATCTACGCCGCAATATTCTCAGCGTGTCTGAGCGCCTGCTCCGACAGAGTTGACAATTCATACTTCGATGCATATCTCGACGAGACGCACAATACCGTGCGCTACTGGGATCCTGACTCGCTTGCATTCACCCGTGTGGAATGGACCGAGACAAACCTTGGCGATGGTGCGACTCTCTCCACCGGCAATGCCGAACTATGGGATTCACCGCAGTCGATCTCCATTATCAAATACTCGCCGGCTACTCTCGACACGCGGGTGAGAGAAAACGAGAAACAGAGCCAGCTGGCCGATGCCTCAATCAAGGAAAGCGCCCTTTTCGCTGTCAACGGCACCAAGGCGGATTACCTTATGATTGACGATAACGTCATCAAGGAGGGGAGCAATCTCGATGGCAAGGCTCTGCTTGCCGTTTCGGCCGAGTCGTTGGTGGTGTTGCCGTGTCCCTCAGATCTCAGTATCCTCAAGGGACGTTACTCTACGGCCATGGTAGGGGGAGAACTCATAATAGACCATGGCGCGGCCATAGCAGAGATCAGCGACGGGGGAGAACGTATGGCGCGTACCATAATCGGCACCGACAGCCGAGGCAATGCAGTGATCATGCTCATGAACAAGAGCGCGGGTGTGGCCGAAGGTGTCACTCTCGGGGAGGCCGCCTATATAGGCCGCATCTATGGTCTGCAGTATGCCATGGCCCTTGACTATGACGACGCCGCCACGATGTGGACCCGCGAGCAAGGGAATATGAATGTGCCCGGAGGGCGTGCCACCGACAACTTCATCTGTATATGCAAGACCAGCTTATTCGCTTCCGGAACGGGTGAGGAGGATAGTCCTTTCATCATTTCCACAAAGCGTCAGCTACAGAATGTGAAGGCTGCCGTAAAGGAAAATGAAATGACCTACTTCCGTCTTGGCAACGATATCGATATGGAGGGAGTGACCAACTGGGAACCTATAAACAGTTCGGGCTGTCTTATAGATTTCGATGGGAACGGCCACACCATCAGCAATTTCAGTTGTTCGTATGGTTCAAATCCATCGATGTTCGGCATTCTCCTCGGGAAAGTGTACAGACTGCGTCTGGAAAACGCGACAATCGATGACAATGAAACCGGCATATCAGGTATACTCTGTTCATATCTGGGCAATAGCGGAGGTTACAACAGTCTTGTCGAGGAGGTATACGTCAACGGATCGCTGAATATCAACACCCCGGGGTGGGGAAGCGACAATATCGACCCCCATGGAGCTATCGCCGGGCGTGTGTACTACTCTACCGTCAGGAATTGCTATGCCGATGTGACCATCACACGCCCCGAGAGCTGGGGCAACTGTGGAATCGGCGGTATCGTAGGCGATGTGGTGCAGGGCGCTACCGTTGAGTACTGCTATGCAACGGGAGAGATAGAGGCTACCGGAAGCGCCAACTGTGGCGCTGTGGTAGGGCGCGGGCTTGACTGGAACGAATGTAATGTCAGTCATTACCGTGTAGACAACAATATCGGATGGATGAGGCGTATCCATGGCAACGGCTCATCGGGCCGAGTTGCGGGCCGTATGCTCCTTTTCCGCAATCGCGACAAGGATGCCGGTGAATACAACGGCACCTTCGGCGCCAACTTCGGATGGACCGGCTGCGACATGTGNGGGAGCGACTACAACGAGATTGACCATCCCGACGACGGCGCACGCGACGGAAGCGATGCCGACAATATAATCGATGCAGCGAAGACCTTGGGATGGAGCATCCATGTCTGGGACCTCAGCGGTGATTATCCCCGTTTCCTGTGGGAGAAAAATGAGAACCAATAATCATAATCAAATCACATTTACCACCTAATCAACATGAAAAAATCGATGATCGCTATCATGGCTCTACCCTTGATAGCCGCTTCCTGCTCAAATCAGGAAAACGAACCGAGAATCCCCGGGGGAGTCGCCATGACAGTGACAGCCCAAGTGAAGCAAGCAGCGTCACGTGCGGGCTACAGCATAGAGAATCTGAAAGAATTCGCTCTCATAGTCGACAACCCTACCGCTCCCGACTTCAATATCAATACAAGAATCGAACAGAGTGGAAATGGCTGGAATGCCTTTGACGGCACACCCCTCCTGTGGGACACCAAACTTAACACGGTAGAGGCAGTGGCTTTCGCCCCTTACCGCGACAATGTGACCCTCTCCACCACCGACCTCCCCATCGAGGTAATGGCCGACCAGAGCAGTGAAGAAGCAGTGCTGGCTTCCGACTTCCTGATCATGCCGAAGAGCACGGTGACACCTACTGCCGACAATAAGACCCTGAATGTGGTGTTGAGCCATAAGCTCACAAAGCTTATCATCACAGTGAAAGGGGGAAAAGAGGAGATCAGAGATATGAAAATCAACGGGCTGAAATTGAGAGGCACCGTCGATTTAAGCAAGCAGGATGCCCCTCTGACTCTTACCGGGGAGGCTGCCCCTGTGGTGCCTTACAGTAATGAGGGCTCCTACGAAGCCATAGTCATGCCGCAGACTCTGAGCGAAGACTTCACCATCAGTTTCAAGGATGGCGATGAGCTGTACCGCTGGACTTATACAGGCGCCGGCCGGATTTCGGAAGGGCATATGTATNCTATCGGTCTTGAAATCAACAAGCCCGCTCAGGTGAGGCTCTCCGACGGCATCACGGCCGGGAGCTGGAACAATAACGGAGGGTCAACTTATTTCACATTCGAAGAATAATCTAAAAATCTGATAACATGAAATATATAATAAAATTCATGAGCGCGGCCGTATGTGTGGCCTCACTGGCTTCGTGCTCCTCTAATGACGAACCTGCCAACAATACCGACAACGGAGGGAACGCCGTCAAGATAGATGCCTCAATATCGGCGAAGGATCTCTTCAGCCGCTCCAATCCCGCAGCGTCTGACGAGCGACAGGGAAGTTTTAACGAAGGGGATGCCATAAGCCTGATGCAGAAAGAGGGTGATAAATTCAGCATGGCTGTGAAGTACACTCTCACAGGAGGGATCTGGACTGCGGCCGGAGAGATGGTGTTTGACCATTTCCCCACCACATTCCGCGCGACATACCCGGGAGATGCAAGCTACGATAAATTTGTGCTTCCCACCGACCAGACCACAGCTGCCGGAATAGCCTCGGCCGACTATATGCGCAAGGAGGTGTCGCTCGATGCAGAGCCTGCCGAGAGCAAGCTCTCCCTCATCATGGAGCGACAGATGGCACGCATCGTTGTGGAACTCACCCACATCGACCCTGACTGTGGAGGCATCAGCACTTTGACGGTCACTTCACCCTATAACGGGTATCCGGCTGAGAACGGAGTGGCCACACCTGTAAAGGCATATAACAACGACGGCGTTTACTACGCCTTGGTTATTCCGGGAAGCGGAAGCGCCGATGAAGATTTCCTTGTGCTCACCACCGGCAACGGGCGCACTCTGAAGGTGAAGGGCGTTCCCGAGACAGCCGCCGGCTACAGCTACTCATTCAAGGCAGCCGTCGATGCTGAACATGTCATGATAATCGGAGAACCGACAATCACTCCCTGGACCGACGGGGGTGTGATCGACGGCAATATCGAGACTGTGACATATTTCGCCGGCGGTAACGGCACCGAGGCGTCGCCATATCTCATAGCAGACGCCACTCAGCTCGACAACATGCACAAGGTGATTCTGAATGAAGATGGAGCTACCGGTGATTTCTATTTCAGACTCACGGCAGACATCGACATGTCAGGCATAACCGGCTGGACTCCCCTCAACACTACAGGGAATCATATCTTCTTCGATGGCGACGGCCACACTCTGAGCAACTTCAGCTGCGACAAGACCGGCAATCCCTCCTTCTTCGGAATCCTGCTTGGAAAAGTGTCGAAGGTGCGTTTCGTGAATGCCGTAATCGAGGATAACGAAACGGGCATATCAGGTATACTCTGTTCATATCTCGGCAATAGCTCAGGCTATAGCAGTGTGGTAGAGGAGGTGTATGTCAACGGCACGATCGCCGTCAACGCTCCGGGTTGGGGCAGCGATAATATCGACCCTCATGGAGCGATAGCCGGCCGTGTATATTTCTCCACAATCCGCAACTGTTACGCCGACGTGACCATCACACGTCCCGAATCATGGGGCAACTGCGGTATCGGCGGCATAGCGGGCGACATTGTGCAGGGTGCTACCGTGGAGTACTGCTATGCTACAGGCGAGATAGAGGCTACCGGGAGCGCCAACAGCGGCGCCATAGTAGGGCGTGGTCTTGACTGGAACGAATGTAAGACCAACCACTACCGTGTAGACAACAATATCGGCTGGATGACACGCATTCATGGAAACAGCGCTTCGGGCCGTGTGGCCGGACGTATGCTCCTTTTCCGCAACTGCGACAAGGATGCGGGTGAATACAATGGAACTTTCGGCACAAATTACGGCTGGACNGGCACAGATATGTGTGGCAGCGACTACACTGAAGCTGAACATCCTGACGATGGCGCTCGTGCAGCTCTTGACGCCGACAATATCATTGAGACTGCGAAAGCCTTGGGTTGGGATGAGACTGTATGGAGCCTCTCCGGAGAGATGCCTAAGTTTGTATGGGAATAATTCAGTCATTATAACATGAGAGCAGGTGGGGACAGATTCCTGACGACCACGGACTGTCTGCGGACTGTCCCCACCTCTGCAATAAAATAGACAAAGAATATGAAGTTGATTACAATCATAGCTCTACTGGCCACGGCCTCCGCTGTATTCCCCCTTACAGGATGCACCGGCGACGAGCCATATAAAGGGGCGAAGCCCTCACATAGAGATAAAGATGACAGCAATATCGGGAATACTGACGGTTCGGATGTAGAGATTAAAAAGGTGCCTACCCTTGTGAATCGTGCCGGCTTTGATATCGATACAATCGGACCGGGCCTGATCCATTATGTCTACCAAGGGAGGGAGCCGATCACGCAGGCCAATCAGTATGTCAATGTGCTTGAGCTCGATCTCACATCCAACGCCTATAAGCTTGAGCTGGCATATTATTTCCCGAGCGACAACAATCCCACCACAGCCGAAGCTATGAAAGAGGCCCGCGGCATCGCGGCTACTAACGCCGGGCTTGAACCGAGCTCCATCAATATCCGACGCAATGGTGTGGAACTATGGTGGACAAAGGTAGATCCGGATGATGAGATTTACGGNTGGAGGCACAATGCTGCGATAATGTGGAATGACAAGAGCGACGTGCGCATTGTCAACGCTCGCAAGGACTTCCATCAGTGTAACGACTTTTATAAGGAATGCAGCGAGAAGAATCTTATATCATCGGGTCCGATGATTATAGATGATTACAAGCTGGTAGGCTCGCAGATTGTAAACCCGATCTATACAACAGACGACCTGAAGAAGATGGATGGAGGCACACTCGACAGTTTCAGCGGACTTCGCCACCCGCGTACCATAGCCGCGCTGACCGAGGACCGCGATCTGTTGCTTTTCACCTTCGACGGCCGGGCAACGGAAGCGGACGGTATCAATATGGCTGAGGCAGCGCGATTCATATCCATCAATTTCAACGCGCAATATGCAATCAATATGGATGGTGGCGGCTCGACCACTATGTGTATCAAAGGTCAAGGCGATCCTGTGACCAACTGTGTGAATCATCCTACCGACAACGGTAAGTTTGACCATGACGGGCTTCGCAGCCTCACCACGTTCTTTGTAATTGTACCTAATTGAATGTAATGAGAAAGAGAATTTGGTTAATTCCATTATTATGTCTGTCACATCCGGTGATGGCCGCCTGGCGCACCGACTCCATCGCCGACGGCCTGGTGTTGCGCTCATTCGATGGGGTGGAGGCTACGACGGGACGCCCGCAGAGCATTCGTGTGCTCGACCTTGACACCTCAACGGGGGGATGGGACCTTCGCCTTCTCTATGACGAGAAGGAGCGGCGATGCAGCGACGCGGTGGCACAGGCCGGAGCGATGGCAGGCATAAATGCCGGATTCGAACCGGAGGCCCTGGAGATACGCAGCGAGGGAGTGCAGATAAGGAACATAGAAATCAGTGCCAACGACCGCCGATGGTTCATGCATCAGGGGAGGTTGGCGTGGGACAGTCCATCCGATTTCTCGATCAGTCGCCACGACTCCTCTAACGCACGGAATTACCTGACTTCAGGACCGCTGATCATAACCGCTGAAGAGCCTGTGGGGAAAGGATTCGTAGCATCTTCCCTGACCGATGATGAGCTGAGGGTGATGCATCATCATGACCTGAACAACTTCGCATGGTCGCATCATCCGCGCACCCTGACAGCTACGACTAAATCAGGGCATCTTCTGTTCATCACCATTGACGGGCGCTTCGCAGAAGCCACCGGGATGAGTCTGGCGGAAGTAGCGGAATTTATGAAGAGTAATTTCGATATACGCGATGCCATAAATATGGATGGGGGAGGCTCCACCACCATGGTTGTGAAAGGCTATGGCGACCCGGAGACCGGTGTTGTGAATCATCCTTGTGATGACGGACAATTCACACACGACCATCAACGCAATCTAACATCATTTTTAGTATTGGTGAAGAAATGATACGGAAAGTTTTTCTTATATCTTGCTGCCTTCCGGTGGTGAATGTTTTGGCCGGAGTCGTATCACCCGACGGCCTGGTTGAGGCGTCGCTGGGAGTGAATCCGGAGGGACGCCCCATTTATTCAGTGAGCTACAAGGGAGTTCCGGTAGTGCTGAGCTCAGGCCTTGGCTTTAAGCTCAGAGGTGATAAAGATCTGCTGGAGGGCTTTGAGATATTGGCCTCCGACACTACTGATTTTCATGAAACGTGGCATCCCGTATGGGGAGAAAACGATATTATCGACAACACATACCGGGAGTTGCTGGTATCCTATCGTCAGAAAGAGACAGGACGCCTGATGGATATCCGCATGCGGGTCTATGACGACGGCATCGGCTTCAGATATGAATTCCCGGAACAAAAGAAACTTGTCTATTTTGTGATAGATGAGGAGAGAAGTGAATTTGCCATGCCTACAGATATGACAGCGTGGTGGATTCCGGGCGACTACGGCACCCAGGAGTATGAATACACGGAATGCAGGCTCAGCGAGATATCGAGTCGCTATCCCGACACACTCGAGCCTAATTCCAATCAACAGGATTTCTCGCGCACCGGAGTGCAGACCTCATTGCAACTTAAAAGTGACGACGGGCTTTATGTCAATATCCATGAGGCAGCCTTGATAGACTATCCATGCATGCATCTTAATCTGGATGAGGATAGACTTACATTCACTTCCTGGCTGACCCCTGACGCAGAGGGAGCGAAAGGACGTATGCAGGCACCCTGCCACACCCCCTGGCGGACAGTGATGGTGTCTGACGATGCCCGTGATATCCTTGCCTCCAACCTTATTCTCAATCTTAACGAGCCGTGCAAGATTGAGGATACCTCCTGGATTCACCCGGTGAAATATATGGGTATCTGGTGGGAGATGATCGGACATGACAAACCTTGGGCCTATACGTTTGACCTTCCGAGTGTGCAACTCGGCAAGACCGACTACACCAGCGTGAAGCCTAACGGGGTGCATCCGGCAAATACGGCCAATGCCAAACGATATATCGACTTCGCCGCCAAACATGGCTTCGACCAGCTGTTGGTGGAGGGGTGGAATATCGGCTGGGAGGACTGGATGGGACACCGTAAAGATTATGTATTCGACTTCCAGACCCCCTATCCCGACTATGATCTTGAAGGGGTGAATGAATATGCCCGCTCCAAGGGTATAAAGATCATGATGCACCATGAGACCTCCTCGTCGATTCGCAACTACGAGCGTCATCTCGAAGCGGCCTACAGCCTAATGAACCGTCTGGGCAATGATGCGGTCAAGAGCGGTTATGTGGGTAACATTGTCCCCGTGGGGGAACACCATTTCGGGCAGTGGATGGTGAATCATTACCTCTACTGTGTGACAGAGGCCGCCAAACATCATATCATGGTCAACGCCCATGAGGCCGTGCATCCCACCGGCCTGTGCCGCACATGGCCCAATCTTGTGGGCAACGAGAGCGCACGCGGCACCGAGTATGAGTCGTTTAAAGGGAACACTACCTCCCACACGTGCATCCTTCCGTTCACACGTCTGCAGGGAGGCCCCATGGACTACACTCCGGGTATATTCGAGATGGATATGAGTAAGTGCAGCGATCAGAAGCATCATTTTGTAAACACGACCATCTGCCGTCAGCTGGCCCTTTATCTGACAATGTATTCACCGCTCCAGATGGCGGCCGATCTTCCCGAAGTATATGAGCGATACCCCGAGGCATTCGAATTCATAAAAGAGGTGCCGGTCGACTGGCAACGCAGTGTCTATATCGAAGCCGAACCGGCAAGATATATCACTGTGGCACGCAAGGATAAAGATAGCGAGGCATGGTATGTGGGCTCCATAAGCGCCGACAGACGCAAGTCGAAGGTTTCCCTCGATTTCCTGGAACCGGGAGTAAAATATGAAGCCACAATATATGCCGATGCCGACGATGCTGCGATAGTGACCAATCCGCAGGCCTATAAAGTGATTAAGAAGAGGGTCGACAGGAAGTCTCATCTCGAGTTAGGTAGTGTTGCAGGCGGAGGCTTTGTCGTTTCCCTCAAACCCTTGAAAAATAATCCATAACTATACATGAGTTAGTGTTTAGGTAAATTGTGTTTTTAGGTTCCTCTTGGCAGCTCTTTCTATGGCGATTGCCATAGAAGCTGCTGCCGACGAGTATAGCGAAACAATACTTTGAATATAAACCCACATAACTATATATTATCATGAAACATATTAGCGTAATTCGTAAGAGTATGGTAGCTTTGTGTGCTTCCGTGGCACTGACTTCCTCAGCTCTCGCACCGAAATATATCTTCATGTTCATTGGCGACGGCATGGGCATGGGACCTTCGATGGCTGCCGAAATGTATAACCGTCAGGTGCTCGGCAACGACACACCGATAACGATGATGCAGTTTCCCGTCGCAGGTTTCTGTATGACCTACAGCTCCAGTTCGCCGGTGACCGACTCTGCGGCAGCCGGCACAGCTCTGGCCACGGGCACGAAAACCAAAAACGGAATGCTTGGCATGGGGCCTGACACGATTGCCACAGTCTCCATAGCCTCAATGCTGAAAGAGAGGGGGTATGGTATAGGCGACATCACCACCGTTGCTCCCGATGATGCCACTCCCGGGGCATACTATGCCCATGTGCCGAACCGCAGCATGACATATGAGATAGGGAAAGAGGCTGCGGAGAGCGGATTTGAATTTATAGGGGGCGCCGGCTGGCGAACTCCCGTGAAGGAGGGATGCCCGTCGTTGTACAAGTTATTTGCCGATAATGACGTCAAGGTGATCTTCGGCCCTGACTCAGCCCGTTATATCGGTGATGCGAAGAGGGTGGTGATGGTTAATCATTGGGGCACCGATCCCAATAACGTAGGCTATACGATTGATTCAATAGCCGGAACCCTGACTCTTCCGTTCCTGACCCGGCAATGTCTTGACCATCTCCAGAGAGTGTCGCCCGATGCATTCTTCATGATGGCAGAGGGTGGCAACATCGACCATGCTCTCCACGCCAACGACGGCGGGGCAGCCATCAAGGAGGTGCTCAACTTCAACCAGGCGCTCGACATAGCATATCAATTCTATCAACAACATCCCGACGAGACTCTCATTGTGGTGACAGCCGACCATGATACCGGCGGAATGAGCATAGGCAATGCTTTTCTCGGCTATAACGCCCGCCTGCAGTATATCGACTCTCAGAAGATGTCGAAGTTAGGATTGCAGAATATGCTCACAAGCATGGCCAAAGACCGTCGTCAATATTCATGGGAGGATATGAAGGAGATGCTTGGTGATAAATTCGGATTCTGGAAGGGTGTACCCGTAACCGATAAACAAGAGGCCGCGCTCAAAGCAGAGTTCGACAATATGATTGAA
Source organism: Bacteroides sp. (assembly GCA_014801605.1). Taxonomy (GTDB): domain Bacteria; phylum Bacteroidota; class Bacteroidia; order Bacteroidales; family Muribaculaceae; genus Lepagella. The sequence continues at coordinate 33,649 of JAAVDU010000042.1, forward strand.
CAGCGTAACCTGGCTGACCAGAAGACGCTCTACGCCACGTTCAACGGCTTCGTGGCAGAGGTGCTCAACGTATTCAATGATGTGGCCGGCATCGGCTTCGTCGACACCAATCATACGGGTAACCCTGTGCCGGTATTTGCCGTAGGAGTTGGAGCCGACAGATTCAAGAATCTCAACGACAATATCGAGATTCCCGTGAAGATCATGGAGATAGTAGATGGGAAGCAGAAATAATATGAACAGAATAATTCTGGCGCTGTCGCTTCTCATCNCCATTCCCGCTTTTGCCGATTCCCCCGCGCTCTATCTTGACGTTGACGCGCCGATAGAGCAACGGGTGGAGGATGCATTGTCGCGGATGACGTTGGAAGAGAAAGTGGATATGTGTCACGGGCACAGCAAATTCACCTCGGCAGGCGTTCCGCGTCTGGGAATTCCGCAGATATGGTGGAGTGACGGTCCGCATGGTGTGAGAGCCGAGTTTCTGGCAGATAAATATATCTACGATGACCGNCTCGACGACTTTGCCACGGCCTTTCCGGCCCTGACGGCCCTGGCCGCTACATGGAATCCTGAACTNGCCATGGAATATGGGAAGGCTTTGGGCGACGAGGCACTCTACCGGGGGAAGACCGTTATGCTCGGCCCCGGCCTCAACATATGCCGCACCCCTTTGAACGGCCGTAATTTCGAGTATATGGGTGAAGACCCTATGCTTTGCGGAGAGATGGCCGTTCCTTACATTCAGGGAATGCAGAGCAGGGGAGTGGCGGCTTGTGTAAAACATTTCGCACTCAACAATCAGGAGAAATGGCGGCTTGACATAGATGTGAACTGCTCCGANCGCGCACTCAACGAAATCTATCTTCCGGCCTTCAAAAAAGCTGTTGTTGAGGGTGGGGCTTGGGTGCTTATGGGTGGCTACAACCGAGTGGCCGGCGAACATGCCAGCCACAACAAACATCTTCTCTGCGATATTCTTCGCGATCGATGGAAATATGACGGAGTAGTGGTTTCGGACTGGGGAGGGGCACATGACACATTCCAGAGCGCCAACAACGGNCTTGATGTGGAGATGGGCACCTCTTCNCCGTATAATACAAACCTTCTTGGGGATAACTATCTGGAGGCTATGCGCTCAGGTTTGATAGATCCGGCTACGGTAGACACTAAAGTCCGTAATATNCTGCGTCTGATTTTCCGGACATCCATGAGTGGTAAACGTGGCTTCGGATCGATGTGTACCCCTTCGCATTACGACCTATGTCGCCGGATCGGTANGGAATCCATTGTATTGCTCAAGAACAACGGGATTCTACCCCTCGACCCTGCACAGCGACGCAGGATCCTTGTGGTAGGCGAGAATGCCGTTTTACCACTAAACGAGGCAGGGGGTTCGTCAGAACTGAAGGTAAAGGATATGTATTCGCCACTCGATGCCCTCAGAGATGTGTATGGATCCGATGTAAAGTATGCAGCCGGATATAAATCAGGTGCCTATACATATAATGTTGAGAATCCTGTGCCTCAGGCTGTAACAGATTCTCTGCATCGCGAGGCTGTAGATATGGCCCGGGAGGCGGATGTGGTGATCTATATAGGGGGATTGAATAAAAACTCGTATCAGGACTGCGAAAACCGCGACCGCTACACCTACAATCTCATTTTCGGCCAAGACTCGCTGATCAATGCGCTGGCGGATGTAAATCCCAATATCATCGTAGCCAACATATCGGGAGCACCTTATGCTATGCCCTGGCTTGAGAAAGTTCCGGCCGTAATTCAGAGCTGGTATCTGGGTACGATGATCGGCCCGTCAATGGCAGATGTCATCGCCGGGCGTGTCAATCCATCGGGAAAACTACCATTTTCCTTTCCCNGGGAGATAGATGATTGCGGAGCTCACGCCATGGGGGAGATNTCCTATCCCGGCGTAGAGGATGCCGACGGGCGTCATCATCAGGAATACCTTGACGATATTCTCGTTGGCTACAGATGGTATGACACCAAAAAGATTCCGGCCATGTTCCCTTTCGGGTATGGACTCAGCTACACATCCTTTAAATATGGCAGACCGTCGCTCAGAAAGGAGGGTGAAGATTGGATTGTCACCGTTGCGGTCAGCAATACCGGCAAAACAGATGGGAAGGAGACGGTGCAGCTGTATGTCAGTGATGTGAAATCGAAAATAGCTCGTCCGGAGAAGGAACTGAAAGCTTTCTCGAAAGTTGATCTCAAACCCGGCGAGACAAAAACAGTAGAACTCACCTTGCGACCCGACGACATGAAGTATTATGATCCTGATAGTGGGGATTGGGTGCTTGAGCCCGGTAAGTTCAGGTTGCTCATAGGCACTTCTTCAAAAGAGATTCTTCAGAAACTTGATCTTGAGATCTGAACCGCCCACCGANCGGCTTCATCCCAACGATGAAGGGCATTAGCGTCTGGGCCNCACTCTCCGGAGGCAACTTATGTCGTTGCCTCCATCTTTTTAACTTCAATACAAATTTAATTTCAATATAAATCTAACTGAATAATGAAATCGTTAACCCTGACAATTCTGCTGGCTTCTGCATCTCTTTGCTTCGCAAATGATCTGCAGTTGCGGCCCGACAATATCGATGAGGTCATTAAGAATCTCACGCTGGAGGAGAAAGCACGTCTTTTGGTAGGCCGTGAGCACAGTGAAAGCGGTAAGGGTGTGCCCGGAGCTGCCGGTGTCACTCAAGCTGTGCCACGCCTTGGAATCCCTTCGGTAGTACTCACCGACGGCCCCGCAGGTGTGCGCATATCACCTACCCGGAAAGGTGACAGCAATACGTATTATGCCACCGGTTTTCCCGTAGGGACAGCACTTGCGTGTACCTGGAATCCCGCTCTTGTGGAGAATGTGGGTAAAGCCATAGGTAACGAGACTCTCGAATATGGCTGTGACGTACTCCTTGCTCCCGGCATGAATATCCATCGCACGCCGCTTTGCGGACGTAACTTCGAATATTATTCGGAAGATCCTGTCGTGGCAGGAGTGATAGC
>JAAVDU010000043.1 GCA_014801605.1 Bacteroides sp.
TGGGGATTCCGTATGGCTTACGCAGTGGGCTACGAATATCTCTATGGTGTGAAGAACATCACTTCGGATGGTGGCGACATGCTCGGCATGATCTTCTTCAACCGCCGTCTCGCTCCGGAAGGTGCTGAAATGCCGCACGGCGACAAGGAGTGAACCTCCCCCCCCGCCTTGCAATCACGTTACTTTTCCACTCCCTAAAAAAACACATCATGCAATACAATATAATATCAAGAGAAATGATGCCGGCATGGCGACGCCTGTTCCCGATGCTGCTCGCTCTCATATTCGCTTTGCCGGCTCTTGCCCAGCAGCGTCTCGTAGAGGGTGTAGTATATGAAGGGGCCGACGAGCCTGTGGTCGGAGCCACTGTTAAGGTGAAAGGCACCAACCGTGGCACTATGACCGACATCGACGGCAAATTTCAGATCCAGGCCTCGCCGCAGGAGACTCTCCAGATCACATATGTAGGCTACAAGGCTGTGGAGGTAAAAGCAGCCTCTACTTCACTCACTGTAACTCTGGAGCCTGACTCCGACATGCTCGATGAGGTGGTTGTGGTAGGCTATGGCGTACAGAAGAAAGCCACTCTCACCGGTGCCGTGTCGCAGGTNTCGAACAAGGAGATATCGGTCACAAAGAATGAGAACGTCGTCAATATGCTTTCCGGTAAGATTCCCGGTGTGCGTATCTCACAGCGTTCCTCTCAGCCCGGTGAGTTCGACAACGCNATCGATATCCGTGGTATGGGCGAGCCCCTTTTCGTGGTGGATGGAATCCCNCGCGACAAAGCCTACTTCTCCCGAATGGACCCTACNGAGATCGAATCGGTATCGGTCCTCAAGGATGCCGCCGCCTCTATCTACGGTGTGCGTGCCGCAAACGGTGTGATGCTCGTCACCACCCGCCACGGCTCGCAGCAGGAGGGTAAGTTTGATGTCACATTCTCGTTCAATCTCGGTTGGCAGGACTTCCTTTATACACCTAACACGGCTGATCCCGCCACCCACATGCTCCTCATGAACGAGAAGCAGCTCAACAANAACTTCGGCCAGAACTATTTCGTGCGCCAGACTCCGCGCTACACATGGCAGCAGATGCTCCCTTACAGCNCCGGAGAGAAGGTCGGCACTAACTGGAGCGACGAGCTCTTCCGCAACAATGCCCCTCAGCAGCAGTATAACGTGAGCCTCAACGGAGGTAGCGAGCGTATACAGTACTTCTTCAACCTCGGTTATCTCCGTCAGGAGGGTGCTTTCAGAAGCGGCGACCTCAACTACGACCGCTGGAACTTCCGCTCGAATGTGGATGTAAAGATCACAAAAGACCTCAAGGCTACCGTTCAGCTCTCAGGATATCAGGATGAGAAGAATCAGCCCTGGACCGATATGTGGACTGTCTACAAATTCGCCTGGACTTATCCCACCACCGCAATGGCCTGGATCAACGGCGACCACTCTCTCCCTGCATACGACACCGAACTCGGATCGAATACGGAGAACCCCGTGGCCACGACCAACGCCGATTTCACCGGCTACCGCAAGGAGAAGCACTACAACTTCAACGGTGCCCTCACTCTCCAGTGGGATCTCCCCTGGGTGAAGGGTCTTAACCTCAGAGGCTTCTACAGCTACGACTACTACAGCAGCAACGACACCCAGTACAAGCGCGGCTATCAGCTCTACCGTGAGAATGCCGACGGTTCGCTCGCTACCTTCGAACGAAACCCCGACTCATTCCTTCAGCGCACCACATANCCCTCTACCGGAAATGTGCTCCAGCTCTCGGTGAACTATGCCAACAGCTTCGGCGACCACAACGTGAACGCTATGGTGATGTTTGAGGAGCAGTATAACAACTACGACTCCTTCTACGCGAAGCGCAACATGGTGCTCGACGGTGAATACCTTATCTACGGNGAGACCGACGGCCAGGAGGCCGGCGCACCCTCTATCTGGGACAAGACACGACGCGCCGTCATAGGACGTATCGGCTACGACTTCGCAGGACGTTATCTTCTGGACTTCGCTTTCCGTGAGGATGGTTCCTCCTCATTCCCCAAAAACAAACGCTGGGGTTTCTTCCCCTCNGTCTCCGCAGGTTGGAGAATCAGCGAGGAGAAGTTTATGCAGCCTATCGCCCATATCCTCACCAACCTCAAGATCCGTGCATCTTACGGTAAGATGGGCGACGACTCCGGCCTGAGCGCCTATCCCCCCACTGTGGTGGGCTACGCCTTCAACCAGCGTCTCCTCGGATGGATCTACGACGGCAATTATGTGCAGGGTCTCTCACCCACAGGTATCCCCAACCCCAATCTGACCTGGTATACGGCTGAGACATACAACGCCGGTCTCGATGTNGATTTCTGGGGGAAGAANCTCACCGGTACTTTCGAGATCTTCCAGCGTCATCGCAAAGGTCTCTTCGCCACAAGCTCGGCAGTTATCCCCGGCGAGGTNGGTGTGAGCATGCCTCAGGAGAATATCAACTCCGACAAGACTTTCGGCTGGGAGATCAGCATAGGCCATAACAACCGTATTGGCGACTGGAACTATTGGGTGACAGGACAGATCTCCGCTACAAAGAACAGATGGGACTATCTCATCTCCGGAACTGCAGGCAACTCCATGGACAACTGGTACCGCACAGACGTAAGCGGACGTAACAAGGATATCTGGTTCTCTTACGCCGAGGGTGGTCGCTTCTCCAANTACGACGAGATCCGCTGGCATCCCGTGCTCGGCGACAACTACAGCCAGCAGACACTCCCGGGCGACTACTGGTATGAGGACTGGAACGGCGACGGCGTGGTAAACGGCAACGACCGCCATCCTATGGCTACCTTCAACCTCCCCGTATTCAACTACGGCTTCACGATCGGTGGAGGATGGAAAGGTATCGACCTCACCACCACATGGCAGGGTGTAGGGAATGTCTACTNCTCATACGACGAGGTCTTCACTGAGGTAGGCCCCTTCAACGGCGGAGCTTCTCTCGACTGGTACACCGACAGATGGCATACCGCCAATGTCAGCGACGACCCCTGGAACCCCCACACACAGTGGATCGAGGGCTACTATCCCGCCACAGGCCANNNCTTCAACANNGGCTCCACCGGCATCCACAACACCTCATATCTGCGTCTCAAGACTCTCGAGGTGGGATACACTTTCCCCGAGAAATGGATGAAGCCCGTGGGCATCAAGAATCTCCGCGTTTATTTCAACGCNTACAACCTTCTGACCATAACAGGAGTGAAGAACATGGACCCGGAACGCCCCGGTCGCCAGGGAGGCTCTAACAACAACCGTGACGAGGGTATACTCTTCTACAATTATCCGGTGAACCGTACCTTCAACTTCGGAGCCACACTCAAATTCTAAAAACGACTAACATTATGATTAATTTCAGATATATATTGATTGCGGCCGCTTTAGGAGTGACTGTGAGCGCATGCAATGATATGGATCTTGAGCCTAAGGGAATCCTCAGCGAGAACACTCTCCTGAAGTCTGACGAGGGTATCAAGAAATATCTGGCCCTGATCTATCAGGACTGCCCGATAGAGGACTTCAACTACGGACAGAACGGCGATCAGATCGGATATGCCGTCAACGCCAGCAACGGCTGGCATCCGGGCAACCAGTGGCAGCCGCAGAAATCGAGCCCCGCGTCGGTGGCTCAGGAGGCTACGGGACGTGCCACAGAGTATGGCGATGGCTGGGAATACTGGCCCTACGACCGTATCCACGACATCAACAACTTCATCGAGCAGCTCCCCAATTATTCCGGCAATTACACCGAGGAGAAGATGATGGAGTATCTCGCCGAGGCCCGGTTTCTGCGCGCCTATTACTATTTCGGTATGGTGAAGCGCTATGGCGGTGTCCCCATCGTCAAGACGACGCTNGATCCTACTGCCCCGCTTGATGAGATAACTTTCCCCCGCGACACGGAATACGATTGCTGGAAATTTATCGAGGAGGATCTGAAATANGCCATGGAGCATGGCTCCACAGAGAAGGTGGCCGGTCGCGGCAACCGCTATGCAGCCGCCGCACTTCTCTCCCGCGCTATGCTTTACGCCGCCTCCAACGCCAAATATGGCGGATACATCAAGACCACAGGCGAGGCCACAGCACAGGGCCTGATGGGTATCCCCTCTGAGAAAGCCGCAGAATTCTACCGCAGCGCTTACGATGCATGCAAGGCTCTCCAGGGTAAATTCTCCCTCCACGACGGCTCCGACAAGGAGAAGGCTTTTGTNGAGGTCAGCACTATACAGTGTCCCGACGAGGATATCTTCGTGAAGCTCTACACCGACCGTAGCGACGCTATCTGGCAGACATCGCTATTCCATTGCTGGGATGTGATGACCCTCCCCACCGGTACAGGTCTCTCCAGCGCCGTAGGATGTGCCATTCAGCCTACATGGGAACTCGCCTCTCTCTACGATCATCCCGCCATCGAGGATGAGGAGGGCAACCCTGTGAGATTCGACAAGATGGAGGATTTCTGGAACACCGACAAGATGGAGGCCCGTGCCCGCGCCACTATCTTCTTCTCCGGTATGACAGAGCCTCTCTCCGGAACCGTGCTCGATATGCAGGCCGGTGTATATACCTCTTATCCCGGTTCGGTGGCCGACGGCACATCCGAGACTGTAAGGAGCGAGAACGATTATACCGCCGCTTTCCGTATCCGTGCACAGCAGCCTCTCACCTCGCAGGAGGTGAACGGCGTGCAGACCAAGATCAACGGCAATGTAGGTCAGTGTGACGGCACAGGCGACGAGGGATACAGCTACACCGGTATGATCATCCGCAAGGGTGTCAGCACTTCCGATGCCCCCGGACGTCAGGACCTCATGAACTGCAAGACCCCCTTCAAGGTGTTCAGATATGGCGAAATCCTCTGCAACTGGGCAGAGGCTGCCTATGAGCTCGGCGAAGAGACCGGCAACGAGCAGCTCCGTCAGGAGGCCTTCACCTACATCAACGAGCTCCGTAACCGTGCCGGTGCAGCCCCCTACACCTATAAGAGCAACCCCGAGGATATAGGAACTCCCATCTACGGTTTCAAGGTTGACGAGAATCTCCAGTTCATCCGCGACGAGCGTGCCCGTGAGCTCGCTTACGAGAACCAGCGCCTCTTCGACCTCCGCCGCTGGAGAGTCTACGACCAGATGTTCCTCGATGGTAAGTACAGCCACACACTCTCCTGCTACTACGTCATCGACGAGGGTAAGTATATCTTCCTCCCCGAGGTCGACGGACAGGGGCGTAAGGTGAATTTCTACCGCCGCTGGTATTATGCCCAGATTCCCGGCGGAGCTATATCCAAAAACGCAAAGCTGATCAGAAACGACGGCTATTGACTTTGACCGGAGGCGCCGGCGACGGCGCCCCCGATTTAACATCAATATCAAACTTTAACAGAATTGTCAGATATGAACAAGATATTAAGTCTGCTTTTTGCCGCCGCTCTCGCGCTGACTGCCTCCTCCTGTATGGAGGTCGACAATTTCGATGAGCCGGAAGCCAGATATACCGGTAAGGTGATCGACGTCACCACCGGAGAGCCGCTCCTCGTAGGACAGGGGGAGTGTGAGATCCGACTCTGGGAGATGAGCTACAGCCTCAATCCCTCTCCGCAGGGAATCCCTCTCAAACAGGATGGCTCTTTCTCCAACTACAAGCTTTTCAACGGCACATACGATGTCGAGGCCCGTGGCTCATGGTGGCCCGTGGAGAAGAAGCGTGTGAAGATCGGCCGCAAGACCGAGGAGGATATAATCGAGGTGACACCATATCTCCATATCATCGATTTCACGATGGATTACAACGACGAAGACTGCACTCTGACCGTGTCTTGCCGTCTTGAGGCTCCCGTCACCGACGGGCTCCCCAATGTGCGTCTCGTGCGTCCCTTCCTCAGTCTCAACCATTTCTGCAGTGGCTCAAGCTGCATCGGTGAGTACAACAACATCAAGGAATACAAGGCGGAGATGAACACCTCCTGGGCCAACATCAAGAAGGCCGAGGATGGCAACTCTCTCCCTTACACCTTCACTCTCCCGGTGAAACGTGGCTACTACTATTTCGTGCGTATGGGTGCATATGTCGATGATGAGTATCATAACTTCAACTACTCGGAGATAAAGGAGATAGAGATCCCGCTCACTCCTCAGGCAAAACCTGATCCCGAAACACCGGAGACTCCCGACACACCGGAGGAATAAGACACCAATTCATATTGAGGCGGGCCGGAGCCCCCGGTTACGGCCCGCCGATAGATAAAATGATAAAACAATGAGAAAGAATATATATGCTGCGGCAGCTCTTGCAGCGGGTCTCCTCACCATGCTCCCCGCATGCAGCGACAAGGATAAGGATTACATCCCGCCGGCCCTTGATGAGCTGGATACGGAAAAACCGGAAGAGCCGGTGGAGGATATCTTCAACGAATTCGAATTCACAAAGCATGTCGACGGCGAGCCTTACGATTCTTACCGAGGCCTTGTGATGGCCGGATATCAGGGCTGGTTCGGCGCCCCGGGCGACGGCTGCAAGCACAATGACGCTCCCAACACCAAATGGTATCACTACCGTGAGAGCGAGACATTCGAGCCGGGAGTGCTCAACAACTCGATCGACCTCTGGCCCGATATGTCGGAGTATGAGGTGAAGTATGACACCCCCTTCACATATCCCGACGGATCTGTAGCTCAGGTCTATAGTGCGTATGATGAGTCGTCGGTACTCCTTCATTTCAAATGGATGAAGGAATATGGCATCGACGGAGTNTTCATGCAGAGATTCGTGGGGGAGGTGCTCAACAATGAGGCGGGCCGCGACCACTTCAACAAGGTGCTTCAGTCGGCCATGAAGGGCTCCAACCAGTATGAGAGGGCTATTGCCGTGATGTACGACCTTGGCGGATACAACACCTCCGACGGGCGTTACAACACAGAGGCTCTCCTCGCCGACCTTCAGGAGCTCAACTCCATCTATAACTTCACCGACCGTGATGCCGGACAGAAATACTATCTCTATGAGAACGGACGTCCCGTAGTGGCGCTCTGGGGTGTCGGATTCCCCGACAAATCACCCGCTTATTTCACGATGGACGATGTCTCCGATCTTATCGACCGCCTCAACACGATGGGCTTCAGTGTGATGCTNGGTGTCCCCACATGGTGGCGCGGTGGNGGCGGCGACACAATCACTCCCGTCACCTCCCTCCATAATGTGATAAAGAAGGCCGATATCATCATGCCCTGGCTTGTAGGCAGGTTCAACTTCGCCGGATATGAGAATTTCCGCGATGTGATAGCCGCCGACATTGCATGGTGTAAGGATGCCGGAGTGATCTACGCTCCTCTCTGTCTCCCCGGAGCCACCGACCTTCACATGCACCCCCAGTATGGTCCCAACGAGGGTCGCTTCGGAGGCAATTTCTTCTGGACACAGCTCCATCACTCCATCAAGTCGGGTGCCGAGGCTATTTATGTGGCTATGTTCGACGAGATGGACGAGGGCACTGCAATCTACAAGGTGCTCAACCAGAAGAATGTGCCGAGCAACGTNCCTGTAAAAGATTATTGGATTCTCTATAAGGATGGAGCCACATCCAAACGCTCAAGCGAGTATANGGGTGAGCTTGGCCCCAACGACTGGCAGGTGAAGGCCTCCGAGATCGGTAAGGGTATACCTTACGATACAGGTCATCCCGAGGGAATACCTTTCTATGGCATTGAAGACAATCTCCCCACCGACCATTACCTGTGGCTCACAGGTGCGGCCCGCAGGATGCTCAACGGAGAGATTCCCCTCAGCGCCAATCTCCCTAACCGTGAATAATTAGCAGGAATAGTATTATGAAGAAAGCTTTGTTACTGCTCCTTTTACCGACAGGAGCTCTGTTGAACTCATGTGGTTCTACTTCGGCCACTGCCGCTGAGGAGGTTTCGGATCCGTTCGAGACTCTCGCTCCAAATCCTTTCGTGACACATATGTACACGGCCGATCCCTCGGCTCATGTTTGGGATGACGGACGCCTGTATGTATATGCATCCCACGATATCGATCCCCCGAGAGGGTGCGATCTTATGGACCGCTATCATGTATTCTCCACCGACGATATGGTCAACTGGGTTGACCATGGTGAGATCCTCAACTCCTCGCAGGTGGAGTGGGGTCGCCCNGAAGGTGGATTCATGTGGGCTCCGGACTGCGCTTATAAGAACGGCAAGTATTATTTCTACTTCCCTCACCCCAGCGAGAGCGACTGGAACAATTCCTGGAAAATCGGCGTGGCTGTGAGCGACAAGCCGGCCGCCGACTTCAAGGTGATCGGATATATCGATGGCATGGAGCCTCTGATCGATCCCTGTGTCTTTGTCGACGACGACGGTCAGGCCTACATCTACAATGGCGGCGGCGGACGCTGCATGGGTGGAAAANTGAAAGACAATATGATCGAACTCGACGGTCCGATGAGCGAGATGAAGGGTCTGGAGGATTTCCACGAGGCNACATGGATNCATAAGCGCAACGGTATCTACTATCTCTCTTATTCCGANAATCACGACGAGAACAACAACGATGGAGTGAAGGGTGACAACCGTATGTGCTACGCGATAAGCAATTCACCTCTCGGTCCCTGGCAATACAAAGGGATCTATATGGATCCTACCGACAGCTACACCAACCANGGTTCGATCGTGGAATACAAAGGGCAGTGGTTNGCCTTCTATCACAACAGCGAGCTCTCCCACCACGACTGGCTTCGCTCCATATGCGCCGACCGTCTTTACTACAACGACGACGGCACCATCAAACTTGTTGAACAGACCCACTGAGAAANATTCTGAGATATAATGAGTAGATATAAAATGTTGGTCTCAGCCGCTTTATTGGCTGTTGCCGGGATCTTCCCGGCAACAGCTGTGGAGCGGTATGATTCGTATAAGGGCCTGATCATGGCGGGATATCAGGGATGGTTCAATGCTCCCGGCGACGGTGCCGGACGAGGATGGCACCACTATGCCGGACGGAGNTCGTTTGCTCCGGGCGACTGCACTATCGATTTCTGGCCCGATACACGCGAATACGAGAAGACATACCCCTCTCCGTTTGAATATGAGGATGGCACTGTGGCCGACCTCTTCTCCTCCTACGATCCCTCCACTGTGGCCACACATTTCCGCTGGATGCGTGAGTATGGTCTCGACGGAGTGTTNATGCAGAGGTTTGTGGCCGAGATCAGAAATGAAAGCGGAATGAATCATTTCACCCGGGTGCTCGACTCCGCGATGAAAGCGGCCGCCGACAATGAGAGGGCGATAGCGGTGATGTACGACCTCTCGGGTATGCAGCCCGGTGAGGAGCAGGTGCTTCTTGACGACCTCAAGGCCCTCTCCGAACGCTACGGACTCCTTGACCGCGACCGTAACCCCTCATACCTCTGGCACAACGGCCGTCCGCTCGTGTCGGTATGGGGACTCGGATTCAACGACCGCCGGGCCTATGGATTCGATGAGATTGAGAAGATAATCGACGGTGTGAAGGAGATGGGCTTCAGCATCATGGCAGGTGTGCCTACTAATTGGCGCGAGCTCACCGACGATACCCTCCCCGACACACGTCTTCACGATATAATCCGCAAATGCGATATTGTGATGCCCTGGTTTGTAGGGCGCTATAACGAGGATACATATAAATCCCGGGGCTACGACACCCTCATGCAGAAGGATATCGCATGGGCCGCAGAGAATGGGGTGGATTATTCCCCTCTTGCTTTCCCGGGGTTCTCATGGTGCAATATGTTTCCGGCCGATCGCCGCGACCGTGCCGTATCAATTCCGCGCAACCGTGGCGAATTCCTTTGGAAGCAGCTCTATACGGAGATATCCTCCGGAGCGGAGATGATTTATGTAGCCATGTTTGATGAGATCGACGAGGGTACGGCTATTTTCAAATGCGCGAAGAAAGTGCCCGCCGCTCATATCGGAAGCCAGTTTGTGCCGATTGAGGATGGAATAGAGGGCGACCATTATCTCTGGCTTATCGGTCAGGCCGGAAAAATGCTCAGAGGAGAGACTCCCCTGAGCGAATCGCAGCCTCAGCGCAACTTTTGATAAGGTCTGCAAGGTANATATTGTTTAGGTTAAAGATTGAATACAGGTATTTTATTAGAATAGGTTTATTAGAAATTCAGGTAATAATAGAAGAATAGGTTTATTTATATCATTGGTTTATTAGTAAGGTTGGGCTATGATTAAGGTACTCTCACGATAGCCCGTGCCGAGGCGGGGGTGACTTCGAGCTTTTTAAGCTGCTGTCCCTTCGCCTCGGCTGTCACTGTCACATTGCCGTAGGCATGAAGGCGGAAGTCTGCCTCCCAGTTCTCCGGGAGGGCCTGCAGAAGTATGATGGAGTCTCCCACATTGTCGAGCAGCATATGCTGNACTCCCAGCATCAATACCCCTCCGTTGTCGAGGTCGGGNACATANTCGCTNCCNGGTTTCCAGAACGCCGGAAACCTCACATCCTTGTCTACNGCCTCNGCATTGTGCATNAGCAGNGNGGGCATATCATCCTTCAGTCCGAGGCGCGCGGCCTGCACCGCACACTGGCTCCAGCAGTTTGATGCCTTGAAGGTGCGGTTGCGGAATGTGGCGAGTGCTTTCTCATAGTCGGGCTGGGTGAGTCCGTANAGCCTGAATGGCCAGATGGTGTAACATTCCGGATTCTCAAAGTTACGGTCCACTCCGAATTCCTCCGCCGGGAGTATTCTTCCTCCGTCGGGAGTGGTGGGGATGGGNGGGAGCTTCGCAAGCACATTCTCCCATTCGTCACGTAGGGCGGGAGTCACGATTGAGTCGGGAAGGCGNCGTAGCTCNGTGATGTCGGAAGTGAGTGCGGCNATGTAGTCCACAGGGTTGACGCAATCCCAGTACTGCTCAAGNGAGTTNGCCGGTGAGAANCGGTATTGGTTGTTTACTGTGGGCCANTGGCGNTCGAAGAATCGGATGGTCTGNGTAGCGAACGGCACGATATACTCCTTTGCGAAATCCTCGTCGAGGGTATGCCGGTAGTAGTCGATCATCTCGGCGAGCATCTCAAGCGCCCCTTCGTAATGATAGCGTATCCAGCGGGTCTGTGAGATAGTTCCGTTGTTGTTCCATCCCCAGTCATCCTGAATATATCCTCCGAAGAAATTGAGTGTCTCAGGGAAGAAAGCCCCCTCATGGCNGTAATAGCTCTTTGTNATATCCATCTGCAGAGGGAGCATGGCCATATACATATCAAACCACGGACGTTTCATCTCATAGTCGCCGGTTGCCGTGAGTGGCCAGTAATAGAGCCGACAGTTCTGATACCAATATCCCGGGCCCCAGTTGCGGTAGTCGCCGTTCTGACCCTTATAGTCGAATGTGAGTGTGCCTCCGTTGAATTTCACAGGATAGGCTCCGCGGCTCTGGCAGGCCATCATATAACGCTGGAGGTTATAACCCCGGGTGATGGTCTCCGCCTCTTTGTCGCCGGAGAGAAACACCCAGCTACGCCCCCAGAAATCATCCCACCATCTGCAATGGCCCCTCCAGGTGTCGCGCAACGAAGAGTTGGTCGTTTCAGTCGCCAGTCCGAGTATCTCGCTTTCCCATTCCGAGGCATCTTTGGTCATGGAGGTAAGAGCCGCTATTCTTACGGCACACCTCTTTGTGGGTTTCACGGTGGTAAGTGTGGAGTCGGAGGAGGCCCTCATACCCTCTCCCCACATCGCCGCACCGAAAGTACGCCCGAGGTAAGGGTCGGGATAACGTTTGGCAAGCTCCCCTACATTCTGGCGTTCGAGTATCATGGGGAAGAAGGATGACTCATTGCGGTGATACCAGATCACCTTGTCGGAATCCTTCACCAGCTTGTCGGCGCTCTCCGAGGGCTTCACCGGTGAGTCGATCAGTCCGCGGTAGCTTGACGACAACGGGTCGTCGCCACCCCCCTTGAAAGTCACGTCGAAGGGGCGCATGAGTTCGGTGGTGCATGTCACGTCGATCGGTCGTCCCGATGTTGTCTCCACATTGATCACAGGATTGTTGGCATCTATCCACATACGTATCTCGGTCTTTCCGCTACCTTTCCCCGCACTCACGGTGATGGAGCCTGAGAGCAGGTCAAGGGTCTGGGTGAACTCCTCCGGATTCTCGAAAGGGTTAGGGGAGAGGTGCATCCTCACACGTCCGATCTTCAGCAGACGCATGGCCTCGCTCCATGAATCCGACTTGCCGATGTAGAAGAGGAGGTCGCCGTTATCCTCCACCCATACATTGGCCGTGATGTCGCCATTGCCTAAAGGCATCGACTCCGCCGAGCCTGTGCGGGAGGGGGTGTCGAAAGTCACGTTGTAGGCGCTCAGCTTCTTTGCTATGGCTTTAGGAAGAGTGAGTGATGTAGTCGTGGCAGGAGCTGCCATGGCCGATAATGTACCGAGACAGCCCGACATAAGGGCTGTCGCGGAGAGAGGAACGACAAGTAGACGTCGCAGACGCCGGGAAATGTGTCTCATAATGTAATGNATTGAAATTTTTATGGTTTGTCAAAGGTTTTTTCTTCCCTCAGAGATATNAAAGGGGGTAAACAACCTCACATCCGCAAAAATAATTTCAGTAGATTACAGAAACATTAATATTTTATAAATACCCCGNGATNNATCAAGNTTTANCTGTCTCGTGTCACAATTAGAAGCGATTTTTTTCAGTGTTTCCTGCTCCGGTGCCACGATAGCGGTCGCGCGTCGTGTTGAAGCGGTACTGTAACGTAAGCATTACCGAGCGTCCGGGTGAGAAATTTTTCTGATGTATCTGAACTGCGTCGCTGCATAGATAGAAGTTGTTCCGGGCAGAGTTGAAAAGATCCTTTNCCTCCAATGTTACGCTGAAAGCATCCTTGAAAAATCCTTTGTAGAACTTGGCATTGACATACCATGGCGTATTTGTNAGGCGTGTGTTGTTGTCCCAACCGCGTGTCATGAGTTGTGCATCAACGTTAAGCCAGATGTCAAAGGGAAGATGAATGGCGTTCTGCCACTGCAACATGAATATCGGCGTGTCCATATTCACCGGATTTCCATTTACAGGCAGTGTAAGCCATTGCTTCATCACGCCGACATTTACTTTGGGTTGCCATACGCCCACTTGGAAATTACCACCAATGAAGGCTTGCAGATAGTGTCGATGGTCAAGATTAGCGGTACGGATGAGTGTAGCCTCTCCGTCAAGACCATAAGGCTCGGTGATATAATACACACCATCCTTGAAATAGGTGTAAGAGAGTTGAGNNAAGAANCGCCGCCACTGGGCCATATATTCCACAGTCTGCAACTTCGTCGGTTTCAGATAGGGATTACCTGTCTCGTAGGTCAGACGGTTTATATAACTTACAGCGCCGTCAAGTTGACCATACCCGGGGCGAACTGTCTTGCCGGTATAGCTAAGTCCCATACTGACCTNNCCGACTTGAGTGGCTATATCGAGTGAGGGNAAGATATTATTNTAGGTTTTGCTCTGTCNATCCTGAAGCATTCCCATCTCGTAGTAGTTAAACTTNACATGCTCATAACGCAGACCCACGCCAACCATAAAGCGTCCGAATTGCTGGCCTAATTCAGCAAACACAGCNACATTGCTCTCATCNACGCGATTATCGGCATCCGGAGTCTCAGCTATATTGGCTGAGAAAAGATTGGAGGTGCGCGTATCGGTGTATTCCTGACCTGCCTCAATCTGACCTTTCCATAAGGGATAAGTCATCACCAGTTTTTCTGCAAACATCCGGTTGCGGTTGGTTGATGCAGTGTTTACCACGCGGTCATCTCCCATTTCACTGAGTTCATTGTTGAACGTCAGCTCTCGGCTNTTATACCATATGTAATCCGCGTTAAAATCAATGTCGAGCTTGCCGACGCTNCCATTGTAGTANAGATTGGCATANTGGCGTGGAACAGCCGTCGACTNGTTGTGTACCTCCGAGTTATATCTGTCGAGNATTNATCCCCCCTCCCATATTTCACTCGGGATTGTNCCGTCGGTATGGTGANGGTTNCGGCTGTTCTGATAGTAAGCGCCTATGCTGTGGCGGTCGTTGATCATATATGAGAAACCGAGTTTACCGGTCATGTCATTATACGACTCCTTGCCGATNGTGCTCACATACTGNCGATACGTTCCTGTGGATGTTGCGGTAATCATGTCATTGAGGCGGTCAAAACGGGTGTTTCCTCTCCACCAACCGTAGTTGGCNAAAATTTCAAGTCCNCCTGTNCGNTATTTGANATCAAGGGAGTTNCCGGTGCGGAAGTAATGCTGGAATCCATTATCNGTCCGNAGAGTCCCGCTGAANCCATCTCCTTTGGGCGNTTTAGTACGGATACGTATTACCGACTTCACATCCGCCGCATAAGCGGCTCCGGGATTGGTTATGACTTCTACATTCNTGATGTCGCCGGAGTTGAGTTGGGAGAGTTCCTGAAGGTCATTGACTTTNCGNCCATTGATNTAGATGGCAGGAGAGCCTTTCCCAAAAACTTCAAGAGTGCCTCCATTGTCTACAACCATCGGTANNCGNACAAGCACATCGTTGGCGGTGCCGGCNATNGCNANGGAACTNCCCTCNACATTAGTNACCAAAGNATTCCCTTTCATTGTNGTGACGGGNCGTGAGGCTTTTACNACTACCTCNCCAAGTTCTANAGTNGAAGGAGAAAGTGAGATGACACCCATATCACCTGATTCCGGGACATTCAGGGTAATGGTCTCATACCCGGCGAACGACACTTTAGCCTTCAGTTCACAGTCTGTATNNGTAGGGATTAAGAAGAGACCTTCTGAATCGGATACGCCTCCGGCAACGAAGGTTGAATCGCAGTATAGGACCACATTTACAAAGTCGAGCGGTGACTTGTTTTCNTCAAGAATACGNCCTTTTATGTCGCGGCTAAANGCNGGGAGGANTGCAAAGATTGCAATNAGTAATGAAATAGTATGTTTCATCGTGTCTGTTTTTTGATTGCGATAAGAGCNTNGATAAGGCTANCGTCAACAAAGTTNATGCCTTTTTCTTCCATCTTGTCGGTGATTTTCTGTTTAGTNTCGCTGAGTACANTGCTGTCGAGGTCTTCCCATGAAAGGATCTCCGAGCCATCGCTGTTGGTTGTCACACGTGAATTACACTCCGTTTTGTGTCCGGCGGAGTCTGTTACATTAAAGATGACCACGGCCTGAAATTTGCCATCATTAAGATCATGCGTATCTNCCAACCCTATATATTCAACTTCAGGGATTGAGTCAAGATAATTGAGGGTAGCTACCTCGATATTGCGGCCGCGCTTGTCGCCTTGTCCGACATTCCAACCACACGATGTCAGCGTGGCTTGTGCCATTATTATAGCAATGGCGAGCGTTACGATTTTCTTTTTCATTTGCATAAGTTTTTTAAATTTCCTGATGCAAAATTATATCCAACCCCATCTTAACTCCAAATCTGAAAGTCTTAATATGAAAAATACAACCTACTGATAATCAGTGGTTGTATTCTCATAAAGTCTTAATATCCGGTTTCCGGGTCTTAAAGGACCTTAAAGATGGTCCTTCTCTCGGAGGAATGTCACTATATCCTCCTTTTCAGCCACNCCGAGTTTCTTGCGGATAGATGATTTACGCACATAGATTGTGGATGTGGTCTGCCCGGTGATAACACTGATTTCCTTGGTGGAGAATCCGGCAACCATCAGCACTATTATCTGCTTCTCCTTAGCTGTCAGTATTTCGCCGTAGGCATCCTGCAGTTTGTCGTAGAAGCCTGAATAAAGCGTATTGATAAGTTCAAACACATTATTCCAATTGACCAGCTCCCCACCCGTGTCGCTTTCAATAGATGAGATTTTGCGAAGNATCTCTCTGTTNTGCTCGGTGGGAGTCTCNGCCACCATCTTGATTATGCCAAGTTGCTGAAGCATGGCCCGGCGCANGGCTTCAGGNGTATGNACTTCGGNTTGCTTCGGAGCCGGGGNNGATTTTAGTTCATCAACCATCTTCTGNAAAGCTTCGGCCCGTTCCTCATTTTCTCGTTCACGCAGTCTGCGTTGTCTGATAATCCACACAGCACATACTGCTATCAGAAAAGCAAAAAGGGCNANGATGAGAATAACGACCGTCTTATGCTGACTTTCAGATTTGAGAGCCAGAGCCCGGCTCCGTTGTTGNAANGCACTGCGCTCACTCTCCCATTGTGAAGCCTTGGCTCGGTTGTAACGCTCNTGCTGCCGGTTATTCAGACCANTGACATGNACAANTTTCATCTTGCCGGTCTGCTTAAAGTCNATCATTGCCCGCAAGAGATTGCTGTAACTGCGATAGTAGGTGTCGTCATCTTTACGGAATTTGACAGCGAAACTGTCAGCTATGGCAAGTTCTTTACCGGCGCGGCTTATATTGCCGGCGTTAAGCGCGTTCATCGCAAGNTGCATATGNAGATANTCGGCNGCTCCGTTATCCGGCGAAGATNTCTTGAATATACCNTCCACGACTTCATTGCTCTCATCAGTACGCCNCATCTCTCCTAAAATCTGAGCGAGTTCCAATTCAAANATAAANTGTTTGTCTCCCCATTTATGTGAGCGGGCATATTCAATCAATTCGTTAGAAAGCAAGAGGGCTGAATCAAGTTTTTCGGCATATTCGTAAGCGCTCAAAAGCATATATTTGGCTTCTATCTGCCGGATAGTATCGGGTTCAATAGCTACCAGTCTCTTCGCAAACGGTATCAGAGTTTCACCCTGATACTCCGATGCTCCGAGAAGNACACGTATGCGNAGCGTAGGCGCTATCAAGGAATCGGGCACNTTGGAGAGGNTCACGATAGAGTCAAGCATATCAATCGCTCCCGGAGTATCCCCCATCCAAAACTTATACCATGCGTAAGCGGTTCCGCTNCGTAGATCTCTGANAATATCTTTCCCGCTATAATAATTGTGGGCGAAACCGANCAGCGAGTCNCCGATCATTGAGCGNTTCTGCCGCATGTGTCCGAAAGCAAGCAGATAATGATACTTGGCANGCAACGAATCAACTTTAAGNTTTGANGGGTCGATATCATCTAAAATCGCCATGGCACTATCGGCGTCAGCCTGCATGAGTCTCTCCGCNTCATTTATCTCTTTNGCATACCGANAGACTGAATCTGTACATGATGCAACGCACAATGCTATGACAGCGAACGCTANATATAATGCTTTTCTCATAATCTTAATCTTGATCCGNTTCCACCCGATAGTAGNCTCATTTTTNTGTGCAAAGATAATACTTTTTCACACCTTTCCCCTTATATAANCGGGAAATTAATTAAAAAAGTTTTGCCTTATAAATCAAATCAAACTNAATCGNNNNCGTAGTTCCCAAANTAGTTGCATATCTCGGATAATTGGATTAATTTTGCAGATACAAGATGTGCCGCTCGTTTCCACTCCTCCCNGACCTGTTTCCGCGAGATTTCGCCCGAAGGGTTGCGACCGTCGTAATGAAGGGAATTATAATTCATCTAACCTAATAAATCTACAGTAAAAATGGTAAAAGAGAAAACCAACCCTCGTGAACGGATAGTNTTTCTGGACTATCTGAGGGTATTCGCATGTTTTCTGGTGGTGCTTGTACACGCCAGTGAGAATTACTATGGTGCGGGTGGCGAGTCAGATATGGCCGGCCCAACGTCAATGCTCCTTAATGAGGCAGATCGCCTCTGGGTATCGGTCTANGACGGATTCTCNCGAATGTCNGTCCCCCTCTTCTTCATTGTGTCGGCNTTCCTTCTGGCTCCGATGCCGGAGAATATGACCTCCGGGCAGTTCTACCGTCGCCGCTTCACACATATCCTTCCCCCCTTCTTCATCTTCCTCATCCTTTACAGCACTCTTCCGATGGCATGGGGGCAGATCGACTCCGCCACATCGATCCGCGACCTCTCNCGNATCCTNCTCAANTTCCCNACGACTGCGGGACATCTCTGGTTCATGTATCCCCTTATCAGCATCTACCTCTTCATCCCGATGATNTCCCCCTGGCTTGCCAAGGCATCGGCCAAGGAGGAGCGTTTCTTCATCCTTCTCTTCCTTATCTCGACATGCATGCCCTATATGGAACGCTTCTGGGGTGAGGTATGGGGAGAGTGTTTCTGGAATGGCTACCACCTTCTATGGTACTTCTCCGGTTATCTCGGCTATCTTNTGCTTGCCCACTATATACGTGTGCATCTCACATGGAGCCNTTCCACCCGTCTATGGGCCGGTGTGGTGATGCTTGTGGCAGGGGCTGCCGCCACTATCTATTCCTTCTATGTACAGGCCATTCCGGGTGAACTGCTCGTAACTCCTGTCCTTGAGATCGGTTGGACATTCTGCACCATCAATGTAGTGGTGCTCACCACCGGAGCCTTCCTTCTCTTCACCTGTATCCGTGCTGAGTCGGCTCCTGAGATCATCACCCGNACCTCNAAACTCAGCTACGGCATCTACCTCATGCATATCTTCTGGCTTGGCTTCTGGGTGACAGTCTTCAAGGTTGATTATCCCCTNCCCACNGTAGCCGCCATTCCGGCCATAGCCGTCACCACCTTTATCTCCTGCTACTTCACAGCCCGTGTCATCTCCTTCCTCCCCGGCAGCAAGTGGATAATCGGAGCCTCCGCACCACGTCCCTCCGCCAACCTCCGCGTCAGCTCCAACCTCGGCTGACATCAAGGTTTGAGAAGATCTCAATCGAGCTATCTATCCTACAGATAATACAGAAAGAGTGTGCCGTCNTCNACGGCACACTCTTTCTGTATTATCTTCAATTCTCATGTATATCATGNGATGTTGAAAAGTAGATTTTTAATGAGANGTTTATATATCTATTACAGCATCGGGACGGAAAGCATGGTGTTCATCCTGANATACATAGCCGAGCTGATTGCTGACACATTGAGTCCTGCCGATGGCCTTGTCAATGTTCCTGTGGGAATGGCCGTAGATCCAGTAGGAAATCTGACTTTCTGCTATGTAATTGCCTAATTCTACNGTGAAGGCTCCGTTGATGCTGCTATTCTCAAACTCAGGAGACATCAGTTCAAAGGAAGGGACATGATGNGTGGCCACTATTATCTTCTTTGCTTTTGATTCACAGACGCTTTTNTCGATAAAAGCACGGCATTTAAGATGCTCTTCGTTGAATCTTTGGGCAGAAAGGCGGAACTCTCCATTACGAATCCTATTGAAATCGCTCACACAGCGTTCCGTAAGGTATTCNTCTGCCGGAGGTACAAACGCCCATAACGTTGATGCAACAAGGTCGGTCTCTTCATTGAGGGGAATCACAGNATTGTAGTAGACACTTACATTGGGGCGAATCTCCAGAAACCATCCTTCATTAAGTTCGTTTATATCGAAAAACTTATANAGCTCATGATTGCCGGGAATGACAATTACCTGTTTGAAATTCCCGGATGCCCAGTCCCAGAATGGATGCGTCTGATAGTTTGCATCTCCAAGATACCCGATATCTCCTGCCAGCACAAGAACGTCAGCTGAAGGAATCAGAGGATTTTCCTTTAGCCATTTCGANTTTGCTCCAAATTCAAGATGGAGATCGGATGCGTATTGTATTTTCACAGCGAGTAAGCGTTTTTGATGATTTCTATGAATTGATCCTGAATGATTTCGGGTAACCCCATATNCTTAGCGATAGCCTTGGTATTTATCGGGTCGTTTTCAATGGCAGTCAGAAACTGGAGTATATCATTCCGTATACTTTCTGGAGCTACAAAATTATCTTCGGGTGTGAGGAGGTAAGCCATCCGATAAACGTCTCTCTTATGCTTGTCAATATCATCGCTCTGGACTTTCTGACCGGCTTCTCTTCGGGCTATATTGTTAAGGTAGGCTTTTATCTTGAGTACTATAAGTGCGTCNTGATTGATGGCTTGAACGCCATCCAGCTCAACTGCATGGCTGACTGCGTACCCATAATAGTCATCATCCATGAGTATGGCAGAGAAACTGGATAAGTAATCAGAAACAGGTATATGTACCAGATGAGCTTCTTCAGATAACTGGATAGCATCCGGTTTACGTGAAAAGAGTTCTATATACTTGGGAAAGTCGCTATCTTTGGGGTCAATAAAACGGTAGAAGCATCGACGGGATTCTCCATCAGTTTTAACCTGCCACGCCGTATATCCTCCGGCTCTGATGAAATCCCAGAAACTTCTCAGATATTCAGGTGTGATGGCCTCGCATACCACGATCATGTCTATATCCTTTGTTGTACGTCCCTGAAGATTGGCATCTTCAAGATTGAGATTGCAGGCGGTACCACCGATTATGACATAATTCCCTCTATATTCGCCTAAATACTGCCGGATTTTATCTATTCCTTTCATAATTTTTCAGTTAAAATTCTATCTATCTCCTTCTTCACACGGGGATCATCTTCGTCTTTGTATGATAGGGCAAGCGAGAAAATATCCATATTCCCATTGATGGCCGTCAATTTAGGATCAGTCTTCCAGACCTCGATAATTGCATTTCCGTCGTTTGGGTTTAGACACAGTTCATTCAGCCGTGGATTTCGGCCATATACGGCATACACCGGTTGCCGGGGAGGAACAAGCATCGACACTTCCGAAAGTGCCGAGTCAGAGGCCTTGATTCCTATTTCAGACATTATACTATCTTCATTGGTGTACATTCTTTTTTCCACCGGGCTTTCGGACAAGGCATACATCTTTTCCCACATTTCCTTCGGGGACATTGTGAAATTCAAAAGTTTCTTCCGTCCTTCCTGTCTGAAAGACACAAGACCATGTTGTTCAAGTTCGTTCACCGCTATAGAAAGGGTCTTGACTGAATATCCCATACTCTCGGCAACCTGTGACACACTCTTACCCTGAAGGCTTCTCTTGGATAGCTGAAAAATGATTACTGCCACAGCAACAGCCGAGAGCTTTTCTGATTCGTATTGGCGTACTCCTAAGCCTCGCTCGTTTAACAATATTCCCAATGAGGGAAGGTAAATCTGCCTTTCAGGCACAATGAAATTGATTCGGCTGTCTATAAGGACGCGTCTCTGGTAGGAATCCAGATTCTCTATGACCAGTATGGCCGGCATTCCGGTCTTCCGTTCCACCATGCCGACAAGGTTTCTGATCATACGGAAATCATATCCCTGTTTCGGTTCGATAGCCACACATTCAAAGTTCTTATACCTGACGACTGTGTATTCCGCAGTAGATAAGAGGGCATAAGGTAGTTTTCCTTTGAGTGTGTCGAAACTTTCAATTTCTACATCCCATCCAAAAGAGGCACTTAGATAGTTTTTTATTTTACCTTCATTTTTCATATTTACCTCAATAAGGTAACATTGCAAAATTAAGGTAAAATACTGAAATAAACAAGTGTTAGACTTTGAAAAATTCCACTTTTACACCAAAAAACTAATTATTTTCATTTGAATCAGGTAATATTTCCGTTTCAAGGTCTATTCCGAAAGTGTCCTTCAATGGTTTTATCTCCCATGCCACAAAGTTGAGATTTCTTTCTTAGACTATAAAATAGAGCCGATAAATTTTTGCTTATCCGTGTTTTCTGAACATCCGAAGGCCTGCAGTTATATANTGCGGATGAAAATNAAGTCGGTAATTAGATGGTGGCAAGTTCCCGGCTTAGATGGATAAATGNAAATTGGTCGCGGAGGAGGGGAGNGAATGATGTCNGGTGATGCTGAATGTATGATTCTGACGAATCTGCGCTGTAAAATTGTGCGATGTGCGGAGCCGTGCCTTTTGCAAGGGTGTCTGTCGGCTCAGCAGACTCACTAATAAAAAAGGGTTGACATCCCAATTCACCTCCACCTCCTGCGCGACCAATATATTTTGTCTGGTTGCTCANGGCTTCNACATGTTGCTCAANNNTTCGACCTCAGGNCGCCGCTCACTCCTCAAGAAGCTCCGCTTCCCAGCCTATGGCCTGGATGCGAAGGTCAAGCTTGCGAAGCTGAGCCGACGATTGGTCGAATATCTTGCGGAGCTCCGCAGGGTCGATCGTCGCTACATATTTAATTTCGTTGCGGCTGTAGCGGTTCCCTCTGTCGGTCAGAGAGGCCAGNGTGTCGGAAAGTATACGGGTCTGTTTCTTAAGCATATCCCTCTCGGCNAGCATATCTGTGATGCTGCGCCCATCTACCACAGTGCGTGTGTTGGTGATATTGATCCGGTAGACAATCTTGCGGAACTCCTGAAGCACCCTCTCCAATTCGGCGATAAGGTTCAGCGGGTTCTCAAAAGGCTCGTCACCCTCCTGCACCTTCACATTGTCGGCAAGACGGGTCTTAAGCTCATTTATCTTATCTTCAAGTACAGAGCGTCTGCTCAAAGCTTCAGCTAATTTCATATATCATCCGGTTTTAATTATCAAAAAATAAAATAATTCTCTCTTCGGCAGTGAATCTCTGTCATANCCCNATATTCAAGGTGGAGTNCGTGATATGACGTGAAGAGGGGAGCGACAGAAATATGAGTGAGCGGGTCAGCCCCTCTGGAGTCGCCTCGCTGCCGGCTATGCCTTCATCTCTGTCGGCNGTCCGCTTTACATATCTGACCCTGTTGACAGTGGCTCCAAACCTGCNCAGTCCGGTTGGNAACGCGTCAAATAACGGGCCGGCATCCTCGGGAGCGCCGACGATACACTCCACCGGAATTATCCGTNCTCCATATTCGGATGGTATCGGGAANGCCTCCTTATGGGCNNCCCAGATACNGAGCAGCTCACTCAGCTCCGCATGCTNCGGATCCACCGGAATAAGCACGTCGATATCACGCCACGCTTTCAGAAGATTCCTGAAGGCATCAGATATCCCGCTTCCNGNNGCTGCNTCTNCNATAGGGTAGCAGCGTATCCCTTGCACAGGATTCATCTCCTTNTTATGAAACAAAGCAGTNCGGCATCCGGTTCGTGAAAAGGATTCGGCAATAGCCACTCCGGGGCCGTCGGTAGANGTGTCGATTATCAGAACACGCTTCTCCGGCATCGGGAAAGAGACCATACCCTTACGGGTAGCCTTGACTCCACCTCCAATCCCTGCACCTCCGGATGGATTGACCCTCCCGCTTCTCAGATCCTCCATCCTCCTTTCAAGATAATTGTCTGCCATAATCGGTTGTTTTATCTTTATCTTTATCTTTATCTGTCANGATATTCCATAGCTGCTCATATTCCGAGACCNTCNGTGAAAGTCTGGGCGATCGCCTTTCGTTGCACTATATTCGACCCCGGGGGAACGGAATTGGTGAGCCATACGTTGCCCCCTATCACGGAGCCTTTCCCTACGGTGATACGTCCTAAGATGGAGGAGTTGGAATAGATGGTCACATTGTCTTCGATTATCGGATGGCGGGGGAGGTTGATGGGATGTCCCTCCTCATCGAAGGTGAAGTTCTTCGCTCCAAGGGTGACACCCTGATATAGAGTGACATGATTCCCTATGATACATGTTTCTCCGATCACCACACCGGTGCCGTGATCAATAGCGAAATATTCCCCGATCTCGGCTCCCGGATGAATGTCTATACCCGTGGCGGAATGTGCGAGTTCGGTGAGTATACGCGGAATCATCGGAATACCCACTCTCAGCAGCTCATGTGCCACACGGTAATATACCATAGCCTGCACCACAGGGTAACACAATATCACCTCTCCGAAATTATCTACAGCGGGGTCATTGTTGAAGACGGCCTCCACATCCGTGTAGAGCAGACGCTTTATCTCGGGGAGCTTGTCGATGAAGCGGAGGGCATATTCCTTTGCCTCCGTGTTGGCCTCGTCGCAGAGCCCTACATCCGTGAAACGCAGGGCATGCGCTATCTCCGAACTCAAGATGAAGTAAATGCGCTCCACCTGTGTCCCGATGAAGTACGACCTCATGGTGGCGCTGTTTCTCTGACGGTCGTAGAAGTCGGGGAAGATTACCCCTCTTATAAGACGGATGGCCTCATTCAGATTGTCGACTGAAGGGAAATGTCCCGTCCCTTTTGGAACCATCCTTTTCTCCTCCGGAGAGGCAAACGAGAGGAGAGTGGTGTTTTTGAGCAATATGTTTTCTATATCCTGATGCATGACGGAATCTGTTGATGAAGTTGTTTAGACCTCGATATAATATTATAACATAAACCGGATGATAGTTTATCACAGATGAGACCTATTTTATAGTGAGGAGGCTACACGTTAATTTTTTTAATGACTGCGTAAGGTCAAATTAATGTTTAATTAGGGATAAAACGTTAAATTTGCATTTGATCTTCCAGATAAACCTCTATATCTATGAAACTGAAAAATGTCATCCTCTCCACTTTCCTCCTAAGCGCGCCGGGTATGTTCGGCGTCAACCCTTATCTCCCTCTGTGGGAGCATATCCCCGACGGCGAGCCATACCTCTTCGACGATCCCGATTCACCCGGCAAGAAGCGTGTCTATATCTATGGCTCACACGACACCGAGCGCACCGGATATTGCGGCCGCGACCTTGTGGTATGGTCCGCTTCTCCCGACTCTCTCAACCACTGGCGCTACGACGGAGTGATTTTTGAATCGCTCTACGACGCCAATGGAAAACCTCTCAATGAGAATGGGAAGGGTGATGTCCTTTTTGCCCCCGATATAGCCGTGAAGACTCTTCCAGACGGCCGGAAGGAATATTATCTTTATCCCAATGTGCAGCATGGAGATCGCGGAGCGCTCATCGCTAAATCCGACCGCCCTGACGGCCCCTTCAAAGCCTGCAACTGGGATTCCGCGAATCCTGCCGCGGCTGTGGGTGTACTGGGATTCGATCCTGCCGTGTTTGTCGANGACGANGGGCGTGTCTATGGNTATTGGGGGTTTGGCGAATCATATGGTGCCGAGCTCNACCCTGCCACAATGGCAACTCCGAAACCGGGCTCCGANCCCTTGCGACTCCTGTCNGGCTTTCAGGAGGATGGCCCCGACAGATTCTATGAAGCCTCNTCNATCCGTAAGATCGACGATAAGTATGTGTTGATCTTCAGCCGTTGGTCGGCCGACGGCGAATGGGGCCTTCCCGGGTCGAACTATACCCTTGCCTANGCCTACAGCGACAACCCTCTNGGCCCCTTCACTTATGGAGGCACGATCATTGACGCACGCGGCCGTGACACTGATGCTGATGGAAAGACTATTGTGACCGCCACACCNAACGGNAANACTCACGGCAGTATCNTTAAGANAGGCGATCAGTGGTGGGTGTTCTATCACCGACAGAATGGCGACAATGAGTATGCCCGTCAGGCTATGGTGGCTCCGATAGAGGTGNCGGTAACTCCCGGCCCCGGCGGTAAGGTAGAGATTTCCGAGGGTGAATACACTTCCGAGGGTTTTGAAATCACAGGGCTCAACCCCTTTACCCCTTATCCCGCTGCAATAGCTTCTCACTACACCGGGCCTACACCCGCCTATCAGGAATATCCCAAAGTGCATTACTCCGGTCCTTGGTCCCGACCTCTCTACTCCGACACCCCCGATATGGCCGATCCTTACGCCCTTGAGGCCAATCTGAGTCAGGTGGTGAATGTCACAGCCGGATCCACACTCGGCTATAAGTACTATAATTTCGACGGA
>JAAVDU010000044.1 GCA_014801605.1 Bacteroides sp.
AACAAAGAGGGCTGGGACAACATCGACATCTTCGGCTGGATGGGCTATCCCATGCAGATCAAGATCAACTTCCTCTGCCGCGACTCTATCCTCGCCGCTCCTCTCTGTCTTGACCTCGTGCTCCTCAGCGACCTCGCCATGCGTGCCGGCCGCTACGGCACACAGCGCTTCCTCAGCTTCTTCCTCAAGAGCCCGATGCACGACTACACCAAGGGTGAGGTGCCTGTAAACCACCTCTTCCAGCAGTATGTGATGCTCAAGAACGCCATCCGTGAGATGGGCGGCTACGAGGCTGACGAGGAGATCGATTGATTTTTTCTGACGTAAGCACGATCGATTATCGGCATGCGTATAGACATATTGACAGTCCTGCCCGAGATGTTTGACTCCCCTCTGGGATGCTCCATCTTGAAACGCGCGCAGGATAAAGGACTCGCGGAGATTGTGGTTCACAATCTCCGCGATTATACTACCGACCGTCACCGAAAGGTAGATGACTATCCTTTCGGCGGAGAGGCCGGAATGGTAATGAAGATACAGCCTGTGGAGGCATGCATCAATGCCCTGAAGGCACAGCGGAGCTACGATGAGGTGATATTCACCTCCCCCGACGGAGAGACCTTCAACCAGAAGATGGCCAACAATCTCTCGATGGCCGGGAATCTGATCATACTCTGCGGTCATTACAAGGGGATAGACTATCGTATCCGTGAGCATCTTGTCACCAAGGAGATCTCCATAGGGGATTATGTGCTTACCGGAGGTGAGCTTCCGGCTCTGGTGATGACCGATGCGATAGTGCGTCTGATTCCCGGGGCGATAGGCGACGAGCAGTCGGCCCTCTCCGACTCGTTCCAGGACGATCTTCTCGCGCCTCCGATCTATACCCGCCCGGCCGACTACAACGGCTGGAAAGTGCCCGAGATACTTCTGTCGGGCCATGAGGCCAAGATCGCGGAATGGCGCCATGAGCAGAGTCTTGAGCGCACCCGCCGTCTGCGTCCCGACCTGCTCGGGGAAGATAAGTGAGATGGCTCCACACCGACTCCTGCAGTGAAGATCATAAAAAGAGCGTCGCCCCTTCTTCGGAAGGGGCGACGCTCTTTTTAAATGAATTTTGGTTGTAGGGGTAAATATAAGATAGGGAAGTAAATAAAAAATCTAAATAAACGCATCGGTAATATCTTTCAGGTTCGGATCTCCGGTTAGGGGATTGAGTCGGGGCCCGTGAGGGCCGATTATCAACGATGGCTGCCGTGAGGCAACTCTTTAGAGGTAATTATCTAAAATTCCTTAAGTTATTTTTACTGTCCCGGATAGTCACGGATAAATGGTGTGAGCGGCGCGGGACATAAAGTTAACCTTAGTTTTATCTGTAATCCTTAAGAAGGGTCTGGAGTCTCTTGCGTGCGAAGAAAATGCGGCTCTTGACTGTTCCAAGGGGTAAATTCATCTTTTCAGCGATCTCGCTGTATTTGTAACCTGCCACATACATTGAGAAGGGGACACGGTAGTCGTCGGAAAATTCCTGAATGGCTGCTGAAATCTCTTTGGCTGCAAAACTTCCTTCCGGAGTGGAGAAACCTGATTCCTGAGAAAGGTTGAGGTGGTAAAGGTCTTCAGTGTTGTCGATGATTGTCGCGCTTCTCACCTGACGGCGGTAGTTGTTGATAAAGATGTTTCTCATGATGGTAAATACCCATCCTTTGAAGTTTACATTGTCAACATACTTTGACTCGTTGTCGAGTACTTTAAGCGTGGTGTCCTGCACGAGATCCTGTGCTGTCTCTCTACTTGTGGTTAATTGATAAGCGAAGTTAAGCAGGTTGCCCTGCAATCCTAATAACCTCTGTTTAAATGAGCCTGAATCTGCCATCGTTGTATAGTTTTAAAAGTGGTAACGGTGATGTAAGGCCTTTCGGACTTTCATCAACCATTGTTAAATTCGTTGTTATGTCTTAATAACATCGGCCATGAAAAAGTTATCATGAAAAAAGTGTTAAAATTTTAATCGCTGAAATGTTAAAAATGTGAATGCCGGCAGGATGCTTTTATACGCTTGCATAATGTGTTGTTTTTAAGTGTTGTAGAGTGGTTGCATGAATTGAGACGGTGACATTTTTCTTGTTTTCCGGGTATGAAATTTTTTTCGAGGAGGCAAAAATTTTTTCTCAAACATAAAAAAATTTTTTCGTAGCCGCTGACCGGCCTCTCCTCCAGAGCTCCGTCGCGGAAGGGGAGGCACGTCGAGTCGCATCGCCGCAGGGGTGGGAGGAAGAGATGATTTATATAAGGTGAGGTAAGGGTAAATCCGTTAAAATTTAAAAAAATAATGGCGTTTATTGTGATTGAATGCTATATAATCATTAATTTTGCGGTCATATAACATTTCTCCGCAGGGGAAACGGAATGGTCAGGCTGCCGGCAACGGCGTGGAGGCCGCTCCGTAAGCAATACAATCAAACGACTGTGAGCAAGACAATCAAAAAGGCAAATTTCTGGGTAAGACGCCGGGCACACCTACCAATTCTTGTGATCGGCTCTCTGATGGTGGTGTTGCTGTTGTTCAACGACGATACCTCCATCTCTCTTAATATGGAGTATCAGGATCAGATCAACACCCTCGCCGAGCAGATTGCCGAATGTAAGGATTCGGCCGCCTACTACAGGCGTCAGCGGGAGGGTATAATCCGTGGCACAGGGAGCCTTGAGCATCTCGCCCGGGAGAAATTCCATATGCAGCGTCCTCAGGAGGATGTGTTCATCCTCAAATATGAGTGAGCTCCTCCTCAGGAGGTATAATATAAATCGACCGTAATAAATGGCATCAAACGACAGCCGGCGCAAGCCGGACAGTATAATAAGGAGCAGACGTATGGAGTGGCTCGCATCAGCGGGGCTTCTCCTTCTCTGCGTGTCTCTCGTCATCCCCTTCTTCAACCCCTCCGACATGGCATTGGTGGGAATCCTTAAATGGATCTTCTCCGCCGGGGCCCTCATATATACGGGCGCGCGGATCGCCGGCGTGAATGTGCCGGGCGACAGCCTGCGTCTCAAACGTATGCGCCGGATGGAGTGCTGGGCGGGTGTCGCTTTCGTGGTGGCCGCTCTCTTCTGGTTCTATTCCGAGTCTCACCTCGGCCCCTATGCCGGAGTGCTCGCCGTTTTGCGCCAGACAATACTTTTCACGCTTGTAGGGGCTTTCATCCAGATCATAGCCTCGTGGATGATCGCCTCCAGGGCCGCCAAGGAGGGTAGGGGTAATGATGAAAAACCTGCAAAGTAATGTATAGCGCGAAGTCAGGAAAGATAGCGGACGACGGGATGCGTATCCTCACGATCGACCAAGGCAACTCATCGGCAAAGGCCGTGGTGTGGGAGGGGAACGAGCCGGTTATCTCCGCGCGGATATTCGAGATGTCGATCGAGGAGCTTCTCCCTCTTCTTGAGAGCGGCGAGATCGACGGCTGCGCCTACTGCAGCGTCGGCCACAAGGATGCCAAGTTTATGGAGACCTTGCGCCGTATGCTCGAAGGGCGTCTTCTCGTGCTTACCCCGTCGACCCCTCTGCCGATCGGGGTGCGCTATGCCTCATGCTCCACATTGGGCAACGACCGTGTGGCGGCTGCCGCCGGAGCAGCTCTGCTTTTCCCCGGCGAGGGTTTGCTTGTGGCCGATGCGGGCACGGCGCTCACCCTCGATGTGGTGGACAGTGAGGGATGCTTCCGCGGGGGAAACATATCCCCGGGGCTACGGATGCGCTTCACCTCTCTGCATGAGGCCACCGACCGGCTTCCGGAGGTGACGGAGGAGGGGGATGTGCCCACCTTCGGCTATGATACCACGACGGCCATACGTGCCGGAGTGGCAATGGGGATGACGGCCGAGATCCGTTATGCCTTCGAAGCGGCCCGCAGGCTGTATGGATGCGGCAGGCTTCTCCTTACGGGCAACGACGCCACTCTGCTCTCGGAGCTCCTGAAGCGCGACGGCATCGAGGGGGTGGCCGACCCGAATCTGGTGGGACTCGGTCTTCTGTCGATATTCCGCTACAATCTCACGGCGGGAGCCATCTGAGCCTCCGCATTTCAGTAAAAATATAAAAACTACCCTTAAACAAGGACTTTCCAACGGATATGAAAAGGATCAACCTATTCCTCCTTATGATGGTGGCCGCTCTGGCCGGACTGCGAGCACAGAATGTCACCACACCCTATTCTATGTATGGCTACGGCATACTGAGCGACCGTGCCACCTCCATGCANCGCCANATGGGCTCGGTGGGCTACGCCATGAATTCAGGGCGCCAGATCAATGTCATGAATCCGGCCTCGTATGCAGCCATCGATTCGCTGACGTTCCTTTTCGATATGGGGGCCGACGTCACCATGCTCTGGCAGAAGGAGGGGAATGTGAAGGATAACTCTACCGGTGGCGGCCTCGANTATATCACGATGCAGTTTCCCATCACGAAATATCTCGGCGGCTCGATCGGCCTNCTTCCCTATTCATCGGTAGGNTATGCTTTCGGCAACGAGATCAAGTTCGGCGCCCTCGAGAATCAGGGNTCCGGCGGCATCAATCAGGCCTATTTCGGTCTGGGTGGAAAGATAAAGGGTTTCTCCCTCGGCGTCAANATCGCATATAGCTTCGGCAACATCGTCAACGATGTGTATGCCACTCCCACCACCTCCGGACAGTCGCTCGTGGAGCATGTGATGCAGATCCGCGACTGGGATATCACGATCGGCGCACAATACACAGCCGCACTCTCCCGCACCGACCGTCTCACCGTGGGAGCTACNTTCACTCCCAAGAAGTCGCTCCACGGCAAGACATGGGTAGTAGCTCAGGAGCAGACCGCCTCCTCCTCTCCCGACACGGTGGCCTACATGAAGATGAACGGCAATTATTATACNCCGATGTCTATAGGTGCCGGAGTGTCGTATAAACATGAGCGCACCTCGCGCTGGATGGTGGAGGCCGACGTCACTTTCCAGAACTGGAAAGACGCCAAGTATTCACCTCTCTACGAAACCTCCAAGCCCGACAATATGGTGTTTCAGGGTATGACGTTCAACAACCGTACCCGCTATGCCCTCGGCGGAGAGTATGTGCCCAAGTTAAGGGGTAACTANTTCGAGCGCATGGCCTACCGTGCCGGTGTGTACTATGCCGACGACTATCTCAACATCCTTGGCAACGGCATCCGTGAATATGGAGTGACAGCCGGATTCGGCTTCAACACTCCGGAGGGTAAGACAATGATCAACCTCGGTCTGGAGTGGAAACGCCGCGGGGCACATCCCTCGCCGCTGATCACCGAGAATTATTTCAACATCACCCTCGGCATCAACGTCAACGAACTGTGGTTCTGGCAGCGTAA
Source organism: Bacteroides sp. (assembly GCA_014801605.1). Lineage (GTDB taxonomy): Bacteria > Bacteroidota > Bacteroidia > Bacteroidales > Muribaculaceae > Lepagella. Next base: position 5,387 of record JAAVDU010000044.1, read on the forward strand.
GATCAAATAACAACGCCTCCAAGCAGGCGGCATAACGATATGAACAGATGAGAAAGGCCGGCTTGTCAATGGCTGCGGCATTGTTATGCGCGGTGGTGGCGGGAAGCTGCACCGAGGAGACCAAGATCGACGTCGCGGGGAAACTGCGTCCCGACAGGATGCCGTCGATGGTCACCCACAATGTCAATACGCTTATCTCCGATTCGGGTGTCACCCAATATAAGATCGTGGCCCCGGTATGGTATGTATACGATGAGGTCGACACNCCCTATTGGCTCTTCCCCAAAGGGCTGTATCTTCAGAAGTTCGACCCCTCNTTTAAGGTGATCGCCACAGTGGCGGCCGATTCCGCCCGCTTTTTCCGGATGCAGAAGCTCTGGAAGCTTGAGGGGAATGTGGAGATGACGAAAGCGCCCAAGGATCTCTTTCTCTCGCCTCGTGTCTTCTGGGATCAGCGTCGTCAGCGACTCTATTCCGACACCTTCATACATATAGAGAATGCCACCCATGTGCTCGAAGGGACCGGCTTCGAGAGCAACGAGCGGCTCACCCAATACAGAATATTACACCCCACGGGGATTTTCCCGGTCGACCGTGACAATCTTAAACCAGACTGATGACATTAGCCACTGCCCTTATAGTCACCTTGATAGCCCTTGTGCTCTCCGCGCTTTTCTCAGGCACGGAGATAGCTTTCGTGCAGTCGAGCAAGGTGAGGATGGAGATCGATGCTGCCCGCGGCGGAATAATCGACCGTATCATACGCGGATTCTCGCGCCATGAGGATATGTTCATCTCNACGCTCCTTGTGGGCAACAATGTNGTGCTTGTGGTCTACGGTATCGCCATATCGGTGATAATCAATCCNTGGCTCGAGCAATGNCTNCATTCGGAGGCNCTNGTGCTGGTGTGCAACACGCTGCTGTCAACGGGAATNGTGCTTTTTGCCGGAGAGTTTATGCCGAAGACAGCCTTCCGNATCAATCCCAACCTCATGCTCAGGCTCTTCGCGTTGCCCCTNTATCTGGTGTATCTTCTGCTCTATCCCGTGGCGCTCCTTGTGTCGGGTATCTCGAAAGGGCTTATGAAGCTCTTCGGCCTCAAGAACGAGACCGAGGCNTCCGACCGTCTCACCATCGATGAGCTTGACGACTATCTGCAGAAGCAACTGCACGACAACGCCAATCGCGAGACTGTGGAGAATGAGGTGAAGATATTCCGCAATGCCATCGACTTCAAGGACACCGAGATGGGGGAGTGCATGATTCCACGCAACGAGATTGTGGCTGTGCCGATCGACGATGTAAGCCGCGACGACCTTATCAGGCGCTTCATAGCCACCGGTCTTTCAAAGATTGTGGTGTATAAGGAGGATATCGACGACGTGTTGGGCTACATACACATAAGNGAGCTCTTTAATGTCGACGAGGACTGGCGTTCACGCCTCAAGCCGGTGATNTTCACTCCGGAGACAATGCTTGCCAACAAGATGATGCGCCGCATGCTNTCGGAGAAGCGTTCTATGGCGATAGTAGTCGATGAGTTCGGAGGCACTGCCGGGCTTGCCACCCTGGAGGATCTTGTGGAGGAGATATTCGGAGAGATAGAGGATGAGCACGACCGTAAGCGACTGCTTGCGCGAGAGACCTCCCCCGGAGTCTATGAGTTTTCCGGACGTGCGGAGATAGAGCGTATCAACGATGAGTTTGGTCTTGATCTGAAAGAGTCAGACACCTATCACACCCTCGGGGGTTATATACTTGACAATCTGGGAGTGTTGCCNGCTCAAGGCGACNGCTTCGAGATCGATGGCCTTCAGTTTGATATCCTGCGTATGTCGGCCACGAGAATAGAGCTTGTGAAAGTAAGTAAGATGTNATCAGNGGTAGAAAGGGGAGAAAAGGGTAATAAACCGATGGAAAAGAAAAAAGTTCACAAGAAATAAATATTTTTTGGAAAAAAGTTTTGGTGTGTGAGTGGAATTGTTTACCTTTGCAAAGAGATAAGTAATCAACTTTAGAAACACTAATTTATTCACATCAATGAGTAGCAAGCCTACCTTCAAAACTTCGGTACTCGGGATGCAGTCGAACCTTCTTTCTTTCGCAATGAAGTTGACATTGAATAGGGATGAGGCTCATGATCTTGTGCAGGATACTACCTTGAAAGCTCTCAACAACGAGGAAAAGTATGTTGACAACACCAATTTCAAGGGTTGGATGCTCACAATCATGCGCAATATCTTCATCAATAATTACCGTAAGAGCGCAAGAGAGAACACGATGGTCGATAGCTCGGAAGATCTCTATCATCTGAACCTCAAGCAGGATTCAGGTCTGGAGACTCCCGACGGAGCTTACGCAATTGGTGAGATATCATCGATAATCGCCGGTTTCCCGGCCGATTACCGTGAACCCTTCAATCTACATGTGGCTGGCTACAAGTATGAGGAGATCTCTGAAAAGCTTAACATGCCTCTGGGCACTGTGAAGAGCAGAATCTTCTTTACGCGGAAGCGCCTGCGTGAGATCCTTAAGGACTATCGTTGATACTGACTTCTCCCTTTTTTCTGAGACGAAAAAGGATTTCTTCCCCGGAGCCCCTCGGCTTCGGGGATTTTTTTNATTAAATCTATCNCTTTTTTNGCTCCCATANGCTTTGCAATCGATAAATTCCGNCTGCAACAACAGCTGATAGNACGGTTTTGTTCATNTGTTTAACAATNATAAATATATTTTAACATTTATTGATTNGGGTAAAGGTCAGGATATTGCGCANGGATTTTGGGATAAANGCGGGNANTGTGATAAAAATATTTGCACAACGGCGAAAACGGTTGTAATTTTGCATCCGCAATCGGGACGGCAACGCCACCCNGGTTGAGAAGAGAACATTGACAACGATGCCACAGGACAAACCGAGACTTAGATTTGAGTTTCGGCCATACAGACAAGACAAGGAGACACGGAACAAGTGACTGCGTCTCCCGTCAATAAAAAAGCACAGA
>JAAVDU010000045.1 GCA_014801605.1 Bacteroides sp.
TTCCAGCCTTGGTGTTCTCGTAAATCTCAGCTGACTTGTCACCGACTTTCTCAGCAGTCTTTACGGTTCCAGCCTTGGTGTTCTCGTAAATCTCAGCTGACTTGTCACCGACTTTCTCAGCAGTCTTTACGGTTCCAGCCTTGGTGTTCTCGTAAATTTCAGCCGATTTATCACCGACTTTCTCGGCAGTCTTCACTGTTCCATCCTTGGCTTCGCCATAGATCTCTACCGATTTATCGGCTACTGTGTGTGCCGCATCTACAACAGCCTTCTTACTTTTCTCAAATATGTTCTCTTTCTTCACCTCGGTATCTTTAGATTCCTTGGCTGTCTCAGCCGCTGATATAGGGATACATGTCATAATTGCACCTAATGCGGCGATAGTTGTTGCAATAATTTTTGTTTTCATAGTAATGGTATATTAAATTTGGTATTACAACACTTAATTCTGTCTTTGTGTTCATTTATGCGAGGACTCGTGACAATACCATTTTAACAATTCTGAACTATCCCGTATGTTTGGATATTTCGTTATGAATTACTAACTTTGCTGAAGATAATTTAACGGCTTAAAAACAGTGATGATATGAACCGGAGAGATGAAGATATGTCCACGATAGTGAAATATCCGATAGGTGAGCAGGATTTCCGTCTCCTCAGAAGGGATGGCTATCTTTATGTCGACAAGACTCCCTACATAAGGAGGATCGTCACCAATGGCAGTAAGTACCTTTTCCTTGCGCGGCCGCGTCGTTTCGGCAAGAGTCTTTTCCTGTCAACTCTCCGATATTTCTTTGAGGGTAAGCGTGAGCTGTTCAAGGGTCTTGATGTCGATTCCCTTGACTGGGACTGGGCTGAATACCCTGTGCTCCATCTTGATTTCAACAGAGATAGATATACGGAGGTCGGTAGTCTGAGAACTATACTCAACGCCATGTTCGGCGAGTGGGAGAGGAGATACGGCATTGAGCATGTGGCAGAGAAACTTTCCGTGCGATTCCGCAATATCATCGAAGCCGCCCATGCCATGACCGGACGTGAGGTTGTTATACTTGTCGACGAGTATGACAAGGCACTTGTGAGCAACCTCCATAAAAGAGAACTGTTTGAGCACCATAGGGAGGAGCTGGCCTCCATCTATACCAATTTCAAGGGGGCGGCGGAGCATATCCGTCTTGTCTTCATCACCGGAGTGAGCCGCTTCGGGCGTCTCAGTGTCTTCTCCGACCTCAACAATATCGATGACATCACCTTCTCGGAGGATTTCTCCGACGTATGTGGTATTACGGAGAAGGAGCTTTATACCAATTTCAGGGCCGGTATAGAGAAGATGTCGCGTGTTCAAGGGTGGGATTACGAAAGCAGTTGCCTTGAACTGAAGAGGAACTACGACGGCTATCGGTTCACTCCCCTTGGGAGCGATATCTACAACCCGTGGTCATTGCTCAAGGCCATGTCTGTGTCGGCCATAGGCAACTATTGGAATGAGACGGGTATGCCTACTCTGCTTGTGGAGTCGCTGAAGAGGGTGAACGCCGACCTCGAGAGTCTGTTCGACAGCTACTGCGAACCTGACGAGCTGAAGGGCTTTGATCTTCTTGACCCGAAACCTCTGCCACTTCTTTACCAGACCGGCTATATCACTATTAAAAACTATAACCGAAAGTTACGGAAAGTTCGTCTTGGAATACCCAACCGCGAGGTCAAAGAGGGTTTCTATAAAATGCTTCTCCCCTCTTATGTGAATGTCAGGACCTCTACCCCTCGTGAAACCCTTGAAAGAATCTCCGACAGTTTCATCTTAGGTAATCCTGAATCGGCCATGAAGTCCCTTCAGTCGTACTTCGCGGGGATAGACTACAAACTGCGGATGGATAACGAGAATAATTTCCACAACGCTTTCTTCCTGCTGATCGACCTGCTTGGTCTCACCACAAGGGCGGAGGCCCACACCTCCGACGGCAGCATCGACATCGTTGTTAAGACCGACGACTACATCTACATCATCGAGCTGAAGTATGACCATACGGCACAGGAAGCCCTCCGTCAGATAGAGGAGAAGAGGTATGCCCGTCCCTATCTCAACGACCCGAGGGAGGTGATCTGCATCGGAGCCGCCTTCTCCTCCCAGACCCGCTGCATCGAAGACTGGATAATTTGCAATTTATCGGAAAAACCACTATTTTTGTAGTGCGAAAAAGGGGGACGTCGCCTAACCGCAGACGCCCTCCGTTTGTTCATAATTATTATGAAGACCGACGAGAAAGATATTGAAGAGATAAGAGGCGGGGTTTCATCCCCCTCCGAGAGCGAGAAGGTGATCAAGGATGCCACAAGCTCTGAATATAAATATGGGTTCACAAGCGATATCGACACTGAGATCGTGCCCCCGGGCCTCAATGAGGATGTGATCCGCTTTATCTCGAAAGTGAAGGGTGAGCCCGAATGGCTCCTTGACTTCCGGCTTAAGGCGTTTCGCTACTGGCTCACTCTCCCTGTGCCGGAATGGGCTCATCTGAAAATCCCACCGATCGATTTCCAGGCCATATCATATTATGCCGCCCCTAAGAAGAAGGAACTCAAGAAGAGTATGGATGAGGTGGATCCGGAGCTCGTGAAGACTTTCAACAANCTCGGAATATCGCTCGAGGAGCAGAAACAGCTCGCCGGCGTGGCTGTCGATGCCGTGATGGACTCTGTCAGCGTAAAGACCACACACCGCGAGAAGCTCGCCGAACTCGGAGTGATCTTCTGCTCATTCTCTGAGGCTGTGAAGGATTATCCCGACCTCGTGAGGAAGTATCTCGGCACGGTGGTGGGATACCGCGACAATTTCTATGCCGCCCTCAACTCTGCCGTTTTCTCCGACGGCTCTTTCGTATATATCCCGAAGGGGGTGAGGTGCCCGATGGAGTTGAGCACCTATTTCCGTATCAATGCCTCCGGAACAGGACAGTTCGAGCGCACCCTNATTGTGGCCGACGATGATGCTTATGTCAGCTATCTCGAAGGGTGTACTGCCCCTATGCGCGACGAAAACCAGCTCCACGCAGCNATCGTGGAGATTATCTGCGAGGAGAGGGCCGAGGTGAAGTACAGCACGGTACAGAACTGGTATGCCGGCGACAAGGAGGGACGTGGCGGTATATATAATTTCGTCACCAAACGCGCGCTCTGCCGTGGACACCGNAGCAAGGTGTCGTGGACTCAGGTGGAGACCGGCTCCGCTATCACGTGGAAGTATCCCTCCTGCATCCTAAAGGGGGACGAGAGCGTCGGGGAGTTCTATTCTGTGGCTGTCACCAACAATTTCCAACAGGCGGACACCGGTACGAAGATGGTGCATCTCGGCCGAAATTCACGAAGCACTATCGTGAGCAAGGGTATCTCGGCCGGCAAGAGTCAGAACTCATACCGGGGATTGGTGAAGGTGGTGAAGAATGCCGCCAACTGCCGAAATTATACTCAGTGTGATTCCCTCCTGATGGGGCCTGACTGCGGAGCGCATACATTCCCTTATATCGATGTGCAGAACTCAACCTCCACCGTAGAGCATGAGGCCACCACTTCCAAGATCAACGAGGCTCAGCTCTTCTACTGCCGACAGAGGGGAATCCCCACCGAGGAGGCTGTGGCGCTGATTGTAAACGGTTATGCCAAGGAGGTGATGAACAAGCTCCCGATGGAGTTTGCCGTAGAGGCTCAGAAGCTGCTCCAGATCACTCTGGAGGGGAGCGTGGGTTAGNCCGTGCATGCCGGCCTTGTGAAATATGGCACGGTTTTTGATTGCTATATGGCATTTTAAGCAATTTTTGAAGTGAACGAAAGAATAGTTATAATCGACAAGGTTGACCCGCAGACTTTCTACGGGGTCAACAACAACAACATAAACCTGATACGCAATCTTTTCCCGAAACTCAGGATGGCCGCCAGAGGCAACGTCATTAAGGTGATCGGGGAGGAGAGTGAGACTGCCGTCTTCGAACGCAAGGTAAAGGAGATAGAGGCTTATGCCTCGAAATACAACAAGATTACTGAAGACGTGATCATCGACATCATAAAGGGGGAGCCCCCGAAAGCTGTGGATTCCGAAGGGGTGATACTTTTCGGTCAGACCGGACGCCCTATCGCCCCGCGCAACGCTAATCAGGCGAGGATGGTGAAGAGTTTCGCGAAAAACGACCTTACTTTCGCTCTCGGTCCGGCCGGTACGGGTAAGACCTACATCGCCATCGCCCTCGCTGTGCAGGCTCTGAAGAACAAGGCCTGCAAGCGTATCATTCTCTCCCGCCCGGCNGTGGAGGCGGGTGAGAAGCTCGGTTTCCTCCCGGGCGATATGAAGGATAAGATCGATCCCTATCTCCGTCCGCTCTATGACGCGCTTGAGGATATGATCCCTCAGCTCAAGCTGAAAGAGTATATGGAGAACGACACTATACAGATTGCTCCGCTCGCTTTCATGCGCGGACGCACTCTCAACGACGCGGTGATAATTCTCGACGAGGCGCAGAACACCACCAAGCATCAGATGAAGATGTTTCTTACCCGNNTGGGTGTCAACAGCCGGATGATCATCACCGGCGACGCTACTCAGATCGACCTCCCNCGCACTGTGCAGAGCGGTCTGCTCCAGTCGCTCCGCATCCTCAGAGGGGTGGAGGGTATCGGTATAATCGAATATGAGAAGAAGGATATCGTGCGACATCCCCTCGTGCAGCGCATCGTGGATGCCTACGAGGCGCGTGAGAAGAAGGTAGATCAGGAGTTTGCCGAGAATCTTGAGGCAAACCGGCCGCGTGATATCGAGTGAGTTTTTTTCATAATGTCAAAAACAGAATGGCAAAAGTAGGTGATACTGTGCGTTTCCTGAACTCTGTCGGCGGGGGACGCATCGCAAGGATAGAGGGACAGATAGCTTATGTGGACGACGAGGGTTTCGAGACCCCCGTGCTCCTGAAGGAGATTGTGGTGGTGATGCCCGCGGGGCATGAGAAGGCTGCCAACGCTCCTAAGGTGATGTTCGACCAGAAGGCGTTTGACGAAGGCCGCAAGTCTCAGCCGCAGNCCGCTCCCGCAGTAAAGACGGAGAGCCCGAAACGTGAGGGTCCTCTCCCTCAGCCGGAGCTACCGGTGGAGGAGACTTCTCACGGCGAGAAGATGAACGTGATGCTCGCTTTCGAACCGGGCGACGTGCGCCATCTCGACAAGAGCCGGTTCGGAGCGGTGCTCGTCAACGACTCCAATTATTATCTCGACGTGGTCTTCTTGCGCCGTTCGGCCGAGGAGAGGGGATGGACTCTGGTCTACTCCGGAAATGTGGCTCCGAATGAGATGGCCGATCTCGTGTCGCTCTCTCACGAGGATCTCCCGTTGTATGAGCGCATAGCTTTCCAGTGTGTGGCTTATAAGAAGGGGAAGCNCTTCACTCTNCAGGCCCCTGTGAGCCTGTCAAGGAGGCTTGATGTCACCAAGTTCCATAAGTTCCATTGCTTCCGTCCGGGTCTCTATTTCGACAGCCCGGTGCTGGAGGTGCCTCTCGTGACTGATGGCGTGGTGGCAAAACCTTTGGAGGTAAACGCCGCCGAGCTGAAGGAGTCGATGGCCGGAGCTGCCCCCGAAAGGAATGTGGCGGCTGAGCTCTCGAAGAAGTATCGTGTCGACAAGGGTGGGAAGCGTAATCAGCCCGATCCTGCCGCCAACCCCCACAAGGTGCTACCCCTGATCGAGGTGGATCTCCATATCAGTGAACTGACCGACAATCTTGCCGGGATGGAACCGAAGGATATGCTTGAGATGCAGCTTGATGCCGTGCGCCGCCATATGCGGGCAAATCAGGCAAGACTGGGGCAGAAGCTTGTGTTCATACATGGAAAAGGGGAGGGTGTGCTCCGCAAGGCGGTGCTCGACCTTCTTAAGAAGGAGTGGCCCAAGGCGGAGTTGCAGGATGCATCTTTCCGTGAATACGGTTTCGGCGCCACTCTCGTGACTATACATTGATTATNTGGCCAAGGCTCTCCGCACGGGTGGGCCTTGGCTTTACATATTTAAACCGATACCAATGAAATATACCGACAAATGGTGGAGCTATCCCGCGGAGAGCGAGTCAGGTAAAACGATTATCGTGACGGGTCGCGACAAGATCGAGGAGTTTCGTGAAAGCGGCAAGTATATCTACCGTATAGATGTCACATGGAATTATAATCCNCTCCCCGACGGAATGCCTGAGGAGGAGGATGCGAAGATTATGGAGGAGGCCACCGATGCCCTCCTGGAGGCTTTCAAGAAAGACCGTGTGGCTGTGATGACAGGAATATACACCGGCGACGGCCGACGCGACTGGGTGTTTTATACCAAGAACCTGAAGATATTCTCCATAGTGTTCAACAAGGCCCTGGAGCCCCTCCCTGTGATCCCCATAGTGATTGAGGCCGAGGAGGATGCCGGCTGGGAGGAATACACCCATATGCGCGAGGAGACTTACGTCCCCGACGAGGAATAGATAAAATTACTCTGCCGGAAAAACTCATATTCAGGATTTTTTGCTAATAACTAAATATTTCTTATCATGGTGAAAACTTACTTTATGACGCTGCTCCTTATAGTGGCGTCTGTGATGGGGCTGCATGCCCAGGTCACATCCTCTCCATCTCCTCTGCAGGAGGATTCGCAGGATGTGAAGATCTTCTTCCACGCCGACCAGGGCAACAAGGGGCTTATGGGGCTCGGATCTTCCGCCCGGATCTATGCCCACACCGGTGCATGTCTCAGTGATGGTCGGAATTGGGAGAATGCCCCCACTTGGGGTGATAACGACGACAAGTACAAGCTTACTTATGTGAGCGAAAATCTGTGGCAGCTCAATATCGGCGACATCCGCTCATATTATGGTATCACGGATCCGGCTGTGTCGGTCACTAAGCTCGCTTTCGTGTTCCGCACCGCCGACTGCTCAAAGGAGGGTAAGGGTGAGGGCAACAGCGATATCTTTATCGATGTGCTCTCCTCAGGCCTGCAGGTAGTGGTGGAGACAAGTTTCACGGGCAACCTGATAACACCCTCTACCGCCAATGCCTCTTTCTCTGTGGGCACCACCAAAAACGCCGATATCACTCTCTCTGTCAATGGCGAGAAGATCGGTGAGGCCGCCAATGCAAGGAGCCTTAATGTGGATTATACATTCCCGGGGGTAGGGGAGTATGAGCTGAAAGCCACTGCCTCCGCCGGNGGGGAGACGGTGACTTCCGTAGCCCGCTACTCTTATGTGTCCGACTCTATGGCGGAAAACTATCCCGGAGGAACTCCGAAGATGGGGCCTGTGAAGAACGCCGACGGAAGCGTTACTTTCTGTCTCGGCGCTCCNGGAAAGAATAATGTGATGCTGTATGGCGCCTGGAACGGGTATGAAATCTCTAACGATCAGGTGATGAAGTATCAGGANGTGGACGGGATGCGTTATTTCTGGACCACCGTCAGCGGACTGGAGAACGACCGTCAGTATGGCTATTACTTCCTCGTAGACGGTGCGATAAAGGTGGGCGACCCCTATGCGCGACTTGTGCTCGATCCTTGGAACGACAAGTATATCTCTACCGATGTCTACCCCAATCTCCCCGCTTATCCTTTCGACCATATCGACGGGGTGCCTTTATCGGTATATCAGGGGAATATCAACGACTATGACTGGAAGGTGACCGACTTCGAGGGTGTGGCGCCGGACGATCTTATCATCTATGAGTTACTTTTCCGCGACTTCACCGGCACTGAGGGTAAGGCTGACGGCAACGGCACCGTGCGTCAGGCAATAGAGAAGATACCTTATCTGAAGGGGCTCGGTGTAAACGCTGTGGAGGTGCTCCCCATCAACGAATTCAACGGAAATATATCCTGGGGCTACAATCCCAATTTCTATTTCGCCCCCGACAAGGCGTATGGCACACCCGACGATTATAAGGAGTTTATCGATATATGCCATCAGAACGGCATCGCGGTGATNCTTGATATGGTGTTCAATCAGAGCGACGGCCTGCATCCCTGGTATCAGATGTACACTCCCGGACAGAATCCCTTCTACAACCTCGACGCCCCTCATGCCTACAGTGTGCTCAACGACTGGAATCAGGGTTATCCTATGGTGCAGCAGCAGTGGGATGATGTGCTNCGCTACTGGATGACTGAGTATAAGTTCGACGGTTTCCGTTTCGACCTCGTAAAGGGTCTGGGCGACAATGATTCATATGCCAACAATGGCGACGCGGCCACAAATGCCTATAATGCATCGCGTGTGGCCCGCATGCGCAGGCTTCAGGAGGTGATGAACGAGATCAACCCCAAGGCTTATTTCATCAACGAGAACCTTGCAGGCTCTCGCGAGGAGAACGAGATGGCCGAGACCGGACAGCTCAACTGGGCGAATGTCAACAATGCCGGCTGTCAGTTCGCAATGGGTTATCAGAACGAGAGCGACCTCAACCGTATGTATGCCCCCAAGGATTCGCGCACATGGGGCTCGACTGTATCTTATCTCGAGAGCCATGATGAGCAGCGTCTCGCCTACAAGCAGGATATGTGGGGTGTCAGCGGTGTAAAGGGGAATATCCCCAACTCGATGCGTCGCCTCGGAAGTGCGGCCGTGCAGATGATCCTCTCGCCGGGAGCTCACATGATCTGGCAGTTCTCCGAGCTGGGTAATGCGGAGAATACAAAGGATAACAATGGTGGCAACAACACTGATCCCAAGAGGGTGGAGTGGAGCCTCTATGACAATCCCGACCGTAAGGGCCTTTACGACAATTATGCGCAACTGATCAGCCTGCGCAACAACAATCCTGAACTTTTCAGCGAGGAGGCATCTTTCGAGATCCATTGCTCCGCATCCGACTGGACAAAGGGGCGCACCATGTATTCCCGCTATGGCGGCAAGGAGCTCATCACCATCATCAACCCCAACACTTCCGGATCGCTGACTGTGGAGAATGTGGCTTTCTCCAAGACAGACAATGCGGCATATACTGTCTTCTCGAAGTCATATGAGAGCGACCCCTCTTTCGATGCCTCAGCCGGCACTGTGACTGTGCCGGCCAACTGCTATGTCACCATCGGCACAAACGATATATCCTCTGTGGAGGATGTAGCGTCAGATTCATCCCTCTCCGGNCTCTCTGTATATGGNCGCGACGGTGTGCTCACAGTTGATTACGCTGCCGGCNACGTGGAGGTATTCTCTCTCGACGGACGTCGCGTAGGCCGTATCGCAGGCGCCGGAAGCATAAATGTCGGCAGCGGTGTCTTCATCGTGAAGTGTGGCTCCGAGGTGCGTAAGATTGCTCTCTGAATGTTCTGNTGANATACGACAATCCGGCNCGATTTGAGTTAAATTAGGGTATTTTTAACTTAAATATGTTAAATAATAAATAGATTTATCCAATTTCTCAAAAAAAATCGGAGCCGGATTGTTGATATATCAGAAAAAGGTGTTAACTTTGCACCGTTTTTGATAGCAAAAAAAATTGTTTTATTATTTTAAATTTTAAAGAGATGAAAAAAGTAATTCTTTCACTTGCTGTTATTGCAAGCGTAGCTCTCGTAAGCTGCGGTGGTAACAAGGCTGCTGAGGCTGAGGCTGCTGATTCTGTAAACGTTGAGGTTGCTGCTGCTGAAGAGGTAGTTGTTGACAGCATCGCTCCCGATTCTGTTGCAGTTGACACTGTAGTTGCTGCTGCTGTTGCTGAGACTCCCGCTCAGTAATTTTTTCGGCAAGAAGATACAACAAAAAGCAAAGATCTGGCTGATGCCCCTCCGGGGTGTCAGCCAATTTTTTTATCCCCTGCAATCTTTTTCAAATTTATTTTGTAATTTTGCACTCGCTCCCCCGACTCCTCTCCACCATCGGGTGTTATATTCTAAAATCAGCTCTATTCACAATATGAACAAGAACCAGAAAATTATTCTCTATTCGGGTATCTTCGCTTTCGCCTGCCTTATCGCGCTCGTCGTGTGGCTTATCGTCGCCAATGCCTCGCGTACGGAGGAGGTGAACCAGGCCCGGGCCGAAACGGAGAATCTCCGTCTCGCCAACGACCGTCTTCTCCTCACTAACGAGTTTAACCAGCTGAATGCCGATTTCAACCAGTATGAGGATCAGCAGATCTACCTCAAGAACGATTCGCTCGTCAAGAAGTATAACGAGGCGCGTCTTAAGGTGGAGGGGCTTCTCACTGAGCTTAATCAGGAGAAGCAGAGCAATGCCGCCAACAGAAAGCGCATCCGCGATCTTGAGAATGAGATCAAGACCCTGAAGGGGATTGTGAAGCATTATCTGGAGGAGATCCAGAGGCTTGGCGAGGAGAATGCAGGACTGAAGAGGGAGATTGAGGCTGTGACCGAGCGCAACAAGCAGCTGGCTTCTCAGGTCACTGTGGCCACTTCTCAGAATGAGCAGCTGTCGCAGACNGTGAAGCTCGCAAAGAAGCTGAACGTAACCGGAGTTTCTCTGCAGGCCTACAACAAGAAGGGGAAGGTGGAGAAGAACATCACTAAGGCGCGTCAGCTCGGGGTGAGCTTCATCGTGAGCCCTAACAATACGGCATCGGCCGGCTTGAAGGATTTCTACATACGTATCGTCACTCCGGAGGGTTCTCTCCTCGGCGGCGGTGGTTCNTTCCAGCTTGATGGATCTACAGTGCAGTGTACCGCACATCGCCAGATCGAGTATGCCAACGAGGAGGTGAGCATCAGCGTATATTATGATGTGAACACCACTCTCACTCCCGGCGACTATACTGTGGAGGTATTNGCCGATGGATATCGCCTTGCGGCCAAACACTTCACTATGAAGAAGTAAATCTCAGCGAAAAAGATAACCCGCAAAAAGAGAGAGCCTGAAACTTAGTTTCAGGCTCTCTCTTTTTGCGGGTGGCGCTGATTTTTGTGCCCTGAGCCGGGCTCGAACCGGCACGGCTCGCACCATTGGTGTTTGAGACCAACGCGTCTACCAATTCCGCCATCAGGGCTTGCGTATTCCCGCGCTTTGGTCTGCAAATTTAAGACTTATTTCCCGAATCTCCAAATTTTATCACATTTATTTTCAAATGAGCCATTATTCGAAATGGATCTTCGCTTTGCGGATCATCTTCCAACGCCCATCCTCGAAGATGGCCGTCCCGGCTGAATCGGTCACTATCTTAGTCATGCCTGAAGTGGCGCTGATGTCGGCTGCCAGACAGGCGTTGCCGAGATTCTCGATAGGATTCATAAGGGCCAGTTCCATCACTGTGGGATCGTTGACTACNCGGAAGGAACCTGCGAAACCGTCGGTGGTGTCCAGACGGAAGAAGGTGTTGCCGAGGTTGACGTTGCGGTCGGCTCTTACGAAGATCCCTTTCGTGTTGGCGCGTCCGAGGTAGATGGTGCGCAGCGGTGTCTTCTCACTCTCCTGAGNCTGGGGCGCCTTTTCGGTTATCGACACTGTGCGTTCCGGAGCAGGGGCCGGAGCCGGATGCGGTGGCTGGGCCTCGATGCGGGCGCGGAGTGTGGCGAGCTCTTTCGTGGCGGCTTCAAGATTGATCTTCAGGGTGGAGTTGGCTCGCTGGGCCTCCTCGAGTTTNTTGCTCAGCGCTGAGATCTCTGCATTCTTCGAGGCGAGCACTGCGGCGAATTTCTCCCGTTGGGCATATGCCTCCTCCTCCGCTTTGTTGTTTTTGCGGGTAGGTATCTCATCGCTCCCGGGGAGTGGNCCGGTCATGTCGTCATTGCGGTTGCGGGTGGAGCCGTTCTTCTTCATCACATTGGAGGCGAACACCACCAGAGCCACTACAACGGCTACAAGGATGCAGAGAATCACTACATATATCCATGTGTGGTTGTCCGCTTTCTTGAGCTGGATATCATCCTCCTCTGCTGCCAGCGCCGACTCTGCCAAGGCACGCTGCTCCTCCATCTGGGCCGCAAGACTGTCGGCTGCGGCAGTCGGATTGGCTGATGATGCAGCTTCGGCCGGAGTGCCGGGCTGAGTGGCTTTCGTTGCGTCGGCNNCCTTGGCTGCGGGTTGTGGAGTCGTGGCGGTAGCTGACGTGGCCGCAGGTGATGTGGTCGCGGGGGTAGGGGTGGCCTGTGACGGCGCGCTGACCTTCATCGCTGTGATTANTTTGCGCGCACGGCTCTTACCCTCTTTCCCTTTCTCAAGAAGACCTGAAGATGCGAATGCTGTCCCGGCCCAGTAGTCCACGAGTTTCTGCTTATCCCATGATGCATAGTCCGTAGGCACCGGAATAGCCTTGAATGCCTTGATATTCTCCTTCTCTTTGGCCTTGAGTCCCTTCTCAAGCGCGGCCATGGTGGTAGGCTTGAGGTCGTCCAGATAACCGGAGCCGTTGTTGGCATAGCGGAGATAGGTCTTGGCCGCTATCACCCTTGCCTCCTCCATCTCCTTATCGGTCACCGCGNCGGCGCTCAGACTGCTGCCGGCCGCGAGGATAAGGGCGAGGATGTACGATATTCGTTTCATTATTTTGTCGTTATATTTGTTGTTTTGTATAATCCTCTGATTTTTGCTCACTAAGACATTTGTGAATATATCTGCAAAAGTAGTTAAAATTTCCGACAAGTCCGCAAAATATCTCCCATAATATTGCTACATCTCTTTTCTCAGCCGGGCTACCGGAATGCCGAGCCGGTCGCGGTATTTGGCTACCGTGCGCCGCGACACATCGTAGCCCCCCTCCTCCATAAGCTGCCTGATCTTCTCGTCGCTCAGGGGATGNCGCTTATCTTCCTGCTCCACAAGTTTNGAGATCTCTGCCTCGATCTTGCGGTTGGTNAGTATGTCGGCCGGCTCCTCCCCCTCCTCCTGTTCCGTGGAGTTGTCGCTCCCTTTGGAGTCGCTGAAGAAGAAGCGGAGCGGAAAGATTCCCCAGGGGGTAGCCACATATTTATTGTTGGTGGCGCGTGAGATCACCGAAAGGTCGTAGCCCGTCATTGCGGAGATATCCTTGATCATCATNGGTTTCAGGGCGTAGACATCTTCGGTGAGGAAATACTCTTTCTGGATCTGCATTATGGCGGTCATGACGTTCAGAAGGGTCTCCTGACGCTGCCGNAGTATGCGTATGAAGTCCCTGGCGTCGTTGTAGCGNGAGAGTATGAACTCGCTCCCCTGGCGTGCCTTGCGCTTTTCGGCGCTGTTTTTCATCTCTGCCACAGCTTCCGAGAAGGTGCGGTCGATGGCAAGCTCGGGCACCCTCGCGTTGAGCGATACGGTGAGGTTACCCCCTTCGTTGTCTACCACNAGGTCGGGCACTATCACGTTGGCCGCCTCGCTTCCCGTGCCTACCGATGCTCCCGGTTTCGGGTTTAGGCTCAATATGAGATCGATGGCGGCTTTCACCCTCTCTTTCCCTATCTTGAGCGCTGAGATGATGCGGTGGGTGTGCTTCATGGTGAAGGCCTCGAATTGGGTGTCGATTATCTCAAGCGCATCATCCCTTGTCTCCGACTGTGGCATGTGGATCAGNTGCAGCCGGAGTGATTCCCGCAGGTCGTAGGCCCCTACGCCGTATGGCTCGAGATCCCTCACCGTATCAAGAGCCTTGCGNGCGGTAGAGGGGGTCACCTCTATGCCGGGACCGAAGGCCATGTCGTTGATGAGCGCCTCAAGGGGGCGNCGGAGATATCCGTTGGTGTCGAGGCTGTCGATGATATATTCGGCCGCCTCTTTCACGTCGGGGGCTACATTGCGCTCCGCAAGCTGCCGNCNGAGTGATTCGTAGAGCGATTCCCCNGTGTCGGGAGGTGAGAAATCATAATCGGCGAAATCATCCGGGGTGGTGTTNCGGGCCTGCAGACGGTAGCGGGGGATTTCGTCGGTCGCCGGGGGCGCCGGCTCGGTCACCTCCAGCGCGGGATTGTCGTCAAGTTCGCGCTCGATCGCCTCCTCCAGTTCGGGCGTGTTGAATTCCAACAGCTTCACGAAGCGGAGCTGCTGGGCTGACAGTCTCATGGTGAGACGCTGGTCAAGTGCTAATGACTGGTCGGATGCCATAACGGTTGAGTGAAATGTCTTGTCTGCTCGCTCACGGGCGGCGTATTTGACTGCGAATTTAGTATAAAATATGCAAANGGGGCGAAAAAAGAGCTGAAAAAATTGTAGATTAGCCAAATTTTGAGTAATTTCGCGACTTGAAACCCGGTATGTGCGGGTTTTATATCTTCTCGGTCTCCTCNCGGGGGGCCGTATGTCGAGAATAGCTAACCGTAATATAAAAGAAAAGATATATCAATGGCATCCCAGAACCAACAGCAGCAGGATGAGAACGCGATCGAAAGGATGAACAGCCACCTTACCGAGGCTGGCAATAAACTCGCGAACAATAAATCGATCATCACCTGGGTGGTGGTAGGAATCTTAGTTGTGGCCGCTCTTATCTTCGGCTTCATCCATTTCTATCAGAAACCCCAGAACAGCAAGGCTTTCGAAGCCTACAACAGAGTAGAGCTAAACTCTCTCGGCAATGACTCCGTCGCTGCCGCTCAATATAAGGACGTAGCCGACAAGTTCGGCGGCGATGCAGGCAACCTCGCAGCTCTCAGCGCCGGTGAGGCTCTCTATAATGAGGGTAAATATGAGGAGGCCGTGAAATACCTCAACAAATTCTCAAGCAAGGACGCCGTGCTCGACGCGAATGCTCTCGTGCTCACCGGCGACTGCTATGTCAACCTCAAAAAGTATGACGAGGCTATCAGCGCATACCAGAAGGCTGTGAGAAAGGCCGACGGCAACGATCAGATCGTGCCCCGTGTTCTCCTTAAGGAAGCTAACGTTTTCGACGAGCAGAAGAAGTTTGACAAAGCTCTCGAATGTTATCAGACTATCAAGAAGGAGTTCCCTCAGTTCCGCCTCGGCAACGGTATGGATATGGATGCCTATATCGCTCGTGAGGAAGCTCGCTTGGGCAAGTAATCCTCTCTCTCTGACCGCTCCGGCGGACGGATTCAATCAGACTATCACTCCATAAAATAATAAAACATCTTTGCTTATTTTATGAAAAAGGGCAGTGGCTTTCGAGCACTGCCCTTTTCTATTTTCTATATCCGGTCTTTTTTTCAGAACCAGTTGAGATGGCGNACTATCGGTTTGGCGGCATTCTCCGAGATGGCTCCGAACCTCACGGTGAGAAACGACATCAGGGCGATAATGCTCACGGGAAGGAAATGGCCGTAACACCCGGTCATCTCAACTACAATGAAGATACTCATGATAGGAGTGCGGATGATGCCGCTCATGGCCCCTGCCATCCCGTAGAAGGCAAANAGACCTGCCGGCAGGGCCGACCCGGTGTATCTGTTGTATAGAAAGGCGAACAGATAGCCCAGGATACCTCCCGCAACCAGGGTAGGGGCGAAGTCGCCTCCTACGCCNCCGCTACTGTTGGTGGCACTGACTGCCCAGCATTTCAATATAAGNATACCCGTGGCACACAGGGCAAGGAGATTATCACCACCTCCCAAGTGCGACAATATGCTCCCTTTGGCCATTGATGAGAAGTCGCCGTTGATTACGTCGCCAAGCACTCCGTAGCTCGTGCTGAACATCGATGGGAAGAGCAGGAGTATCATCCCTAACATCACTCCTCCTGTAAGGTTGCGAACCCAGGGATTGGTGAGCCGCTTGAAGACGGTGTCCATATAGTTTGTCACCCCGCTGTAATACATGCTGTAGATGCCGCAGAAGATTCCCAGACAGATCACAGCCGGAAGCATGTGCCAGTCAAAGGTGGAGGGTAAGTTGACTATAAGGTCGTGGTGCTGACCTTCAAGTGCATACACCGTAAGGTAGGCGGTGAATGCCGATACTGTCACGGTAAGCACCGGCACTGTGGTGAGAGATATCCCTACAAGCTCAAGTGAAAACATAAGCCCCCCNATAGGGGCTGAGAAGATTCCCGCAATGCCTGCGCTTGCTCCGCAGGCTATAAGTATTTTCAGACGGTTGTTGTCGAGCCCTAAAAGCTGACCGATATTGCTCCCGATAGCACCCCCTGTAGCTGCTATCGGCCCCTCGGCTCCGGACGATCCGCCCATACCGAGTGTGATGGTGCCTCCGATCACTGCTGAGAATACCTCGTTGTGACGCAGTCGGTACGTCTTTTCCTTGATGGAGTGGATCAGTTGGGCACAGATGTGGGTGAGGTTGGTATGGATGATGTAGCGCGTGAAGATTCCGGTAAGAAGTATGCCTGCCACCGGAATACCGATAATCCACCAGTTGATCTCTCCGTTAACAATGCGGGGGATGAAGAGGTCGGACACTCTCCTTATCATAACCTTGAAGAGACGCGCCATGGCTCCTGATGCCAGCCCTGTGATGATGGCCAGAATCATGAGAAAGACGTAGCCGCTCATATGCCGGTTACACCATAAGGTTATTCTCGCTCCTAACGGAAGTTTTTTCTCTATGTTCTCTCTTTCCTGCATATATATTTAACAACCGGAAGCGGTGATTTGTTAAGATGATACTCCCGCAACAGTAT
The DNA here is from genome assembly GCA_014801605.1 of Bacteroides sp. Taxonomy (GTDB): domain Bacteria; phylum Bacteroidota; class Bacteroidia; order Bacteroidales; family Muribaculaceae; genus Lepagella. The sequence goes on from JAAVDU010000045.1 coordinate 16,524, forward strand.
TGTCGCATATAAAAAAAGCAGACGTCTTTCACAAGAAGTCTGCCGCAATGCGAATCAAAAATTATTTCTACAAACCTAACATAAACGATTATTTATTTAGTAATATCTTTAACCCTAAAAACAACTCTTTCCCTTTTCAGACCTATCTGTAACTATGATGTCTCGCACTACGGCGAGGAGAAATATCTCTTGACACCGCAAAGTTACTATTACTCTCCTCTAAATGCAAATGAAATTGCCCTAAATTAACCGGAATATAGACAGATAAGAGAAAGTATTATTGAATATCAGGTAATTAATAATCGCTAATATAGGCTATACATAGGCTCTGTATAGGCTTGCTGGAGGCTTTATACCGGCTTTTCACCCCCCTCGCAACTCCCTATGGCACTCACCTGACGGTCGAAGTTCTCGCGATCGATGGCTCGGTTGCGCATACGGTTGCGGTAGCTGTAGACTGTGTTGACCGAGTAGCCCAGGATCTGGGCTATGCGGCTGCTCTGGTCCACTCCCAGCCTCACGAACGCATAGATGCGCAGTTCCGGGGTGAGAGGGGAGTCGGGCGTCAGCGATATCTGTTGGTCGGGAAGCAGTAGGCGGTTTATCTGTTCCACAAAGTCGGGGAAGAGGTCAAGAAGTGCTTTGTCGATAAGATGGTTGAATTCCTCGTTGCTCTCGTTGAATTTGCCGGAGTTGATCATCTTCAGCAGCTCGTCGCTCTGTCCCGAGCTCACCTTGCGTGTCACCAGTTTCGACTGCTGCTCCAGTCGGGCGGCGTAATTGGAGCAGAGACCGATGAAGTTGCCTACATACGACTCCAGCTTCTTTGAGGTGGCCTCAAGCTTGCGTTGGGCCGCACGACGCTTTCTCGATCCTATGAGGGTGATGCTCAGAAGTGCCGCGGTNGCCAGTAGGAGAATAGTGATCACAATGCATACGATAAGAATGTTGCGCCGGCTGGCCATCGACTTCTCCTGAAGGGAACGGTCGATGAGGGGGAGCATCGGGGCGATGGTGTTGGAGCGGGTGTGGATATTGCCGTCGCGTGCCTCCTCCATGACGTAGGTCACATATCTCAGGGCGTTCTCGATATCCCCGTTCTCATACACCCATCCGGCGAGTGTGGGAAGGGCCATCCCTTCACGCACACACCCTTTGATATCACTTTCCGCAGCAAGCGCCAGACTCGCACCGTAGTTCCTGAAGTCGCCGTTGTGGCAATACACCTGTGCAAGCTGGTAGGCGGCCATCCCGTAAAAATTGCTCTCCTGTGGCACATCTTTCAGTAGCTCCTTGATCTTGGTGCGTGCCTCCGTCCATCGCTGGCTGTTGACGAGACGCTCGCAGAAAATGAAGCGGTGGAAGAGGTCTGACTCGGGAAGATTCATCAGCAGACTGTCGTCGCAGGCGTTGTACTTTTCCCGGTAATAGTCCACGAATTCCTGATTCTCCCCGATAGAGGCCATAAGATAGGAGTAGCAACTGCGCGATACTTTCCAATATTCTATGCGATCCTCNCGCTTGCTGAGGGTAGGGGCTATCGAGTCGAGCAGAGCGATGGCCCGGGGGAAAATACCGGCTGTGCCGAGGGCATTCACAAGTGCCAGCTCTCCGCGTATCCCCGATATGCTGTCGGGTAGCCGGGAGGTGAGGCCTATNGCTTTGCGGGCATATACGATCGACGAGTCTGACTCCATCGGCCTGTAGATTTCCGATAATGTCAGATAAGCTGCATATCTTTCTGCCGGAGATTGCGTCTGCAAGAGGTTGCGNCGCAGGGAGTCGATTTCACGGCTTTTGCGTTCTTGGTATATCTCTGAACTGTCGATGGTGGCGTTGAGGGCATCAAGCGCCTGATGGGGGAGAGCTGTTGATCCCGGGCCTCGGTNATCTTTTTCCGCGCATTGGGGCGCCAGAAGGAGCAGAGAGAAGGCCGCAAGGATTAGCACAAGGAGATGTCTCATGTTATAATCGTTTGGTCAGCTATGTAGGAAAGATGCAAATTTAAGGAAAATTTATTAATTTTGCACTGAATTTGTTGAGAAGTTGTCCGGACTTTTATTTTTTTTATTCCGATACTTCCGAAAACCAAATATGTGATATAAATGAATGAGTCTTATTCGGTGTTCAATCTGCTTAACGGTATACGCCTCGTCTGCCGCTCCACTCAGGGGCTCGTAAGCTATATCGGCGCCGCCGTAAATGCCGGAAGCCGCGACGAGGATAAAGGCCTGTATGGCCTCGCTCACTTCGTGGAACATACTATTTTCAAAGGCACCGACCGACGCCGGAGCTATCAGATCTCAAGCCGTATGGAGACCGTAGGGGGTGAACTGAATGCCTACACTTCCAAGGAGGAGACGATGATCTATACAAGCGCTCCCGCCGGTTATGAGGAGAGGGCTTTCGATCTTCTTGCCGACCTCATAGCCTGCAGCCGATTCCCGGCTGAGGAGATCGAACGGGAGAAGGAGGTGGTGGTGGAGGAGATACACAGCTATCTCGATTCCCCCTCGGAGGCGGTTTACGATGAATTCGAAGAACTGGCATATGCCGGCAGCGGACTCGCCCATAATATCCTCGGATCGCCCGAGAGTGTAAGAGCTCTCTCCGGCGAAGATTGCCGGGGATTTCTCGACCGTTTCTATACCCCCGGTGAGATTGTGCTCTANTTCTGCGGCCCGCAGGAGCCGGAGAGGATTCTGCGCCTCGCTGAGCGNTATTTCGCCCACTTGCATTTCTCCGACACTCCCCGTGGACGTGTGGCCCCGGGCCCGATGGAGCCGTTCGATATCCGTCATGACAAAGGTAATCATCAGGCCAATACCATTGTCGGTATGAGGGTGTTCGGACGCCGCGATCCCCGTCGATTCCCGCTATTCCTGCTTAATAATTATCTCGGTGGCCCTTGCATGAACTCTCGTCTAAACCGTGAGNTGCGTGAGAAGAGGGGATATGTATATACAGTCGACAGCAGTGTGAGTCTCCTTTCCGATGCCGGCCTCATGGCCATATACTTCGGCTGCGACCCCTCTACNGTGGGNAAATGCCGCCGCATCATTGACTCCGAACTCGACCGACTCGCTCAGTCGCCACTCCCGAAGNCTACTTTCGAGAAGATTAAACGCCAGTATTGCGGACAGCTGTTGCTCAGTTCTGACCATATAGAGAACCGTGCCATGTCGCTTGCCAAGAGCCTTCTCTTCTTCGGTGAGATACACGATATCGCNTCCACTGCCCGTCATATCGGAGAGGTGACGCCGGAGGAGATGTGCGAGGTGGCGCGCCTGCTCGTTGAGGCTCCGCGCGGTGTCCTGACTCTGGTGTGAGATGATCCCTTCCGGAAGCGGACTGTATGAATTTTTAATATTGGTTACATGAAGATAGGAAATATTGATCTGGGTGAGCGTCCCGTGATGCTTGCCCCTATGGAGGATGTCACCGACCCCTCTTTCCGGCTTATTTGCCGGGAGCAGGGGGCAAGGATGGTCTATACAGAGTTTGTATCATCGGAGGCTTTGGTGCGCAATATCGCTTCCACTGCCCGTAAACTGAATATCGACGACCGTGAACGTCCCGTGGCCATACAGATATACGGCCGCGATCCGGAGGCTATGGTGGAGGCCGCCAAAATGGTGGAGGATGCCGGCCCCGACCTTATCGACATCAATTTCGGTTGCCCTGTGAAAAAGGTGGCCGGAAAGGGAGCCGGAGCGGGTATGCTTCGTGATATCCCAAAGATGCTTGCCATCACTGAGGCCGTCGTAAAGGCTGTAAACCTACCTGTCACCGTCAAGACTCGACTTGGTTGGGACTGTGAGAACAAGATCATCACCGATCTTGGCCCCCGCCTGCAGGATTGCGGCATCAAGGCTATTACTGTGCATGGCCGCACCCGCTCGCAGATGTACACCGGTGAGGCCGACTGGTCGCTCATCGGTGAACTGAAGGCTGATCCGCGTATGGAGATCCCTGTGATAGGTAATGGCGACATCACAACTCCCGAGAAAGCCAAGGAGGCGTTCGACCGCTTTGGGGTAGACGGTATTATGATCGGACGTGGTTCTATAGGCGCTACATGGATTTTCCACGATGTGGAGCAATATCTCCGAACCGGAAGCTGGCAACCCCTCCCGGATGCGGAAAAATTCGCGTTGCTTCGCCGACAGATACGGGAGAGCATCGACAGAATTGATGAATATCGTGGGATTCTCCACATACGTCGCCATCTGGCCGCTACTCCTCTGTTCAAGGGGTTGCCCGATTTCCGCCAGACACGAATACGTCTGCTCCGTGCGGAAACTTCTGCCGAACTGGAACAGATAATCTGTGAAATAGAAGAAAAATACTTCAACTAACATCCCTCTGTCGGTCGTTATATACTATATAATATTGAACTTCTATTCGTATTGAATAATTACTCGGATTATGAAAAAGCTTTTACTGTTATTCACTGCTGTGCTGACGTGGGCTGCAGCTTCCGCCCAGACCATCCAGCAGTACAAAGTTGAAGTCGGTCAGTTTGCCAAGATAAAGGTGACCGACAATGTGAATGTCGTATATCGTTGCCTTCCTGACTCTTCGGGATGGGTACAGTATGTCGGTGCAAAGGAGTTTGCAAATGCTTTCGTGATAACTCCCAAAGAGGGTCAGCTGAAGATTCAGGTATCCACTGAGGATGTAGGGCATCCTGAGTTGCCCACCCTCTATGTATATTCCGACTTCCTGACATCTGTGGAGAATTCATCCAGCGCCACACTGACGGTTGAGAATCCGGCCCCTTGCGCTGAATTTTCGGCTAAGGAGATAGGCAACGGCCGAATTGTGGTGGAGGGTCTGAAAGCTAATGTAGTGAAGGCCTCTATCGCTACAGGAAATGGTACAGTCAATTTATCCGGAACATGCAAGGATGCTATTTTCCAGATGGTAGGTACAGGTGTGATTGCTGCCGACAGACTTAAAGCCGATCAGGTGCAGTGTAAGATTCTCGGAGGAGGCACAATTGGCTGCTGGGCCGTCGACAAACTCAACGCCAAGGGGATCGGCTCAACAAAGATATACTATAAAGGGGAACCCCTCATCAAGAAATCGGGCGGCGGCTCCCTCTATCCCCTCCCCGAAGACCGTCCTCTCGACACCGTAGTCCCCGCTGAATAACCCGCCCCTCCCTCTCTCCTCCACCATCTCTCCACGTCCCGTAGGCCTCCGGTGCACGCCACTCTCTCCAACCACTTATCTGAAACGAATAAATACATTGTTGAGAAAAAATAATGACTCCGGAAACAGAGAGTGATTCCTCTTTGAAATTGAAGACAGCACGCACGCTTAAATGGAACACCATCGACCGATTGGCTTCACAAGTNCTGTATGGTGTAGTGGGTGTAGTGCTCGCAAACATACTCTCACAGGAAGATTTTGGCCTTGTGGGAGCTTTGCTTGTGTTTCAGGCTTTCGCGATCATATTTGCCGACAGTGGCTTCGGTGCGGCTTTGCTTCAGCGCAAGCAACCTACGGAGGAAGACTACTCCACAGTTTTCTGGTTCAATCTCATAGTCAGTGTCGCAATCTATTGGATTCTATGGCTTGCNGCTCCATTGATTGCCGATATTTTCCAGGGCGACAGACGGCTTATACCCCTTTCAAAAGTAATGTTCCTTACTTTTGTGCTTAATGCCCTNGCAATCGTGCAGACNAATCGTCTTATGAAGACAATGAACGTNAGGATGATAGCTGTATCAAACGTATGCGGNCAAGTTGCCGGAGGGGCACTCGGCATAATACTGGCTGTGATGGGTTANGGNCCATGGGCACTTGTTTGGCAATCCGTAACATTAGCCGGAGTGAAGACCGGTATGCTATGGCTCACCGGAGGATGGCGACCTACCTCTTGGATTAAACGAGANTCATTCCGGAAGATATGGAGGATAGGACTGAGCGTATTCTCATCTTCGATGCTCAACACAGTGTTCCTCACCATCTATTCATTTGTAATCGGAGTATGGTATTCCATGCGCGANCTNGGTGTATACACACAGGCCGACAAATGGAGCAAAATGGGGAGTGCATCACTCTCACAGGTACTCACCTCAAGCTTCGTACCACTGCTCGCAAGAGTNCAGGATTCACCGGACGACTACCGTCGGTATGTGAAGAAGATAAATCGCTTCACCGCTTTCATTCTTTTCCCNGCCATGTTAGGACTCGCCGGGGTAGGGGAGAGCCTATTCCACACCCTATTCGGCANCAAATGGGATGCGGCCATCATCCTCTTCCAGATCTTGACNNTAAGAGGCATATTTGTGGTCCTCACATCCCTTTANGGCAACTACATGTTAGGTAAAGNCTATGGAAAGCGACTCTTCACGATAGAAGTAGTGAAAGACGCTGCGATAGCTATTGCCATCCTCGCCACAGTCTTTGAGGGNAGCATCGACCTGCTGGTATGGGGTCAATTCCTGGCCTCCGCCCTCACATGGCTNATTGTGATATACCTCACCACCCGCGCCATCGGCTACCCCCTCCGATCCATGTTCCGCGACCTCCTTCCCTCCCTCACACTCTCCCTCCTCATGCTCCTCCCCCTC
>JAAVDU010000046.1 GCA_014801605.1 Bacteroides sp.
CGCGCAGTGGAATCTCAGCAAACTCGCCGGACTTGACCTGCGCAATGCCGACCCGACGGCCCTTCTCTACCAGACGGGTTATCTTACTATCGGTGACTACGACTCACGAAGGGACACGGTACGCCTGAAAGTCCCCAACAACGAGGTGAAGGATGGGCTGTTCAACGATCTCCTTGGATGTTATGTAAAGGTACGTCGAGGCACCCCCGAGAGTGTCGTCAGGAACCTCATCTATAACCTTGAGGATGGAGAGCCGGAAACGATGATGAAGAATCTTGACGCCTACTTCGCGGGAGTTCCCTACGATATGAAGATGGACAATGAGAATAACTTTCACAATGCATTCTACATCCTTATGACGCTGATAGGAATCGATGCCAAGACAGAGGTACACACCTCCGACGGGCGCATCGACCTACTGATAGAGACCTCAAAATTCATATACATCATCGAGTTGAAATATGACTCCACACCGGATGAGGCACTTCATCAGATTGATGAAAAGGGGTATGCCGACAGGTTCACAAGCGATTCCAGAAAGCTCTTCCGGATTGGCGTAAGCTTCTCCTCCGCCAAGCGCCGCATCGAGGGCTGGAAGATAGAATCATGACAATACTCCGATGAAAGTGAAGGTAAATCCCCCGCAATCGTGCAGGATTGTGGGGGATTTTAGTTTTTGATGTTGAAGCAATCTTACTCGTCGGAACTGAGGGAGGCTATTGGAGCGAGCTCCATACCTCCGGTAAGCTTGCGCTTCTTTATGAGAAATTTTTACTCCGCGTTAATTTTTTTATTCAGATGCGCTTGATCTATCAATTGTCTGATTAGCAACTTTCAAACTTCAAGCGTTCAGCAAAACCAATATCCTTTTATTACTAACTACTATTCTTTTTTCGGTACTATGTATTGCATAGTACTATTTTTTATTATAACTTTGCAGTGTGAAATCCGGAACTTCACTCGCGGCCTCCGGCCAAGGAGAGACTTTCTAAGCCATCTCCCCTACCCGAGCCACCCATCAAAACTAAACAGACAACCACAAACCATCTGCTCCGCCAGACAAACAGAAATGAAAACATCCAACGCATCAACAACATTCAACGCATCCGCAGAGATGAGGAGAAGGGCTCACCTCCTCGCTCTTCTCCTTCTCCCCATCCTCCCGGCTTTCGGAGCCGGAAGTCCGGATTACGCCTCCCCTGCCGACTCAATACCTATCTCCGGTTATGATCTCGACGAACTGGAGGTGGTGGCGGAAAAGCCGCTCATACAGGCCGACGGCAGCAAGCTCTCCTTCAACTTCGATGCCGACCCCTCGGTGAAAGGGCTCACTCTGAACGACGCCCTTAGAAAAGTGCCGATGGTGTCGGTGGATGGTGAAGGGAATATCAGAATAAATGGCCAGTCAAGCTTCAAGATATACGTAAACGGCAGGGAGGATCCATCACTGACAGCCAATTACAAGAATATCTTCAAGGCTCTCCCGGCCTCTTCAGTACTCAAAGTAGAGGTGATCACCGAGCCGGGTGCGAAATATGACGCCGAGGGAACGGCCGGAATACTCAATCTTGTGACTGTAAGCCGGAATTCAACCGACGGATACTCCGGATCAATAGCCGGCACTTTCTCAAAGCAGCAGAGCGGAACATCGCTTTACGGACGCATGAGGAGTGGAAGACTGGCACTCAGCGGCAACCTCAACTACTACAATTCAAGCATCTTCTCCGAAGTGAACCGTAATACCGGAAGTAACCACACGGAATACCTCGGCACAGACAATCCATTTTCCACCATCAACATCATCCGGCAGAATGTGGCGTGGGACTACCTCGGCGGAGGGATCAATATGTCGTATGACCTTTTGGACCGCGACCTTCTCACCGCCAATGTGAACGCCACATATACGTATGCCAGGCTCAAACGTGGAGGCGGGGCCACTTTCATGGTGATGGATTCAAGCGACGAGATCACCGGAATGTGCGAGCGAGATCTCTTCGGAGGAATCAAGAACCTGAATCTGACAGCAGGCGCCGCCTGGGAGCATGACTTCGGCCCGGAAGGGAGGAAGATGATTCTGTCATATCTCTTCAGCCACGGCTTCGAACATCTTGACGCTGATCTTACTGAATCAGAATCGGAAGGATATACGGGCGTAACCCCCTATGAGGCGTTCTCCAATCATGGCGACATCAACGAGCATACTGTGCAGCTCGACTACGTGCATCCCCTCAAAAAGGAGAACAATACGATAGAGGCCGGTATCAAGGGGATATTCCGCAGAAATCCGGCCAAAGCCCACACCCTGCGCGGCATCTCACCTGGAGAAATCATTGAAGATCTCTCCTTCCACTCCGACATAACACAGCGACAGGATATCTATGCTGTATATGCATCTTATACCGGGCAATTCGGAGCCTTCTCACCTATGGCCGGCGTGAGATACGAGCATACCGACATGGGCCTCACCTACCACTACGGCAACTACACCGATTTTACCAACCGGCTCAATGATGTGGTGCCAAATGCCGCCCTGACATGGATATTCTCACAGTCGTCAAACCTGCGGCTTGCCTACCAGATGAGAATATCACGCCCCACGCTGAAACAGGTGAATCCATCATTCGACACCTATATTCCGGGAATAGTGGATACGGGAAATCCTGACCTCTCAAGCGAAAGGAGCAACAAGGTGGGTCTGACCTACACCAACTTCGGGCGAATAATTGGGGGTAACATNGGAGTGGAATACGCCACAATCAGCAATGCCATCTCGCAATACGCCTATTCAGAGGGATCGACCATCATCAACACCTTCGCCAATATCGGCAAAGACAACAGTTTCTCCCTCTTTGGCTTCGCCAACTGGAATATCATAAAGGATATGCAGTTCTCTCTAAACCTCCGGGCCACGCGCCATAGTCTCTCGGCCACTGTGCCTCACACCATTCTCGATGAAGAGGGTATGGAAACCATAAACCGGAAGCTGAGCAACGCCGGATGGGTGTGGGACTGGGGGGCCAACTGGAACTACAGTTTTCCTTGNAAACTGAAGGTATATGCCTATGGNGGCAGCCGCACCCACGACTACTTCCTTCAGGGAACGAGAAACGGATGGTATTACTACGGAATCGGGATAGGGAGGGATTTCCTCCGCGACGATCAACTCAACNTAACCCTCAGCGCATCAAATTTCTTTCAGAAACGTATGGCGTTCAAAACTTATACAGAGACTGAAAATATGCGCAATCTGTTCACGTTCTATAATCAGAACTGGAATGTCGGAGTCACTCTTACCTNGAACTTCGGCAATCTGAAGACCGATGTGAAGAAGACCTCAAGAAACATCATGAACGATGACAAGAGCACTGTCACCGGCAACTCCATGATGTAGGCGGCAANGCTGTCAGACCTTCTATCTTTCAANTATCAACCACAACTCTTTAAAGAATGAAACAGGATTCAAATATTCGCTCACAGATGCGGAAAGGCATTCTCGAGTATTGTGTGCTGCTCTTGCTCTCCCGACAGCGCGCTTATCCCTCCGACATCATAACCGGCCTCAGCGAAGCCTCTCTGATTGTAGTGGAGGGGACACTCTACACCCTCCTCAACCGACTCCGTAAAGAGGGNAAACTCGAATACCAATGGGAAGAGAGTCCCAAAGGNCCTCCGAGAAAATATTACTTCATCACTGAAGCCGGGCGCGAGGCGCTTGCAGAGATGTCGGAGGCTTGGGATGAAATTGTGGTCAATGTGACCCACTTCCGCCGTCTGGCGGAAAAACTGCCACTCAATTAAAAAACTATATTTTGCTTTTCCAAAAATGAAGAAAACTTTCACTATCAACATAGCAGGTTATCCATTTACAATCGACGAGGATGCCTACACCCTNCTCAACGATTACCTGAAGACCATCGAGCACGCATTTGCCAAGGTAGAGGACTCCATAGAGTTGATCAACGACATTGAGACACGCGTGGCGGAACTGCTCATGCAGTGCACCGACAACGGGAGCAAGATCATNACCCTCGCAGATGTGGAGGGGGTAATAGCCCGGGTAGGGAAACCCGAGGAGATGATCGAGGAGATCGATTCCATCCATATNGACGGCAATGATGAGACAGAGGTGGAGATAGAGCAGGAAACTACAGCCACCCCTCCCCCCTATGTGCCCAAGATGCCACCTCAGCAGAANAAACTCTACCGCGATCCTCAGAACGCGATGCTTGGAGGAGTATGCTCCGGCCTGGCATGGTACTTAGGCTGGGATGTAACCTGGGTACGGCTGATTGTGGTGGGACTCACNATTCTCTCCTACATGACAGTAGGACTTATATATCTTGTGCTCTGGATTGTAGTACCACAGGCGCGCACCCCCTTCGAGCGTATGCAGATGATGGGTGAACAGCCCACCATGGAGAATATCGGGAAGACAGTGACCGACACCTTCAAGGAGGACCAGGGTGAACGTGTCACACCACCGCAGACCAACGCCCCCCAGGCTGCCGACACTCTTGCCTTCATATTCAGCATTCTCGCCAAGGCCCTAATCATTCTCGGCCTGATCGTAGCCATTCCGATACTTTTCGCTCTGCTGCTCGGGCTGGTGGGAGCTATATTCTTCTTCCTGATGTGGGGCACCACCCTGCTTTTCGGAACCGGGCTACCGTTTGATTCCCCCGAATTTGAAGATCCGTTCATAACAAAGGTTGTATTCTGGGGAGTAGTATGCGGTATCGGGTGGATTATCACCCTCGGGCTTCCGCTCTACACACTTGTGCGCAAAGGGATCAACAGAGAATACCATCTCAGCTCCGGCAGCAAGAAGGGGATGATGGTGGCTTGGGTGATAGGATTCGTTATCGCCGCTTTCGCTACGGGTATGGTAATCAATTCCGTATTCAGGCACGACGTGGAAGTAGCCAATCAAAGGTCGGAGGAACGCATACGCCGGTTTGAGGAGAATGAGGCCAACAGAGAGTTTGAAATCAGCGAAACCACTGAAGGAGAAATTGAGATCAGCGACTCCACCGCCGTAGCTGTGGATTCAGCGGCAACCGTAGAAACAGCCTCTGTAGAGAATTCCGGACACTGACAAACGCAGCGCGCCGACACAACGATTAAATCGGGGATTTTGTAATCTCCGATTTTTTTGCTAATTTTGCCTATTCTTTTGAATTAAAACCGAGGCTGCTTTTGCTTCGCCTTCAGAGCGCTCTGAGACTTCGGCTTCGGCAAACAGTCATAACAACTTCGCTATATGGGATTTTTTAAGAAGCTTTTCTCCAAAGAGAAGAAAGAGAAACTGGATTCGGGACTGCAGAAGACCAAAGAGGGAGTCTGGAGTAAGATTACACGTGCCGTAGCCGGCAAAAGCAAGGTAGACGATGACGTTCTCGACAATCTTGAAGAGGCTTTCATCACCAGCGACGTCGGAGTGGACACCACCCTCAAGATCATCGAGAGGATACAGGACCGTGTGGCACGCGACAAATATGTAAGCTCCGACGAGCTTAACAACCTCCTCTGCGAAGAGATCACCGATATGCTCGCACGCCCTGACAACGAGGAACAGCTTGAAGACTTCGAGATCAAGAAGACAGGCGACCCCTATGTGATTATGGTAGTGGGAGTGAACGGAGTGGGCAAGACCACCACGATAGGGAAACTCGCCGCCCAATACAAGAAAGCGGGCAACAAGGTGATACTCGGTGCCGCCGACACCTTCCGCGCCGCCGCAATCGAACAGCTCGACATATGGGGAGAGCGTGTGGGAGTGCCTGTGATAAAGCAGAAAATGGGAAGCGACCCCGCTGCCGTAGCTTTCGACACACTCTCATCGGCCAAAGCGCAGGGAGCCGACGTAGTGATCATTGACACTGCCGGACGTCTGCACAACAAGATAGGGCTTATGAACGAGCTCACCAAGATCAAGAATGTGATGAAACGAGTGGTGCCCGATGCGCCGCAGGAGATCCTGCTTGTGCTCGACGGCTCNACAGGNCAGAANGCTTTCGAGCAGGCCCGTCAGTTCGTGGCCGCCACTGAGGTCAACGCCCTCGCTGTCACCAAACTCGACGGNACAGCNAAAGGTGGTGTGGTGATCGGCATAAGCGACCAGTTCCGCATCCCCGTGAAATATATCGGGATCGGCGAAGGAATCGACGACCTGCAGATCTTCCGGCCGGAGGAATTCGTGCGGTCACTCTTTATTTCTGAATAAATGAAAAAGAATCAGATTGACATCATATCCATGGGCTGCTCCAAGAATCTTGTAGATTCCGAGCGGCTCATTAAGCAATTGGAGGCAAAAGGATACAAGGTGGCACATGACCCGGAGATCCCCTCGGGGGAATTCGTGGTGGTGAACACCTGCGGATTCATCAGCGACGCCAAAGAGGAGTCGATCCAGACCATTCTGGAACTCGCCGAGCTGAAAGCCGACCGACGCATAGGGAAGATAATCGTGATGGGGTGTCTGTCACAAAGATATATGGACGACCTCAAGGCCGAAATCCCGGAAGTGGATGTATGGTATGGCAAATTCGACTGGAAATCTTTCATCTCCACCCTACCCGACCGCGCCGAGCCGGCAGAGAGTCCCAAAGAATGGGAACGCACTCTCACAACGCCCCCTCACAGCGCCTATCTGAAGATTTCGGAGGGGTGCAACCGTTTCTGTGCCTTCTGCGCCATACCTATCATCACCGGCCGACACACATCGCGCCCCATAGAGGAGATTCTCGACGAGACACGTAGCCTTGTAGCTGAGGGGGTGAAGGAATTCAATGTGATAGCACAGGATCTCTCNTCCTATGGCACAGATCTGTATGGCAGGCACGCCCTTGCAGAACTTATCGACCGGATGGCCGATATCCCCGGAGTGGAATGGATAAGACTGCATTACGCCTATCCTTCCGATTTCCCTATGGATATACTCGATGTGATGGCTCGTCGCGACAANGTNTGCAACTATCTCGACATAGCCCTGCAGCATATCGCCGACCCGGTGCTGAAAAACATGCGGCGNCATATCGACAAAGAGGAGACTNTTAAGCTTCTCAAGGCGATCAGGGAGAGAGTGCCCGGAATACGAATCCGCACCACCCTGATGACAGGATTCCCCGGAGAGGGTGAGAAGGAATTCGAGGAACTCGTGGACTTCGTAAAGACACAGCGGTTTGACCGTATGGGGGCCTTCGCCTATTGTGAGGAGGACGACACATACGCCGCCGCACATCTCGACGACCGTATCCCGCAGGAGGTGAAGGAGAAACGTCTTGACAAGATCATGGCCCTGCAGGAGGATATAGCCCTTCAGCTCAACGAGCAACTCATAGGCACGCGCCAACGTGTACTGATTGACCGTATCGAGGANGGAAAGGCTTATGGCCGAACACAATACGACTCTCCGGAGGTGGATCCGGAAGTAATCATCGAGAATGTCGGCGAGACACTCCGGCCCGGTGACTTCGTTGATGTTATCGTAAAGGAGGCCTATCCNTTCGAGCTCATCGCAGAGATGGCTGCTTCGGCGCCGGAGGAGTGAAACCGATAAATCCTACTTGAAGTAATGGGAATAAGATTTGAATATGGAGCACGGAAGGCTACAAACGGGCCGATGATCTTCTTCTCCGACCCCGTATCGGAGATAAACCTCAAGGAGGAGATCAGAGGGGCGATCGAGAGCCGACTCTGTTTCTATGCCTATCATATGCCGGGCGACATGATGGTGACGTTCGGCAGCTCCGAAGGTTTTATCGAGGGGGTCGGTCAACCCGGATTCGTCATCTCACCCTTCTATCCCGATGGAGGAATTATCACCATACCATATGCTCCGACACCCCGCAACAACGCTCAGGAGGAATATCCCTTTCCGGAAGCGTCGACGAGCGAAGAGCAACACCGGCACGAGGTGGAGAAAATAATCGGGAATCTGAAAGAGCTACAGGCTGCCGGGAACGCTCCCGCCNCTACCGGAGGGAAGATTGTGGCTGCCAGGGTGAGGNTTGGCAACGATGCCATNTCACCGGCCGAGACTTTCCTTACCCTTGTGCGGCAATACCCCGANGCATATACATTCTGCTTCTCCACTCCGCGCACCGGTTGCTGGATNGGGGCCACTCCGGAGCTCCTGCTNGAATCGCGCGGAGAGATNCTCTCCACAATGGCCCTTGCAGGGACACGCCCTTGCGGCACACCCGGAGAATGGGANGAGAAGAACCGCGAGGAGCANGAGATGGTGGCCGACTACATCCTCTCCACATTACGNAGAAACGGCTGCCAAGCCACCGCCTCGCNGCCGGTCACCAAACCTGCGGGTGNAATAGANCATATATGCACCTCNATCTCAGCCAANCCGTCGGAGAAATTGAGAACGGCGTCGGGACTGGCCGATTTATTGACCGACCTCTCCCCTACCCCCGCCACTGCCGGACTACCGAAAGAGGTAGCCCTTGAGCTTATAAAGGGAACGGAGAGATTCAGCCGTGCATATTACGGCGGNTTCTGCGGACCTTNCCGTTCACCCGGAGATTTCACACTCTTCGTCATCCTCAGATGCGCGAGAATAGAGGCAGAGCGTTATGCTCTCTTTGCCGGCGGAGGAATCACGGTGAGATCGAATCCCGAAGAGGAATGGGACGAGACAAATCTCAAGCTCCGGACACTCGAGACGATGCTCACACCTGACAACCGTTCGTTTGGCCCGGAGATAACGGCCGGAGATAACGATTGGGAATAACCGCAGATCATAAAGAGAATACATACAACATAACAACCATATAACCAAACAATGAAGATAGCTAAAACCCTGTTGCTTCTCGCGATGGCCGGGATTCCCTCCCTGCTCACCGCNCAGGAGCATCTGAAAAGCCTCGACAAGAATGGCTTTGACAAAAACGTAGCAGCCTCCGAGGATTTCTACCAGCATGTCAACAAGGGCTGGATGGATGCCAATCCNCTCACTCCCGAATATGCCCGCTACGGACAGTTTAACATCCTCAACGATTCAAGCAACAACCGTGTGCGCCGTATCGTGACCAACCTTGCGAAGACCAACCCCGCAAAAGGGACCACAGCCTACAAGATAGCAGCGCTCTATGAGGCAGGGATGGACTCCGTGAGACGCAATCAGTTGGGCGCGACACCCATCAAGGCCGATCTCGCCAAGATCGAGAAAACCGAACCGGCCGATATGAAGGATCTCTTCCTATGGCTCCACCAGAACTATACCTCACCCCTCTTCGGCGCCGGCCCGATGGAAGATCTCGCCAACAGCAAGGAGTATGCCATGTATGTCAGCGGCGGCGGCCTTACCCTCGGCGACCGTGACTACTATCTGAAGGAGGACAAGAGGAACAAAGAGGTAAGAGAGGCTTACAAGAAACTCATCAAAAAACAGATGATGAATGCGGGATACGGCAAGAAGGATGCCGACCGCATCGTAAAGAATGTGATGAAGGTAGAGACCCTTCTCGCCGACTCCACATGGACACGCGAGGAGAGCCGCAACATTCCGGCAATGTACAATCCCCGCTCCATCGACCAGCTCAAGGAGATGTATCCCAACCTCCNCTGGGATGAGTTCTTTGTGAAGACCATGGGTATCGAGACTCCCGAGACTGTGATAGTGGCCGAAATCAACACTGTGAAGCAGGCCGACAACCTCATGAAGAGCCTCACCGACCGTGAGAAGAAAGACTACTACCTCTGGCAGTATGTAAATTCCGCAGCCCCCTTCCTCAGCGATGATTTCACCGACGCAAGCTTTGAATTCAACAAGGTGATGAGCGGAGTGCAGCAGCAGCGTCCCCGCTGGAAACGTGCGCTCGGCGTGACCGAAGGCTATCTCGGCGAGGGGATCGGCGAGCTCTACGTGGAGGAGTACTTCCCCGCAAGCTCCAAAGAGTATATGGTCGGCCTCGTGGAGAATCTCCGCAATGCACTCGGGAAGCACATCATCAATCTCCCCTGGATGACAGACGACACCAAAGTGCAGGCACTCAAGAAACTGAACTCCATCACAGTAAAGATAGGCTATCCCGACAAATGGAAAGACTATTCAAAACTTGAGATCGATCCCTCCCTCTCCTACTGGGAGAATGTACACAACGCAAGCATGTGGGCCAACCAGCAGGAACTTGACAAATGGGGAAAGCCGGTAGACCGTACTGAATGGGGAATGACACCCCAGACCATCAACGCNTACTACAATCCCCTCAACAACGAGATCGTGTTCCCCGCCGGTATTCTCCAGGCACCTTTCTACGATCCTGAGGCAAGCGATGCNGAGAACTATGGAGGTATCGGAGTGGTGATCGGCCACGAGCTGACCCACGGCTTCGACGACCAGGGATGTCAGTTTGACGCCGACGGCAATATGGTAAACTGGTGGACCGAAGAGGATGCCGAAGCATTCGGCAAGCTCACCCAGGGCCTTGTGGAGCAGTTTGACGCTGTAGAGGTGCTTCCCGGTCTGCACGCCAACGGCCAGTANACACTCGGCGAGAATATCGCCGACCAGGGTGGTCTGCGAATCGCGAGAACAGCCTTCCTCGACTCCCAGAAGAAGAAGGGTGTAGACGTGACAGCCGAGAGCGCCAAGATCGACGGCATCGACCCGATGCAGGTATTCTACATGAACTTCGCAAATCTCTGGGCCGGCAATATCCGCGACGAGGAGATCCGCTCCCTCACAACAGGCGACGTACACTCGCTCGGCAAGAACCGTGTGAACGTATCGCTCAAGAACATCGCTCCCTTCTTCGAGGCATTCGGAATCAAGGCCGGCGATAAGATGTGGCTTCCGGAGGGTGAGCGCGTCATAATCTGGTAAATCGCAAAAATAACATAAATAATGATTATAAAAAGGGAATTTCGGCGCTTTTGGCGACTGAAATTCCCTTATTTCAATTTTTTTCATTAACTTTGCACCAAGAAGACGTCTGACTTCTGCTTTTTCAGACTTGCAGTTAAGGTATAACGTCCGGTTTTTCAATGACTTGAACCGATTCAAGCCACATGAAACCGTAATAAGAAATAACATAGTATACACTACATAACATCTGATTTATGAAACAATTTCCACTTTACGGGGCCTTACCCCTGATGGCTATGGTTTCGTTGACCTCGTGTATCGACAACGAGTATGATCTCGATGATATCGATACCACCACAGAAATCAAAGTAAAAGATCTCGTGCTTCCCGTCAATCTTGATGAAGTAAAACTTGGCGACATCATTTCGATCAAAGAGGGAAGCGAGCTGAATGAAGTGACAATCAACGGAAAGAGCTTCTACGCTGTAAACAAGAGCGGCGACTTCAGCTCCGACGACATCGTGATTCCGGGTTTCTCCGCTCCCGCCCCCGTCATCAATCCACTTTCACTGAATTTCCAGCCTGCCGTTCCTGCCAACGCACCGCAGACACGCGCAGAGGGCCTCTCCTTATCGTTCACTTATCCTGCTCCCGGCACAGAACCCTCCGTCACAAGCCTCAACTACACTGCGACAGGAATTGACAACGCCATCATCGAGCTCACCGATATCAACGTGCAGCTTTTCCAGGCAGCAGTCACCTTCAATGTCGGTGCTCAGCTTGCCGGCATCGCCGACTTCTACCTTCAGGATGTCGAGGTTGTGCTCCCCAAAGGTCTGGTGTTCACACCTTCAGCCAACACCACTTCCGTCAGCATCAACGAGCAGGGGAATCTGGCTGTCACAGAATGGAAATTCGACAGCGACGGCAAGGCCTCGATTCTACTTCAGGTGAGCGGCATAAAGGATATGCCCGCCAACGGTTATGTTATCGACTCCAACCGAAATCTCGTAATCGATCAGGAGATATATGTTAAGAAAGGAACAATCAAGGCCGACGTCAATAACATCGCGGACCTCGCCAACCTTTCAGGCGACATCAATATAGGAGTAGACTTCTCCTTCTCCGATCTTGTGGCCGAATCTGTGAGCGGAAAGATACGCTATCAGGTGGATGGTATCGACATCGCACCGGTAGAGATCAACGACATTCCCGACTTCCTTTCACAGGATGGCACCAACCTCGTGCTCGCTAATCCGCAGATTTATCTGAAGCTCAACAATCCTCTCAGCGATTTCAATCTCGGCTATCAGAGCGGCGTCTCCATCACCCCCTATCGTGGCGGTGTAGCCGGCACTCCGCTGGAGCTTAACGCAAATGCTGAATTGGGTGGTCAGAAGGTGTTTCAGATTGCAGCGCTCGCCTCACCCACAGCCACAACCGACCTGGTGCTCTCACCCGAAAATCCGACACTTGTGCCCGACGGTTTCGTGAATCCGAAGCATGTGACATTCTCAGACCTGAGCAACGTAATAGCCGGCAACGGTATTCCGGAGAGCCTCAAGATCAATCTGGTGAATCCCGAAGTGTATGAGCAGAGAGTGAACAACTTCCTTCTCGGCAACACCCTTCCCGGAGTGGCCGGTAAATGGGAATTCCTCGCTCCGCTCGCGATGAAGGCAGGGTCTGACTCCAAGATTATCTACACCGACACCAAGGATGGCTGGAACGACGACGATGTAGACGCCATAACCATCACCGAGCTCACCCTCAGCATGACCGCCGACAGCAAACTTCCCCTCACAGCGATACTCGAAGGCACCCCCATCGACAAATCAGGCAACGCCATCCAGGGTGTGACAGTAGAGGGAGCCACAATCAAAGGTATGACCGATGGACAGGAGGTGAAGATAAGAGTGACCGGCAAGGTGACACATCTCGACGGATTCCGCTTCACCGCCACAGTCACTCCAGAGGCTGATGAGGCCCTCTCCCCCGAGCAGACACTCGTGCTCAAGAATATCCGCGCTAAAGTGAGCGGCAGCTATACAAAGGAACTTTAATCCCGGTAAACAACTAAAGATATGAATTCCATTAAGAAATTTATGATAAGCGCCGGGATTCTCTCCTGCGCTCTCGGAGCGTCGGCACAGACATCATACTCCGGCTATTTCCTCGACAACTACAACTATCGTTTCCAGATGAACCCCGCCATGGGCAACGAGAAGGGTTTCGTATCATTCCCCGCCCTCGGCAACCTCAATCTGGCAATGCATGGCTCGATCCATGTCTCCGACCTCGTGTATCCTCTCAACGGGAAGACGGTGCTCTTCACCAACCCCGGCATCTCTGAAAGCGAGGCCATGAGCAAATTCAACGACCGCAACCGCCTCGGCTCGAATATAAAGGTAGATATCCTCTCTTTCGGCTTCAAAGGCTTCGGCGGCTACAACACCTTCTCTATCAGCGCCAAGGCCAATCTTGAGACCTCAATTCCCAAAGCCTTCTTCTCTCTGGCCAAGGAGGGAGTGACCAACAGCACCTACGACATCAAGGATATGTATGGCTATGCCGACGCATACGCACAGATCGCCCTCAACCATTCACGCTGGATCAAGCAGGTGCCGGGTCTGCGTGTCGGCGCCACCCTCAAGGTGCTCCTCGGAGCAGGCAACGTCGACTTCAAATTCAACGAGGCTGAGCTCGTGCTCGACCAGAACAACTGGATAGCACGCACCAACGCCGACGTCTACGCCTCCATCACCGGAATGCAGTTCGAACACAAACGCAACGACAAGACGGGAATGGAATATGTGTCGGGAGCCAACGTCGACGATGGCTTCGGGCTCAACGGCTGGGGTCTCGGATTCGATCTCGGAGCGGAATATATCTGGAACGACCTACGCTTCTCGGCCGCAGTGCTCGACCTCGGCTTCATGAACTGGGGGAAAACCCACTGGGCATCGACCGACGGCACCAAGGAGATCATGACCGATGCCTACACATTCAATGCCGACGACAACGCCAGCAACTCTTTCGACAATGAATGGGACAGATTTACCGGCGATCTCTCCAAGCTGTACGAACTCAAGGATATGGGTGAGCTCTCATCAAGAAGCCGTATGCTCGGCGCCACTCTCAACCTCGGAGTGATGTATGAGCTCCCGATGTACCGCCGTCTGCACTTCGGACTCTTGAACTCCACCCGCATCAACGGACGCTACAGCTGGACACAGTTCCGCCTCTCAGCCAATGTAACACCGGTGAATTTCCTTTCGCTCGACGTGAACGCAGCCGCAGGAACGTATGGAGTGGGTCTCGGCTGGATGCTCAACATCCACACCACAGGCTTCAACCTCTTCTTCGGCTCCGACCACCACATCGGGAAGCTCGCGAAGCAGTTTGTGCCTCTGAACTCCAACGCAGCCTTCAATATGGGTATCAACTTCCCATTCTGACAAATAAAACATCAAAAAGCGGGTGAACACAGCGTCGCCCGCTTTTTTTTGTGGAAAAAATTCCCTAATTTTGCAACATGATAGCCGTAGAAATGGCATTTTCATTCCCCCGGCTATCCCACAACAGGTAAAAATAGAATATGGTTTGGAAAATTGAGGGTATATTGGAACGCCTCGGCATACGCCGCGAGGAGACCGTAGGGATAGCTCTGAGCGGAGGTGGAGCCAAAGGCTTCGCCCACATCGGAGTGTTCAAGGCATTTGAGCAATTCGGCATCACTCCCGACATAATATCCGGCGTGTCGGCCGGATCGATAGCCGCCGCCCTTTATGGATCTGGATTATCCACCGACGATATCATACGCTGTTTCGAGGAGGCCTCAAGCTTCAACGATTTCACGGAGTGGACAGTTCCCAAACAGGGCTTCTTCCGCCTCACACGTTTCGGGAAGCTCCTCGAGAGCTGGCTTCCGGTCAAGAATCTGGAGGATATGAAGATACCGACTGTAATCTGCGCCACAGACTTCGACCATGCCAAATCGGTAGGATGGTGCAAAGGTGAGATCATACCTCGTGTGATAGCCTCATGCAGCATACCTATTGTGTTTCATCCTGTGAAAATCAACGGCACCAATTATGTGGATGGCGGAGTGCTCCGCAATCTCCCGGCCTGGGCCATACGCGATTACTGCACCACCCTCTACGGAAGCAACTGCAGCCCGATGCAGACGGCCCACAATCATTCCGGATCGATAATCGACGTGGCCACGCGCACATTCCACCTGATGTCGAAAGCCAATACCCCTCAGGACATCCGCCTCTGCGACCATGTCATATCAATCAACCGTGTACACGGAGTGGGGACGTTCGACCTCAAGGCCCTCCGTCATGGGGTAGCGTCCGGATATGACGCGGCTTGCCTTGTGCTTGAGAAAGTATTGAAGGATAAAGGCTGAATGACAAATAAGCATCTTATTCACTGTAAAACTTAATAGAACTTAAAATATATGGGCAAATCATCGGAGAAACTGATCATCTATCAGATGTTTCCTCGTATTTTCTCCAACACCAATGCCAACTGCGTGCCATGGGGCACTCTGCAGCAAAACGGCAGCGGCAAACTGAACGACCTGACTCCGCATGTGCTCAGGAGCATCAAGGAACTTGGAGTGAACTGTCTTTGGCTCACAGGCATCATAGAACATGCCACAAAGACCGACTTCTCGAAATACGGGATACGTCCCGACAATCCGAATGTTGTGAAAGGGGAGGCCGGATCCCCCTATGCCATCAAGGACTATTATGACATCGACCCCGCACTGGCTGTGTCTGTACCGGACAGAATGAGGGAATTCGAGAAGCTTGTCAACCGCATCCACAAGGAGAAGATGAAGGTGATAATCGACTTCGTACCCAACCACACCGCGAGGGAGTATCACTCCGACGCCGCGCCGAAAGGGATAGAGGATTTCGGAGCACGCGACGACCTTAACATGAATTTCGCGCGCGACAACAACTATTATTATATCTCCAACCAGCAGTTCTATCCCCATTTCAATATCGCCGCAGAGGGAACAAAACCGTATGTGGAATTTCCGGCGAAAGCCACAGGCAACGACTGCTTCACGGCCTTCTGCGGAGTCAACGACTGGTATGAGACCGTCAAGCTTAACTACGGCCACGACTACAACGACAATTCCGACCATTTCGATCCTGTGCCCGACACATGGCGGAAGATGCTTCATATTCTGAAATTCTGGGCATCGAAAGGGGTCGACGGATTCCGTTGCGACATGGTTTTCATGGTGCCCCTCCCCTTCTGGCATTGGGCTATCCCACAGGTGAAGTCGGTTTACCCCCATATCATCTTCATAGGAGAGATCTATGACGTGGGACTCTACCGCCCCTTCCTCGACTACGGCTGTTTCGACTACCTTTACGACAAGGTAAACCTCTACGACACCCTTGTAGGGATAGAGAGAAACGGATGGTCGGCCGCGCAGCTCACGGGATGCTGGCAGACTGTAGACGGCATAGGCGACTCAATGCTCAATTTCCTTGAGAATCACGATGAAGTGCGCTTCGGATCGTATGAATATGCAGGCGACTCACTTAGGGTGATACCCTCGCTCGTGACCTCGGCCATGATCTCAAACGGACCTTTCCTGATGTATTACGGGCAGGAGCTCGGGGAGCCGGCCCGCGACAACGAGGGCTTTGCAGGCAACAACAACCGCTCTACCATCTTCGACTACTGGAGCATATCCACGATACGCAGATGGTATAACAAGGGGAAATGCGACGACTCGCTTCTCTCCGCCCACGAACGCTGGCTACGCAACGTATATAAAAATGTGCTTACTCTCTGCAACACGTGGGAGGCACTCTACGACGGTGCATTCTTCGACCTCATGTATGTGAATCTCAGGCAGCCCGGCTTCAATCCGCACACCAACTTCGCCTTTCTGCGCTACAAGGGGGATGAAGTGCTGCTCATAATAGTCAACTTCTCGCGGGAGGCCGGATATGTCAATCTCGTTATTCCCGACCTGGCGTTTGACATGACAGGGATAAAGCGTGGAGAGATCCTGACACACGACCTGCTCTGGGGAAAACCGCATAAGCTGAATCTCTCGTCGACCACCCCCCTCTCGGTGTATATGAGCGCCGGCGATGCCCTTGTGCTTCCGATCGGGAAGAGCAAAGGGGAGCCGGAAAAGAAACTCTCGGGGTCGGAACTGCGTCAGGGAAACTGAAAAAGTTGGGCCGAGTTGAAATAAATCGGAGGAAACAGATGGATAATCCAAAAATAAAAGCTAATTTTGCACTATAATCATTTCGATTTTAAATCATGAGCAATTATCTTCCACCCATCAAGGTCTTCGCAGGGACAAAAAGTCACTATCTCGGAGAGTCGATCTGCAAGGACCTGGGCATAGAATTAGGCAAAATGAAAATTGAGACTTTTGCCGACGGAGAGTTTGAGGTCTCTTTCGAGGAATCAATCCGTGGCGCTGAAGTCTATCTTGTGCAGTCAACCTTCCCTAACAGCGACAATCTGATGGAGCTTCTCCTGATGGTGGACGCCGCCAAAAGAGCCTCTGCCGCCACGATTGTGGCTGTAGTGCCCTATTTCGGCTGGGCGCGTCAGGACCGTAAGGACAAACCGAGAGTCTCCATCGCCGCCAAACTCGTGGCAGATCTTCTGAGTGTAGCCGGCATTGACCGTCTCATCACAATGGACCTCCACGCCGACCAGATCCAGGGCTTCTTCAATGTTCCGGTTGACCANCTATACGCCTCTTCAATCTTCATCCCCTATGTGGAGAGCCTTCATCTGAAAGATCTTGTGATAGCCTCTCCCGATGTGGGTGGCGCCAAGAGAGCCAACTCCTACGCGAAGTATTTCGATGTGCCCCTCGTGCTTTGCCACAAGCAGCGTGCCAAAGCCAATGTGGTGGAGAAAATGACTGTGATCGGCGACGTCACCGACAAGAATGTAGTGCTCATCGACGATATCAGCGACACCGCCGGCACTATCACCAAGGCAGCCGACCTTCTCATTGAGAACGGAGCGAAGTCAGTGCGCGCACTCTGCAGCCACGCCGTGATGAGCGACCCTGCTACCGACCGTGTCAAAGCTTCCGGTCTCACAGAGATTGTATTCACGGATTCTATCCCCTACGGAAAAGAGAACCCGAAGGCTGTTGTGCTCCCTGTGGCCAAGCTCTTCGCCGACACCATCCGCCGNATCCACAACAACCAGTCNATCTCTTCTCAGTATCTCTTCAAATAATGGGATTCANACTGCCGACACCAAGTCAGCAACAATGATATAAAATCGAAAAGCCCCTCATACACAGTGTATGAGGGGCTTTTCGATTTTATATCTCCCCGACCTGACAGTCATCTNACCGTATCGGCGGGATTGGCCACGGAGTCGGTACGGTTGGCAGCGGGAGGAATGGCCGGCTCCCTCTTACGCTTGCGAAGGAATGTGAAAGGATTGTCAAACTCACGGCGGTAGATCACACCNAGACCCTGTGTGGTAAGAGCCTGACGCAGATAATAGTTCTGGTCGTTGAAATGATTGTAGGCTTTCAGACGCAGGTTGCCGCTCCTGTTCAGGAGATACTCTATATCGAAATCACCGACAAATGTGGTGGATGATGTTGANCGGTCGCGATATCCGAAGTTTCCGTTGATCAGCAGACGGTTGTTTAGCAGACGCGACGAGAGGGCCACATCCACCTCTATATCNGAGAAGTCACCCTTATCGCTTCTGAACGACGGGGACACGGAGAGCTTGTCGGTNAGACTCCCGAGCACACTTGAAAGCTGCGACGAAAGTGTGGATGAGGCCACGGCAGCCAGCTCACCGCCATTGCTTGTGGCTCCCATATATTCGGGAGTATAGAATCTGTTGAGGGCGAGAAGATAGATTATCTGACGGCTCATCATATCGTCGGTGGAGATAATGCTCTTCACTTTCCTCTCCACATCCTGAGTGAGCGTAGGAAGCTCGATGTCGAAAGATATNTCGGGATGCTGCATGGCTCCTGTCACCATCAGCACGGCGTCGACAGGAACATTCGTACGGTTAAGGTCGCGGTCGGTNGAGAAACTCTTGTCNAGATCGGAGAGATTGGTGTTGACNCGATACGCCGCCGCAATGTCGAGATTGGCATTCAGAGGATCGCCGTTGAAAGAGATGCTGCTACCCTGACGTATCGTGAAGTCCTTAAGTATAAGATCCTGGAGAGAGAAATTATAGTTACCCTCTTCAAGGATATATTTACCGAACATCTGCATCTGATCGCTCTCCGAACCATAGTCGATCTGTATNTTGCCATTTCCNCGAGCCGTGATCTTGTCGCCCGCCACAGGATCCATCACAAGGGTCATGAGTGTGGAGGGGGTGACACTCGCCCTGATATCCATCTGGAAATTTGTGGGNGATGAGTTCTGCATGTCTATCTTCTTACGGAAAGCGCTGAGGATGTCGGGCACACTGTCGGCNCTTGCTCTCTCNGCCTCCTCTCTCCTTCTGTCGGAGAAGGTTAGGAAGCGNTAATCCTCCGCCGCCTGCGTATCGTTGAGTACGAACGTGAACATCGACTCTCCCACCGCCGTCATGTCGACCGAGACAGAGACAACTCCCGGCCACCCTCTCACTATGGCCGACCCNTTGCCATACATCGTGCCATACCAGTCGGGATTCATCTGCGAATTTGTGTCATAGCAGAGCATATCGCGCATATCCGTTACCCGGAAAGTGAACTGAGGATCGTGGAAATAGCGATGTGTGAGCTCACCGTTCAGAATTGCGGAGCGCCCGTTGCGGTCGTAAAGCCTGAAAGAGGGNATGAGAATACGNCCCGGCTCCATTATGACCGAATCAGAGCCGTGGTANTACACATTGGTNTAGTCNAGACGCATGGCGAGAGAGTCGGCAAACACNCGCCCACGGAGATCNATGTCGCTGAATGTGCCGTACAGCTTCACATCNCCCGAAGCCCTCCCNTTCACATCAGTGGTGAAAGCCGACATGAACGGGGCGAGGAAAGTGACCGGCACCTTGTCGGCGTTGATATCGAAACTAAGCGAATCGCGTGTCACCCATATACCGCCGTCTACGGTAGTGCGGTTGCCACGGTCGCCCATTATATCGGCATATATCGTCACCTCCTTGAGGTNGTTGTCCCAATGGCTTTTCAGAGCGGCATCGCCGAGGACGGCTCCATTGTATGAGAGCTTATCCACACGCAGATTGTCGGTATATGCCACCGGCTCCTTACTCAAAGCTCCCGAAGCATAGACATCGCCTGTGGCAGTGCCTCCGAATGAGACATAGTTGATATTGAGNGTATCAAAGATATAATCCACATCTATCTCGGCAAGACGAACGGTGATGGAGTCTTCAGGAATTGCGGAGGCCTTGCCGTCGATCTCGACAAACTGTCCGTCGTGCCATATTCTGAGCCCCGACACATCCACAGTGTTGTCGCGGTAGTTGATCCGGCTCCGGTCGATATTCCATCTCGCGCTTCCGAAATCAAATACGGAGGGATTTATCTCAAGCGATACCTCCGGCTTACTGCTGAGCTCATTCCGGCTGAGCTCNGCTCCCAGATATAGATTCCCCTGGAAAGCATCGTTACCGGGGACGTTCCAGCCTACGTCGGCAAATATATTGTCTTCC
Organism: Bacteroides sp.; assembly: GCA_014801605.1. Lineage (GTDB taxonomy): Bacteria > Bacteroidota > Bacteroidia > Bacteroidales > Muribaculaceae > Lepagella. Next base: position 20,480 of record JAAVDU010000046.1, read on the forward strand.
TGACCGAATATCTGGAGGTCAAGTTTCAGATCTCCCTTCTTAACGGGGAAGGTGGTCGTGGCATTGAGATCGACAGTAGATGCCTCCCCGTCGAGCAAGAGCTCGAGAGAGGTATCCCTCACCAGCTTGTTCTTCCCTTGCTGGATATATGGCACATCCACATTGACACTGGCTGTGTTGTTCGTGCCGTCGATGACACCTTTCACCGGGACGGGGACAAGGAGGCGGAAAGGGAGATTGAAGAACTCCGGGAGAGTNTTGTCAGCCTCTACCGTAAAGGAGAANCTTGCGTCCGACTCCATGGCNTCGCCGGAAGCCGGAGGGGGCACAAGGCTCGGCACAATCCTTGCCNCAATAGAAAGAATCTCCTTAGGCAATTCCCTGATCTTGAAATCACCCTTCACATAACCGCTTATCCAGTCGCTGTCGATACTGAGTGAACGTGCATCCTTATCTCTTGCCTTCAATATCATATGGTCGAGCACTATCCCTTTCTTTCCGGGGGATGTGAAACTCAGGTCGTTGAGACGTATATCTCCTGTGAAGGTGTCGATATCACCCCCCTCAAGATCGGCATCAATCCTGGCGGAGAGTGTATAATCGGGATATTTCGGCAACACTCCGAACATGGAGGTGTTGACACGGGCAATATCGGCCCGCACCTGCAGCCAGGAATCGTCGCCGTCAATACTTCCCTCTCCTGAAAGGTGCGTAAGCAGAAAGGCATTGTCTACCTCCCCCTTGACCGAGAACTCCTTACCATGTCGGGAGGCCGAGACGGCTATACCCTCATAGCCCATGCCGTTATAAATGATATGACCAATATTTACATCCGCATCTCCTTCTACATCCTTCCCCTTTACCGAGAGATCGAAAACCACATCGGAATCTATAGGTCCGAGAGCATCATGCCCGAACAGCTTCCCTGCAGAGAGATGATCTGTAGTGATCTCCCCCTTCATCCGGGCCGAACCTTTCCGCAGATTGTTTCCGGATGCTGACAGATACAAGCCGCCGCAATTAGAGCCTACCACCCGCGCATCTATCTCCGCCATACCCTTGCCCGGATGGGCGGTGCCGGTGCATGAAAGATCCAGGTCACCGACACCGGCGGCTAATGTCAGAAGTCTTGCCGTATTGCCGGGTATCTGCCGCAGTATCCCTTCAAGGATATCTTGACCGATCTTCAGTTTGAAGTCGTCGAGAGCGACACCGAACTCCTCACGATCGGCTGTATCCGACACCGTCCCCTTTATCATAAGGGAGAGTCCCCCCTCTTCAAGCTCCACGGCGAGATTCTTCAGAGTGGCTTCATTGCGGTTGCCATAGGCATCAAGAGTGAGTATCAGTTTGTCGTCCCACTCCCTCAGAGGGGGATAAAGCCAGCCGAAATCAGCGGGTGTTATCTCATTGTCAAGCATTATCACCCGGTGTGTGCCCTGACTCAAAGCTGTAGGTATATCGGAATATCCGTTGAAGCTCAACTTAATATCTGAGGGACGCAATTCTGTAGAAGGGAGCTTTATTATAAGGTCGCGCACGGAAATGGAGCGGGGGGTGATATGGGTCCGGAACGCTATCTTCTCCACATCAAGGCCCCCGGAAAGATTAAACGACAGTCGCCTCAGATCCACCGTAAAGTCGTCGTTGGCAATCTTAGGCAGATTGAGGTCGGCCTTGAGATCCCACATCCGGAGATGATTGAAATCGGTGCGTCGTTCCCCCTCGATTCTCGGCAACCATTCCTTATCGAACGACACCGAACTACGTCTTATCACCACATTCCTCAGATTGAGGTCGAATTTTGCCGGGGGTTTATTCTTATCCTTGGGGGCGAAAGCATCTATTATGAAAGCTATGTTGAGCGGTCCACCCTCCTCATTCTGGGCAATCCGGGCCTCCATACCGATTATCTCGCCGTAAGAGAGCTCGATACGCCGTTCGCTCACAAGGCGCCAGAGGCTTATCCCCGCGCCGAGGGTCTCTACGGCGAGCACCCGCTCCCCCTCAGGCGACCTTACATCCAGATTCTTTATCACCACCTCGTTGAAGGGCTTGATGACAAGACTCCCGATATATACCTCTCCACCTAAAAAATGAGAAACCTCCCTCTCGACGCGCCCCTTTATAGCCGACTGCACCGAGGGAACAGTGAGCAGCACATATAAAGCGAGATAGACCACCGCTACCAGAACGATGGCCGTGAAGAGGATTCCACGTGTGATTCTATATATTGTTCTTAATGAACTCACTGATGATATTATATGGTTCTGCCGGAGCACCGGCCGAGTTAAGGCTGCCGGAGGCAGCAGGCGCACTACTCCGTGACACACTGCAAAATTAATATTTTTACTCCAATAATGCCCCAAAGAGAACGACGAAAATCATACCTTCCCCCTCTTTATTCACTACTTCTCACTCTCCATATAAAAATATTTGGCCCTCCGATATAAGGAATATCAGCTTTTTTATCTATTTTTGTATTCTAAAAAAATTTGAAAGCGAATGAGCACAGTTATTCTTGGGATAGAATCTTCCTGCGATGACACGTCGGCGGCGGTGATTTCCGACGGCATACTTCTCAGTAATGTGATAGCCGGACAGAAAGTGCACGAGGCTTACGGAGGCGTCGTGCCCGAACTCGCATCGCGCGCCCATCAGCAGAATATTGTACCTGTGGTGAGCGAGGCCCTCAGGCAGGCGGGTATCAGCGCAAGCGATCTCTCGGCCATAGCCTTCACAAGAGGCCCGGGATTGCTCGGGTCGTTGCTCGTAGGCACATCCTTTGCGAAAGGTATGTCGATCGGGCTCGATATCCCCCTTGTGGATGTCAACCATCTCCATGCGCATCTCCTCTCTCATTTCATAAAACGCACTCCGGAGGATGAGACGCCCGAATTCCCCTTCATGTGTCTCCTTATATCGGGTGGCAACTCCCAGATTGTGGTGGCCCGCTCACCCTTCGACATGGAGATAGTGGGGAAAACAATCGACGACGCTGCCGGGGAGGCTTTCGACAAATGCGCCAAAGTGATGGGGCTCCCCTATCCCGGAGGCCCCCACATCGACAGGCTCGCGGCGCTCGGGAATCCTAAGGCTTTCCGATTCAGCAAACCTCATATCCCGGGACTCGACTATTCATTCAGCGGACTCAAGACATCGTTTCTCTACACTTTGCGCGACAATCTTAAAGAGGATCCCGAATTTATAGAGAAAAACCGTGAAGACCTTGCCGCCTCACTGCAGGCCACTATCATCGACATCCTCATCGACAAGCTCGGGAAGGCCCTTAAGGAATATCCTGTGAAGCATGTGGCCATCGGCGGAGGAGTATCGGCCAACTCCGGAGTGAGGAAAGCGATCGAGGAGTTCTGCCACCGCAGAGGTGTGCGTCCCTGGATTCCGGAGCGTGCTTTCACCACCGACAACGCCGCGATGGTGGCGGCCGCCGGATATTTCAAATATCTCAACAAGGATTTCTGCGACCTCTCTCTCCCCCCCTATTCGAGAGTCACCGTCTGAGACAGAGGATCGGGCAGATCAATCAGAATTTTAGCTATACCATTATGACAGACAAACAACATAGCGATAAGAAGCAGGAAGAACCGTCAAACCATACCGAGACACGGCACACCGTAATATATGGCTACACCCGTCAGGAGCTATCAAAGGTGATGAAGCATTTCGAGAGCCAGCTCCCGGAGTTTGTGAAGATATCAATTGATTCCGACAATCTCGTGACACGCATCACCCTCACGGGAGTCAATTCAGGCATAGAGCTTCTACGCTTCAAGATGAATCGTTATCATCAGGACCTCAACCGGATCTTCTCAGAGGAAGTGGTGGCGACGGAAGATAAATCTGTGGCACAGGTGCTCGGCGAACTCCTTCACGAGCGTGAGCTAACGGTGGCGAGTGCGGAAAGCTGCACCGGAGGCAACATCGCCCACAAGATAGTGCAGGTGCCGGGTTCATCAGCCTATTTCCTCGGGAGTGTGGTGAGCTACTCCAACGATGTCAAAGCCGATGTATTGGGAGTGTCGCGCGGCGATATCTCCACCCACGGGGCAGTGAGCAAAGAGGTGGTTGAGGCGATGGCCAAAGGGGCCGCACGGCTCATGCGCACCGACTGCGCCATAGCGACCTCGGGGATAGCGGGACCTGACGGCGGCACACGCTTCAAGCCGGTAGGGACAGTGTGGATAGCGGCAAAATACGGCGATAAGACAGTGAGCGAATGTCTGCATTTCGCCGGCGACCGCAACACCGTGATAGAGAGCGCGAGCAACCACGCCATGGTGATGCTCATCAATCTTCTGCGCAACAGCTATGTGGAGCAGGAGGATGTAAACGACGACTGACCCCCCGGCACGGGCATCCGGAAGTTGGAAAAAGGGTTAAAAAAGGTTTTAATCAAAAGTTTCGCTCGGTAGATTTGCAGGATTGGAGAATTTTCACTAATTTTGCACCCGGTTTGTGGCACATCCTTTAAAATCGCCAAACTGATGCACCTGGCGGTGATATGAGAACTGAGATGGCGGCCACGTTCCTTAAAGATTTTTTAATTGAATAAAAAATAAACAGCCATGTCAAAAGTTTGTCAGCTTTCAGGCAAGAAAACGTCTGTGGGCAACAACGTTTCCCACTCCAAGCGTCGCACAAAACGCAAATTCAACGTCAACCTCCACAGAAAGAAATTCTATTGGGTTGAGCAGGACATGTGGATCGAGCTTACTGTTTCCGCACATGCTCTCCGCACTATCAATAAGATCGGCCTTAACGCCGCTCTCAAAAAAGCAGAGAAGGAAGGTAACCTCGACTTCAAAGATATCAAAATCATCTCATTTTAATCAAGAATTTCTAAACTATGGCAAAGAAAGCTAAAGGCAACAGAGTGCAGGTAATCCTTGAGTGCACCGAACACAAAGCCAGCGGTATGCCCGGTATGTCACGATACATCACAACCAAAAACCGCAAGAACACCACAGGACGTCTGGAGTTGAAGAAATACAACCCCATCCTCAAAAAAATGACCATCCACAAAGAAATAAAATAAGCAACTGACCCATGGCAAAGAAAACCGTCGCGTCGCTTCANAAAGGTGAAGGACGTACATTCAGCAAAGTTATCAAGATGGAAAAGTCTCCCAAGACAGGCGCTTATGTCTTCAAAGAGGAGATGGTACCCAACGACGCAGTTCAGGCTGCCCTCAAGTAAGGAACACGATTCCTATACATATAAAACGACAACTTCCGGAAAGCATGCTTTCCGGAAGTTGTCGTTTTATATGTATAGCTCTCCCCTATCCCCGATCTTACATAATAAACGGACTCCGGCCAATCTGCACGATACAGACCGACCGGAGTCTAAACACATATTGTTAATTAATCAATGACGTCGCTTGATGGTGATTTATACAAACCGGATCATACTGCCGAACGGATGACACCGCGCTCGGAATTGGTGACGAAATCAACAATCTCATCGCGATATTTCGATGGCGGAAGAGTATCTATGATAAGCTTCACAGCATTCGTGACATTGAGATCGCTGAGATAGAGCACTCTGTAGATCTCCGCGATAGCCTGGATATCCTCGTTGCTGAATCCGTGGCGATGCAGACCGATGGTGTTGAGTCCGACATAAGATATCGGCTCACGGGCTGCCTTAACATAAGGGGGAATATCCTTATTGACCAGAGCACCCCCCTGAAGCATGATGTTGCGGCCAAGATGACAGAACTGATGCACGAGGCTACCGCCGCCGATTACGGCGCAGTCGTCGACCACTACCTCACCGGCAAGCTGAACGGCATTAGAGATGATGACATGGTTGCCTATGCGGCAATCGTGNGCCACATGACTATAGGCCATGATGAGGCAGTTGCTGCCTACTACCGTCTCACCCTTGGAGGCTGTGCCCCGGTTGACAGTGACACACTCNCGGAGGGTNGTGCCGTCGCCTACATANGCCAACGTCTTCTCACCTCTGAACTTNAGGTCCTGAGGGATGCCGGATACNACCGCTCCGGGGAAGATTTTAACTCCTGAGCCAATTCTGGCACCGGGGAAAATCGTGACGTTTCCGCTTATCTCGCAATTGTCGCCAATCTCAACATCCTCGTGGATATTTGTGAAATTGCCTATCTTTACATTATTTCCGATTTTTGCGTCCGGGTGGACGTAAAACATTTTATCCATGTTGAAGAAGCAGTAAGTCTATTTATTTATTCTTNATTATCTGAGCCATGAACTCAGCCTCACANACTATCTTCTCCCCTACGAAAGCGTAACCCTTCACTACCGCACATCCGCGGCGGATCTCTGTCATAAGGCTTACATTGAGAAGCAGTGTGGCGCCGGGCACAACTTTCTGACGGAACTTCACATTGTCGATCTTAAGGAAGTATGTGCTGTATTTCTCCGGGTCCTCCAGATAATTGAGCACGAGCACACCGGCGGCCTGAGCCATAGCCTCNACCTGAAGCACACCGGGCATTACCGGCTCCTGCGGGAAATGACCCGGGAAGAAGGGCTCGTTGACGGTCACGTTTTTCACAGCCACACAATGCTTCTTGTCGATCTCGATCACCTTATCTATAAGGAGGAAGGGGTAACGATGAGGAAGGAGCTTGCGGATGCCGTTGACATCGATNACCGGCTCTACGTTTGGATTGTAGATGGGAGCCTGAATCTCTGTATGACGCACNGCCTTGCGCACAAGGCGTGTAATCTTGTTGTTGACGGTATGGCCGGGACGGACAGCCACCACACGACCTTTCAGCGGACGGCCGATGAGGGCGAAATCGCCAATCACATCCATCAGCTTATGGCGCGCAGGCTCATTGTCCCATTTCAAAGGTGTGGGGTTGATATATCCGAGCTGAGAGATGTGCATGTGGGGCACACCCATGAGATCGCAGATATGGTCGATCTTCTCCTTCTCTATAGGCTCGTCGTAAATCACGATGGCATTGTCGAGATCGCCACCCTTGATGAGACCATACTGGAGAAGGCCCTCTATCTCGCGGACAAAGACAAATGTGCGTGCGCTTGCAACCTCCTGACTGAAGTCGGCGATATCATCGAGCATGGCAAACTGGTTGGGGAGCACCTTGGAATTGTATTCCACCATTACCTCTACACTGAAATGATCGTCGGGGTAGATGGTNATCGTAGAGCCGGTCTCCTCATCGCGGAAACGCATCTTCTCTTTAATAACGTAGAAATCCTTGTCGGCATTCTGCTCCACAAGACCGACCCTTTCGATATTTCTGACATATTCGATGGCACTTCCATCCAGGATCGGGAGCTCAGGGCCGTTCACCTCAATCAGACAGTTGTCGACACCGGCAGCGTATAGGGCGGCGAGCGCGTGTTCCACGGTGCTGATCTTCACATTATTCTTNCCAAGGACTGTGCCGCGGGTTGTCTCCACCACGTTTTCCGCGAGAGCATCCACCACCGGCTCACCCTCNAGATCAACGCGTTTGAACTTATAGCCGGAATTCTCCGGAGCCGGCTTGAACACGGCGGTAAGCTCCGCGCCTGAATGAAGACCTTTACCACTGAGAGTGAAAGGCTCTTTTAGAGTCAGTTGTTTCATTTGTCGTTTCTGTTGTTTCGTTGTTCTGTAAATAACTTGCCGAGGCGCTTTATATACACCTGGTTTTTGGCAAACTGCCGGGCATCGATGGCGGGATAACCGATCAGACGGTTANGGTCGCCTACATTGTTCGGTATGCCTGACTGGGCTCCGAATTCATTGAAGTCACCGACAGTGATATGGCCTGCGAAACCGCACTGACCACCNACCATATTATGGTTGCCAATCCTTGTGGAGCCGGCTATGCCTGTCTGGGAGGCAAAGACGTTGTTCTCCCCTATCGTGACGTTATGAGCCACCTGGATCAGATTGTCGAGCTTTGTGCCGCGGCCGATGGTGGTCTGTCCGAATGTNGCGCGGTCGATGGTGGTATTGGCACCGATCTCGACATCGTCGGCAATCACCACGACACCCGTCTGCGGTATTTTCTCGTAGCGTCCATCCTTGGGTGCGAATCCGAAGCCGTCGGCTCCGATCACCGCGCCTGAATGGATAATACATCTGGCGCCAATACGGCACCCCTCATAAATCTTTACTCCGGCACGTATGACAGTATCGTCGCCTATCACGGCTCCGTCGCCGATATAGGCCTGCGGATATATCATGACGTTGTTGCCAAGTCTCACCCCTTTTCCTATATATGCGAAAGCGCCGATATAGCATTTGGCGGGAATCTCTACGCCATCGGAAATATAGCAAGGCTGCTCTATCCCCTCCGGCTTCGGCTTCATCCCCTCTATCATGGCGAGAAGCTCGGCAAGTGTGGAATATGGGTCGGCCACCCTTATGAGCGTAGTGTGGAACTCCCCTTCTGGATCGAAATCATTGCTTACGAGAACGGCAGTAGCCTTTGTGGTGTGTATGAAATGTGCGTATTTCGGGTTCGCGATAAATGTAAGGTCGCCCTCCTTGGCCTCCTCAATCTTCGCGAATCCCGTAATGCGGGCTTCTGCATCCCCTTCAATCTTACCCCCAGTGAGAGCCGCAAGGCTCTGTGGTGTTATTTCCATTTCTCCTCTGGATTAAATTTTCTGCAAATATCGGTATTTTTTTGTAATTAGCCACTATAATTACCTATTAAACTTATATCACGCCGTTCATTTTCCCAATATTTTATTTTTTTCTTGATTGGGAAATTAATTTTTGCTACTTTTGCACAAAATTGCCGTGAAAGGTTTTACCGCACAGTTGGCGGCCTGACCCCTCCCGGCGCAGAAAACATTAAACCATATAACTTCTTCAGACATGAAAATTTCTCACATTGAGCACATCGGAATCGCAGTGCCCGACCTCGCAAAAGCCATTGAATATTACGAAAATGTTCTCGGCCTCAAATGCTACAAGCAGGAGGTGGTGGCCGACCAGAAGGTGACTACAGCATTCTTCAAGGTGGGCGACACCAAAATCGAGCTTCTTGAAGCCACATCTCCCGACAGCACAATTGCCAAGTTCATAGAGAAAAACGGCGGACGCGGCGGTATGCACCACCTTGCCTTCGCTGTTGAGGACGGAGTGGCCGAGGCTCTTGCGGAAGTGCAGGAGAAGGGTGTGAAAGTGATCGACCAGGCTCCCCGCGGCGGTGCCGACGGCCTGCAGATNGCNTTCCTCCATCCCAAATCGACAGANGCTGTGCTCACAGAGCTCTGCGAGGATCCGGCTAAGAAATAACCGCACGGAAACGTAACACATTCCTCTCTCCACACCTTATAACCTTAGAAGAGACCNACATCTTCACGGGNGCTATCATCCCCCCGAAGGTAACAAAATCAGAACATCAACTTTTTCAAGCAAAATATGAGCGCACAGCAAGAAAAAATCCAGGAGCTCATCGAAAAGCGTGCCGAAGCCCGTATTGGCGGCGGCGAGAAGGCTATCGAGAAGCAGCACGCAAAAGGGAAATACACCGCGCGTGAGAGAATCGCACAGCTTCTCGACGAAGGAAGCTTCGAGGAGCTCGATATGTTTGTCACACACCGTTGCACAAACTTCGGTCAGGACAAGAAACACACACTCGGCGACGGAGTTGTCACCGGATTCGGTACAATCGAAGGCCGTCTTGTATATGTATTCGCACAGGACTTCACAGTCAACGCCGGTTCACTTTCCGAGACGATGGCTCAGAAGATCTGTAAGATAATGGACCTCGCCATGAAGATGGGAGCTCCCGTGATCGGCCTCAACGATTCAGGCGGCGCACGCATCCAGGAGGGTATCAACGCNCTCGCCGGATATTCCGAGATTTTCCAGCGCAACATCCTCGCCTCAGGCGTTGTGCCCCAGATCTCCGCTATCCTCGGCCCATGTGCCGGCGGCGCNGTATACAGCCCCGCACTCACCGACTTCACCATCATGGCCAAGGGTATCTCCTATATGTTCCTCACAGGTCCNGCCGTAGTGAAGACTGTCACCGGCGAGGATGTGACTCAGGAACAGCTTGGCGGCGCCTCNGTGCATGCCTCCAAGAGCGGCGTGACCCACTTCGCCACCGAGAACGGTGAGGAGGCTCTCGACGTTATCCGCAAACTCATCAGCTACATTCCGCAGAACAACCTTGAGGAGACTCCCCTCGTGGCCTGCAGCGACCCGATCGACCGTCTTGAGGATGCTCTCAACGAGATAATTCCCGAGAGCGCCAAGCAGAGCTATGATATGTATGACGTAATCGGCGCCATCATCGACAACGGTGAATTCCTTGAGGTGCAGCGCGACTATGCCAAGAATATCATCATCGGTTTCGCACGCTTCAACGGTCAGTCAGTGGGCATCGTGGCCAACCAGCCGAAAGTGCTCGCCGGCGTNCTNGACTCCAACGCATCGCGCAAGGCCGCTCGCTTCGTGCGCTTCTGCGACGCCTTCAATATCCCTCTTGTGACCCTNGTAGACGTTCCNGGCTTCCTCCCCGGCACAGGCCAGGAATACAACGGTGTGATTCTCCACGGCGCCAAACTTCTCTACGCATACGGCGANGCCACTGTGCCTAAAGTGACAGTGACACTCCGCAAGAGCTACGGCGGCTCCCACATCGTGATGAGCTGTAAGCAGCTTCGTGGCGACATCAACTACGCATGGCCNTCGGCTGAGATCGCCGTTATGGGNGCCGAGGGTGCGGTGAATGTGCTCTATGCCAAGGAGGCCAAGACAGCGGCCGACCCCGCAGCATTCAAGAAGGAGAAAGAGGAGGAATACAGCAAGCTCTTCGCCAATCCCTATCAGGCAGCCAAGTATGGCTACATCGACGATGTGATCGAGCCNCGCAACACTCGCTTCCGTATCATCCGCGCACTGCAGATGCTTGCCACAAAGAAACTGCAGAACCCGCCGAAGAAACATGGCAATATTCCACTTTAATCCCTATCCGATTCCACTGTCATGTACAACACTATAAAGAAAACCTTTCTGACAGCGGCATTACTTCTCGCCTCGGCAGGCTGCGGCTACGCCGCCATGCCTGCCCTGGCGCAGGAGGAGTGTCAGGCGACGGAGACATCCGCCCCCTGCAACGGCTGCCAGGCCGAATTAATCCCGGCCACCACTCCCAGCGAGGAGGTAGATTATGTGCAGGAGAGCTCGATCGCCCAAAAGATGACACAGGCCGAGAAAGCCCACAACGCCGCTGTCAACGATTCCTGGGGAGGAGCCATCACTATCATCGCGATGTGCATAGTGATCAGCGCCCTCGCTGTCCTGTCGATCCTCTTCCTTATTTTCGGCAAGATCTCCCAGCGACTCCTAGCCCGCAACAAGCGCACTACCAATGTTGCCGCTGTCGCTGCCGGCAATGCGGTTGCGGAAGAGCACCATGATGTCGATTCCGGCGATGTGATAGCAGCCATAGCGGCCGCCCTCTCAGAGCATTTTGCTGAAGGGCATGATTTTGAGGAGACTATCCTTACCATCCGTAAGCTTCAGAAGGCCTACTCTCCCTGGAGCTCCAAGATCTACAACCTCCGCACGATGCCCGACCATCGTCGCAACACTCCCGGGAAAGCCACATTCTAACTGAACAACAGGACACAGGCCGACTTTACGCCGACCTAAACTCCGCAATTTCAATAACCAGCAATAATCATGAACTTTAAAGAATATAAGTATAAGATCAACGGCACCAAATTCTCTGTCAAGGTGGGTGATCTCACCGACAACAAGGTGCACGTGGAAGTCAACGGCGTGCCTTACGACGTAGAGCTCGACAAGGTGCCCAGTGGAAAGACCACCGTAGCGCAGCCCTCGAAGAGCCCGCAGAAAGCCCCGCGCACAGAGAGCGGCGAGAAAGTAATAGCAAAGCCCAGCGTTGCTACCGGCAAAGCGTTTACAGTGACTGCTCCCCTTCCCGGCACTCTCATGAGCTACAATGTGAAAGTGGGCGATACCGTCAATGCAGGCGACACTGTATGTGTGCTTGAGGCGATGAAGATGGAGAATGACATCCATGCCACCCAGGGGGGCGTAGTGAAACAGCTTCTGGCTAACGTTGGCGACGCCATCGCTCAGGATGGTCCTATCATGATTCTTGAATAATACAGTACGAACCCAATCAGATCATGTTAGCACAGACCACATACACTTTCGGTGAATTCATGAGCCAGACAATCGAGACATTCTGGCATTTCACCGGTTTCTACAACTGCGAGTGGGAAAATCTTGTCATGCTGGCTGTGGGATGCTTCTTTGTATGGCTTGCCATAAAGAAGAATTTCGAGCCTCTTCTGCTTGTGCCGATCGGATTCGGCATGCTCATCGGCAATATCCCCTTCCAGGCAGGTATGGAGATCGGCATTTATGAGCCGGGCTCCGTTTTGAATATCCTCTACAATGGTGTGGAGAAGGGGTGGTATCCTCCGCTCATCTTCCTCGGCATCGGCGCCATGACCGATTTCTCGGCCCTGCTCGCCAACCCCAAACTGATGATTATCGGCGCATGCGCCCAGTTCGGTATCTTCGGAGCCTACATGCTGGCCCTTCTCTGCGGCTTCGACCCTCTGTCGGCCGGATGTGTGGCCATCATCGGCGGTGCCGACGGCCCGACTGCGATCTTCACCACCTCGAAGCTCAACCCGGCGTTGCTGGGTGCTGTGGCGGTGTCAGCCTATTCCTACATGGCACTCATCCCCCTTATCCAGCCCCCTCTGATGCGCCTCTTCACCAACAAGCAGGAGCGTCTTATCAAGATGAAGCCTACACGTATCGTAAGTCAGAACGAGAAGATCATCTTCCCCATCGTGGGTCTGCTTCTCACCTGCTTCGTAGTGCCTTCAGGTATTCCTCTGCTGGGTATGCTCTTCTTCGGCAATCTTCTCCGTGAGAGCGGCGTCACCACCCGCCTCGCCAAGACAGCAAGCAACGCCATGACAGATATCGTGACTATCCTTCTCGGTCTGACAGTGGGTGCTTCCACACAGGCCGATAAATTCCTCACAATCGACACACTCCTGATCTTCGGTCTCGGCTTCGTGGCTTTCATCATAGCCTCATCGGCCGGTGTGCTTTCAGTGAAGGTATTCAATCTCTTCCTTGCCAAAGACAAGAAGATCAACCCGCTCATCGGCAATGCGGGAGTTTCGGCTGTGCCTATGGCAGCCCGTATCTCCAACAACCTCGGTCTTGAGTATGACCCCACCAACTATCTGCTCATGCATGCCATGGGCCCGAATGTAGCAGGTGTGATCGGCTCGGCAGTAGCTGCCGGTGTGCTTCTCAGCTTCCTTGGCTGATAAGAGTAACCTTACGACTTTTTATAATCTCTGAAATCGATATCAGATATAAGAGCCAGACTTCCCGGGAGATGCGGATACAGATCGGATGTATCCGCATCTCCTTGTTTTTATAGTCTACTTATTTATAATCAAAATCTGCCGTTTATAACCAAATTCTACGGTCATTTATCTGTCTGTACCGTTTGAGCCATCTCCATTCTCAACCTGCATATTATGTAGAGAGCCATCATTCCAACACCCGGGAATATGTCAATATTAAAAATTTTTCTGAAAATTTTCAATATTTTGTGAACCCTTCACCCTATACGTTGTTAAAGTTATATAGACACTGGATTAAGACGAGTCCTAACCCTTGTATCTACTATTCCACAACTCCTCTCTACACCTCCTCCAATTCTAATCTTCTCAACAATATTTATTAAATCTCCTCACAACTATCGACTCTCCTCCCGCTCCAATCCTCTCCTAATGCGGATCTCTCCTAATGTAATTGACAACCATCAAAGGCGTATTACAACAGTCTCTTGCCAACNGGACGACACAGAGCGAAAGAGCAGACCAACATCAANCTCAGATGCCGGGCNACCGAAAGTAAGGGACACTCAAATCAGAAATCAACTATGATCACCGACAACGTAATACAGGAAATATATAAGAAATTCNAGAAGCCCCATAAGAACGAAGAGGAGCTTCANCTTGATTATTTTCTGAATATGTTGAATGAAAACCATGCCATCCGCAGAGACGGCATTGAGATCATCATAGAAGACCTTGANGAATTCAATCCATTCCGACGTTTTCTTGTGAGAGGAATCAACGCCATTCTCGAATTCGATAAAATGGTGGCGATTGTGTTTCGCAATCATATCCTGTTTCTCGGAAAAGAGGACAATCAGATGAGGGTTCACATAAAACCNGAAAAACCAAAATCATTCTTCGGCAGGCTCTTTGGAGGCTAAAAACCTCATAAGAGTCTTTTTTTATCGCTTATGCAAATTTTTTTTCAATTTTATTTTGTGTCATAACTTAAAAGAATTAAATTCGCATAATAAATAGACAATCAACCCACATAAAGCTCTAACGGACGCACCACCGGCATCCCGGCTTCCATCCGCGGCCTGAAGAGATAAATGAATTCGAAAAATAATTTCAAAGAATCAATTTCTTATGGTATATAAGTTTAAACTTGTCAGTGATGAGGTAAGCAATTTCTCACGCGAAATTGAGATTGATGCCAACTCGACGTTCCTCCAGTTGCGTAATGCCATCCTTGAAAGTGTCGACTATTCCAAGGATGACATCGATTCTTTCTTCCTTTGTGACGATGAATGGAACAAGGAAGAGGAGATCACACTCGAAGATATGGGAAGCTCCAGCGATCAGGATATCTGGATCATGGAAGACACCCCCCTCAACGAACTTATTGAAGAGGAGGGACAGAAGCTTATCTATGTTTTCGATTATCTCACAGAGCGCTCCTTCTTCATGGAGATGAAAGAGTCTGTGCCGGGCAGAAACCTGAGCGACCCTATNTGCACAGTAAAAAGAGGGAAAGCNCCGGCCCAGTTTGTCGACATGGAGGAATTTGACAACAAGATCGACCAGCAGGCGAAAAAGATTGCCGACGACCTTGATCTGGAGGATCTGTATGGCGACACTGACTTCAACGAGGATGAACTCGGCAGCGGTTTCGACGATCTTACACTGAATTGATTCCCCTTTTCACTCCCTCCACTCCCCTCCTATTGCAAATAACATATTATTGCAAATAACAAGACAAAATCGCGGACAGCCACGCTCTCAGGAGATGTAGCTGTCCGCGATTTCATTTATAATACGATACCATTTACAATAAGGGTTTGCTCGTATACAAGAAAAGCCCGGCTTCACAGTCGGACTTCTCTTGAAATGTAAAATTGCTTAATTATGCTTATGCCATTACTTGCCAATACTTATTACATTTACTACTAATTACTTAACACTACTTACGTTTTTACTTTATCTTACTTAATGATATCGTAACGACGGAACACCTTCTCGATAGCCTCAATAGAACGGGCCACCTGCTCCTTGGTGTGTGTAGCCATGAGGGAGTAGCGGATAAGTGTATCCTGAGGCGCTACTGCCGGGGTTACAACCGGATTCACAAACACGCCCTCATCAAGAAGGTCGCGTGTCACGTGGAAGGTCTTGTAGTCGTCGCGGATGAAGAGAGGAATGATCGGTGTGGATGTGTGACCGATCTCACAGCCAAGCTTACGGAACTCATCCAGCGCATAGTTGGTGATATCCCAGAGATGCTGCTGACGCTCCGGCTCAGCAATCATTATATCAAGAGCCGCGCTCACAGCTGCCGTAGAGGCGGGAGTGATACTTGCGGTGAAGATATATGAACGTGTGTGATGACGAAGGAAGTTGGTGATCACCTTATCAGTCGCGATAAAGCCGCCGAGCGACGCGAAAGATTTGCTGAACGTACCCATGATGAGGTCAACGTCGTTGGTGACACCGAAATGATCGCATGTGCCGCGACCACCTTTACCGAACACGCCGATGCCGTGTGCCTCGTCGACCATTACGGAGGCATTATACTGTTTGGCCAGACGCACAATCTCGGGAAGATTGGCTACGTCGCCCTCCATGGAGAATACACCGTCGGTGACGATGAGCTTCACTTTGTCGGGATCACAGCTCTTGAGAACCTTCTCAAGGCTCTCCATATCATTGTGGCGGTATTTCTTATAGTTTGACATTGACAGGCGTCGCCCCTCTATGATTGAGGCATGATCCTGTTCGTCGAGAATGACATAGTCCTCACGTCCGGTGAGAGTGGAGACAACACCGAGATTCACTTCGAAGCCGGAGCTGAAAAGCATCGCATCCTCCTTGCCGACATAATCAGCGAGTTTAGCCTCGAGATCCTTATGTATGTCAAGTGTGCCATTCAGGAACGGGCTGCCCGCCATGCCTGTGCCATATTTCTTTGTTGCCTCTACAGCAGCCTCTATCACCTTGGGATGATTGGTAAGTCCCATATAGCTGTTTGAGCCGAACATCAACACTTTGCGTCCGTTCATTACGACCTCTGTGTTCTGCTCGCTCGATATAGGCCGGAAATATGGATATACACCGGCTGCCTTTGCCTTCTGCGGGGCATCGTAGTGCGACAATTTCTCTTGTAAAAGTTTCATACAGTTCAAGGTTTTGCTTGCTGAACTACACGGCATCCCCATGNGAGATTTAGCCGCTATCCAAGCGGTTGCCTGTGTTCAGGCTGCAAAGTTAACAAATTTTCAGCAATCTACCATCCTTAAGGATTAATTTTTTTCATATTTGACAATTTTGACATATTCGGCACACCCTTTTTCACCTGCACNACACCCCACCCCAANTCTTTCACAATTTTTAATAAACACCCCTCTTNCATACGTTCCCTATATNAATAAGGAGTATACTNACNCCNTCAATTATTCCGGCAATTCACNCCTTCTTNNNCTAAANCTCTTATTTNCATATCATTATACCTCATTCATAAATATCTTATCCNCTCTTCNGACTCTATGCATGCGTAANNATGCGGCGAGCNCCATCACCACTTCAGACTTTTTTCCACCACCAAAAGTGAAACATTTAGCACGCTATTTGTTTTAATATTGAACGGAGCCGATAAGGCGAACCGATACCGGAGCTTCCGGTATCACAACAAGATTCCACCGTATTGCTCCGCATGACAGAATAAAATACAAAACTAAAATTTATAGAAATACTATGGGAAAGATTATTGGTATTGACTTGGGTACGACCAACAGCTGTGTAGCAGTAATGGAAGGTAAAGACCCGGTTGTAATCCAGAACAATGAAGGCCGTTACACCACACCTTCCGTTGTGGCATTTGTAGACGGCGGCGAACGTAAGGTAGGTGATCCGGCAAAACGTCAGGCAATCACCAACCCGACACGTACTATCTACTCTATCAAACGTTTCATGGGTGAGAAGTGCGGTCAGGTAGAAGATGAGATCAAACGTATGCCTTATAAGGTGGTTTGTCAGAACGACATGCCGAAAGTTGACATCGACGGTCGTGACTATACCCCGCAGGAGATTTCAGCGATGATTCTCCAGAAAATGAAGAAGACAGCTGAGGATTATCTCGGTCAGGAGGTAAATGAGGCTGTGATTACTGTCCCCGCTTACTTCGACGACTCACAGCGTCAGGCCACTAAAGAGGCCGGTGAGATCGCAGGTCTGAAAGTAATGCGTATTGTCAACGAGCCTACAGCAGCAGCGCTTGCCTATGGCCTTGGCAAATCTGAGAAAGAACAGAAGATCGCTGTATTTGACCTTGGTGGCGGTACCTTCGATATCTCTATCCTTGAGATCGGCGACGGCGTGTTTGAGGTTAAATCCACAAACGGTGACACTCACCTCGGTGGTGATGACTTCGATAACGTAATCATCGACTGGCTCGCCGATGAGTTCAAGAAAAATGAGGGAGTTGACCTCCGTCAGGATCCTATGGCTATGCAGCGTCTGAAAGAGGCTGCCGAGAAGGCTAAGATCGAGCTTTCAAGCTCACCCTCTACTGAGATCAACCTCCCCTATATCACAGC
>JAAVDU010000047.1 GCA_014801605.1 Bacteroides sp.
CAACAGTCTTATCTTCGAACTGAGAACCCTGACGAAGCGCTTTATGCCATTTGTAGACAGGCTCGATACCTATTTCAATGAAATAACGATAGTCGGAGTCGTCGACAGCCTGAGGCACTTTCCAGATCCAGGAATAGTTGAATACAAGATCGCCTGAAGAGATTTCGGGAATGAGACCCTCACCTTTCTCCGGCAGATTCATGACCGTCAGACCAAAGCTTACATTGGAGGCATCATTAACAGTCTCGATTTCCAGATCCTTCATCTCATGTTCCGCTTTCCCGTCGTAAATCCATCCACCCTCCTGAATAGGCGTAGGCGTAGTGGATTCAAGTCCGTTGCCACCGGTAAGCCAGCCGTCAAAAGTCCAGTCGAATCCACTCTGATACTTATCGGTGACTATCCCGGTCACGGGAGCAGGACCGGCAGCAAGCTGATGCTCTGAAGATGCTGTGAGCACACCATTCTTCAGCTCGGCCAGAGAATTGCTTAAGCGACATTCCGAGAGATAGAAACCCTTGAGATCGGAAAGGAGGTCGCCTTGACGATACTGCCAGCGCCCTATGAAGAGATCGGCATTATGAATCTTGACATTAGCCTCTACAATATAGATATCGCCGGAGAAATCTGTATTGTCGGCGAAAGCATGGAGAGGATAGATGGAATATTCAACGTCGGCGGTGGTGTGGATATTCGCATTTTCAGGAAGCGCCCANCCGGAAGCCTCAATCTGATCAGAGGGGAGATCGATCAGGAAAGTATGTGTTACCTTCTGGGGAGTGAATCTCTTATGTATGTCACGGCTTCTGAAGTCGGGGCCCATCAGATTCGGGGTGAGAACCTTGTCGACCCAAGTTGAGAAGGAGTTGAACAGAGGCACCTCATAGTCGTCGATACCATCCACCAACTGCGCACGCTGCATAGAAAATGCATTGGCCTTTCGGTTGAAGCTCGTCAGNCGACAGGGCCGGTCGGAAGTGGGATCNCCGGTNTAAACAAGACCGTTGTCGTCGCACCATTCAGCCACTCTTGCCGGATCGGCATCAGTGACGGTGATGAGTATGCCNCGCTGATATGCCTTAAGCACATCCTCTTTGTANGCTTCGAGATCATTGAGAGCNACAATCACATGTTTGGCCTTATTAGCCTCCACGATGTTTGTAAATGTAGCCTTGAGCAACTCNGCCATCTCTCCACCCGATCCGAGAATCGCAGTGGCCTGTTTGTTCTCCACCGGAACAGGATTCTTAGTGTAACCTGATTCCACAATTTCAATATCCTCGATAGGCAGATCCAATATTCCGTTATCCTTGTCAGAGCANCCGACGAAGAGTCCTGAGATACCTAATGCAATGAAGCTTAACCGCTTAAAATCTGAATTCATAGAAAATCAAAAGATTTTTGTCATATATGCGGTAAAATTACAAAAAATTTCCGAGACATGCCAATAATTCTTTAACTTTTGATATCCGTCATCAGATTTTTCTCCCAAGATANTAGGTATTCCAATTATCCTTGGCATATCCGTCTTTGAGAACTCGAAAGCTCCCTGCTNTAGCGCCGTCAATCTTTTTACCCTCGAAGTAGACATTCCAGTTATCCTTGGCATACCAATCGCCGAGCACCTTGAAGCTTGAAACCGAAGCATCCTTNATCTTCTTGCCACAGAAGTAGACATTCCAGTTATCCTTNGCATACCAATCGCTGAGCACCTTGAAGCTTGCGACCGAAGCATCCTTGATCTTNTTACCCTCGAAGNAGACATTCCAGNTATCCTTGGCATAACCATCGGAAAGGATTTTGAAATTNATAGCGGAAGCGTCTGNTACCTTGTGTCCATCGTAGTANACAGTATTGTTGCTNACAATATATGCCGGTTTANGTTTGCCNCCTCCCGGACGATGCTTGTCTACGTGATGATTTGACCCNCTGCNTCCGGGNCGGGGAACACTACTTGATGAACTGCCCGGNCGGGGAGCACTGCTTTGAGAACTTAACGAACTACCGGGACGCGGAGCANTTGTCTGAGCAAATGCTACATTGCCAACCATTATTGACAATACGATATATAAAAACAACTTTTTCATATCTCTTTTTTATTATATGACCAAAGAGATATGAAAAAGTTTATTATTATATAATCATATATCTGCTACATCACTTCACTCGGCATCGGGAGAGATAGGCTCGAGTTGNACNGTGAAGTGGCGCATAAGTTCGGTCTCCCATACAATGCGCACACCACGTGTGATCTCATGACGGCGGTCGTAGACATTCTTCAAGGCAGCCGCTATGACATTCATATGATTGTCNGTATAAGTGCGCCGGCAGATGCANAGGCGCAGGAAATCGTTGCCACCGAAACGGTTCTCNCGTGTGACAGGGTCACGGTCGGCAAGGAGNTATCCTATCTCGCAACCGCGTACACCGGCCTCACGATATAGCTCTATGGTAAGTGTCTGTGCCGGGAACTCCTCTTTAGGGATACGGTCNAGCACTTTGTCGGCATCGATGAATATTGCGTGGCCGCCGGCAGGACGCTGGTAAGGTATGCCATACTCATCCAGTTTCTTNGCCAGATATTCTACTTGNCGNATACGNGTCTCAAGCATATCGAATTCCGTGTTCTCATCGAGGCCCACAGCAAGGGCAGCCATATCGCGGCCATTCATGCCGCCGTAAGTAAGGAAGCCCTCGAAAGGAATNACGAATCTCTTGGCNCCCTCATANATATCCTCCCANCGTGTNGCGATNAAGCCACCCATATTNACNAGACCATCCTTCTTGGCCGACATAGTCATGGCATCGGCAAGAGAGAACATCTCGCGGCATATCTCCTTTATTGTAGCATCGTGGAATTCCGGTTCGCGCATCTTGATGAAATAAGCGTTNTCGGCAAAACGGGCGGAGTCGAATATGACACGCTTGCCATACTTGTCGGCCACACGGCGCACCCCGCGCAGATTCTCCATGGAAACAGGCTGTCCGCCGGCGGTATTGTTGGTGATAGTCACGATGATGAAGGGNACTTTNTCGGCATCCTTNTCAAGCACCGCCTCAAGCTTTGCAAGATCAACATTACCTTTGAAAGGAACTTCNAGCTGAGTNTCCTTNGCCTCATCTACCGTGCAGTCAACNGCGAAAGCCTTGCGCGACTCTATATGCCCNTTGGTAGTGTCGAAGTGAGAATTACCGGGGACAATATCACCCTCCTTCACGAGATGAGAGAAGAGTACATTCTCAGCGGCGCGACCCTGATGAGTGGGAATAACGTAGTCGAAACCGGTGATACGTGTGATAGTGTCCTTGAGCTCGTAGAAAGAGCGTGCTCCTGCGTAGCTTTCATCGCCGGTCATCATAGCGGCCCACTGACGGTCGGACATAGCTCCGGTGCCGGAGTCGGTGAGGCAGTCGATGTANACCTGGTCGGACTTAAGCATAAACACATTGTATTTAGCCTCTTTGAGCCATTTCTCACGTTCTTCGCGAGTACTTTTCCTGATAGGCTCAACCATTTTGATTTTCCATGATTCAGCGAAGGGCAATTCCATGATGTAAAGATTTAAAGCAGTTTAAACATTCGGATAAAAGTGCGTGGAACTCTTTTGCATAAAAATGTCCCTCACACNATTATGGCCCCAAAGTTAATGATAAAATCTGACCTATACAAGTTTTATAATAAAATTATTTATAGTCTCTTTAAGGATATATTAAGAAGTTTTTATATCTTTGCAGTTGAAAATAGTCAGTAATACAAATGATAAGGTGAGTCGGTGTTGAGACAGGATCAGACAGCGCTCAGATACGGCGATGAAAAAACCGTTCTCCTTATCCACCAATCATGATATAGTCAATATAAAAAAGCCTTAAACAACCTCTCATATGAGATTAGAAGCGAAAATAGTACAAAACAGTTCGGGAGCCCAATGTTTTGAAGTAAAGTATAATGACCGNCCTTATAAAGTAAAACTATATAAATTTCAGGAAAATTCGCCGGAAGGNACCGTGATAGANTGCTCGGTGGTGCAGCAAAGCAACGGACAGCTNTATCTCAGGCAGAATCTACCGCAATTATTATATAAATTNTATAAGGAGGGTGAGGAGTATGAATTCGAGGTCAGACANGATTTCACCCATAACGGATATTATGAACTTGTAGATGACAAAGGTATCCCTTTCCGTCTGCCGATGCCGAAAGGGTTAAGACTGCTTACCGACAGTACGGTGAGATGCCGCATNGAAAGGATAGACAACAACGGNGCACATCTTAAATTAGTGCAGGGACAGACTTACCGTGAGGAACCGGAACCGGATTATTCAGAGATTACAAGACAGAACNTTTCCACTAAGCAGATAAAGGATGTCAACGCCGACAGCATAGCCCAAAGGATTGAATCGGAGGTTTTCACCGCCTCGCTCCCGCAATGGGATATTGAGGAATTTTTCTCCCTNCTCTTCGCCAACAGTGAATATTACGGCCGGGCGGTAAATTCAAGGATGCTTGACTACATACGCCAATGGAGCGCGGAGGGATCCGGATGGGACGACATAGCGATGCGCCTTGAAGAGATGCTCGCAGCAGTGATGTATGTGCTCCAAGGCTCCGACATACTTCTCGGAGAGGAGAAACTGAGGCGNAAATCCCTCCAGCAACGCCTGTCGGTGATGGCCTCCAACATAGCCGGTTATCTTCAGGCAGCCTCGTCNCTTGCNGAAGGGATACATACNCAAATTATTGACCGCACACTCTCAAGCCTCAGTACGTCAGGNTATATTTATGAAGCCGAGAAACAACTCGACATGCTGATGCGCATCTTCTCACTCTCTCCGGAGACAATGCGTGAGAAGATGGCAGATATATTCGCCATAATACATGCACGCGACGAGAATTTCTGGGCCGACGAGCCTTTCCGCAAAGCTTTCATCAGATTGCTTCAGCTATATTGCGAGCAATGCAGCCAAAGCATGGAGGAGGCCGGGACAGGAAACGAGGGGGCGATNCGCTCCCTTATCGAGGCTCTCGGAATCCAGCTTCTTCTGGCAGACAGNGGGAAGGATATCGACGTATTNGACTTTAACCTCAACCTTGCCTCCATCTACCGTTATGCCTCCTTTCTGCGCACCTCCGAGCCGGCAAATGCCATAAGAAACTCCTTCCTCGCCCTNATGGATGTCACCGCCCTACCCTCCACCATCTATCAATGGGGCGACACCGGAGCACACGACCTTATGGCCTCCCGGCTAACGATGGACCCTGTGGCTCTTGAAGGGAGTTTCGAGAAATGGTATGCCAACCGCCATGTAGTAGCCTCGTTCAGCAACGACGGNTTCTCCATCACACGGGTCGATGTGCCGGAACATTCCCTCCGCACACTTGAACTCAAGGATGTAGGTATCTGGAAAAATCTCCGGATATGTACTGCCCAGCAGATAGCCATGCCTACACTTACCGGCGACCTCACCAGGGCGCGTTCGATGTGGAACGCCATCGAGAACTCCCTCTTCTCGGAGGAGCATAGCGTAAGGCGTCCCCTTTCCATGCGCAAGGACCGTCCGGCAGAGGAGGATGAAGTATTTATCAGNGTAATCGGACGTCANCCCGACGGGACATTCCTTGTAGAGGTGACCGATGATGAATTCGAGGGGCGTGGCAGTCTCAGCATTGATGAGATAGTGAAGTACAAGGTGCCGGGGGTNGATGTNCAGCATTTCTGCGACAGTAACGGAAAGCCCTATATCTTCCTGGCAAAAGTGAAAAGCAGTGCAGGCGACAGTCTTGAGTTCACTCTGAAGGACTACATAATACAATACACTCACGATGTGATTCAGAACGACCAGCCGATGCGATGCATCATCAAGAGCATCAATCAGTTTGGCGTGGTGGGCATCAGTGAGATGGGCGACTCTGTGCGATTCCCGAATGTGCCCGACCAATGGAGCGACATGAAATTGGGTGATGTGGTTATCGGCAACTGGTGGAAGACTCCCGACAAGCCCGGGATACCCTANATCAACGGTCTGATAATCGACAANGAGATCGGAGGCTTCCCCTTTGAGACGGAGAAGGCNTTTCAGCGGCTCATCCGCGACTACAGCGACAGCAAAGTATATGAGGAGGAACTCTCGGAGATGGCTGTCATGCTCAGCGACACAGCCGGCGGAGAGGATTTCCTGAGCGACAGCCGTCTGGAGGAGATGCTCTCAATCATAGAGAGGAAAGCCGCCGCAGAGTCGGACTATATTAAGGCATACCACCATATCGGTCTTGCCCGNCTGCTCGCCAGGATCGGCAGAATCGAGAGAAGGAGGGAATTTTACGAGGCTTGGATGCGATTGATNGCCATTCTTCACCANTTCGCGGTGAACGGAGAGGTAGACGGACGTCAGCTTGAGGAATTCGAGCAGAACGACCGTTCACGGTTTGACCCTAACTCNGAGCTCTACCGCCGTTATCTCCAGCTGAAGATNGTGTCGTA
This sequence comes from Bacteroides sp., assembly GCA_014801605.1. GTDB lineage: Bacteria > Bacteroidota > Bacteroidia > Bacteroidales > Muribaculaceae > Lepagella. The sequence goes on from JAAVDU010000047.1 coordinate 6,477, forward strand.
TAAAGGTCGCCCCCAGATGCGGGAGGAACTATGGATGCATATGGCCGACGAGGATAAGGAGACACGTATGCTCGCCGAATCGGTNATGGCCTACAACCTTATAGCCGAGACAGCCTCNATGTCGACNCTCGGAGAGATCTCCGACCGCATCAACAGTATACTGAAAGTGCAGGGAAAGAAATCGACACTGCATAATTTCGGAGCCGAGAACAAGACGACGGAATTCAAGACCAGCCTCATCTTCCCCCCCAACAACCATATGCGTGCCAATCCCGAAGTGCAGTCGCTTGAGATCATGAAGGAGCTCTGCGCCCTGCTCAATGCCGACGGTGGCACCCTCTATATGGGTGTGAGCGATTTCGGCTACGGTGTGGGAATAGAGAGCGACCTTGAACACCGGCTCTTCAATTTCAACGAGGATAAATATGACCTTTACTTCCATCAGAGGGTGTGCGAGATACTCGGACGCGATATCGACGCTTATATCGACGGGCGTTTCGAGACCTATGGNGGGAAACGCATATATGTTGTAAAGGTGAAGCCTTATTATGCGGAGCCGGTAAAGGTAGAGGGTAAGATCTACGAACGCCATGGATCGTCGAAGCTAAGATTTGACAACGCCAAGGATATACGCCTCTTCACCGAACGTCGCACNGCTGAAAGGGAACGCATAAAGGCCCTTGACGAACTTGCCAAGGCCGAGGCNGAAGCCAGAAAGGCCGCAACTGAAAGAGGAGCCGCCACTGCTGCACAANCTCGCGATGAAAATGTGCCGGTGAAGCCGGAGGCCGCCCCCGCAGAGAATCCGGAGGAACAGAATCCGGAGAAGATCTCCACACGACATACNAGAAAGGTGTGTCCCGCCTCGTTCGACGAGAGTGCTCATGATCCCTCCACAGTGCGCTATCTGCATCTCACTGAGGATGAATTCATGCTTGTGCCGGAATTCTACGGATACTCGGAGGGTGACGGACTATGGCTCTCCCTCCCNATNCGTGAGGAGGATAAGCAGGGACATCTTGTATTGGGATATGCCGACGGGACNGTGAGCCGCATACCGATGAAAGTGTTGCTCGACAAAGAGGATTACGCAGCCGGAAAGAGAAATACAGACTCCTCTCTCGTGTTCATCGACATTCTCGGAGAAGGGGAATCGTTGCTCACCCTCTCGAAAGGNAGGTTTACNAATTGGAATGCGAGGGCCGACCGTGTGGATANTCTGCCGGAATCGACGGGTATGAGGAATGCAGGGACAAAGATTGTAACCGTCAATCAGGAGGAATTCCTCTATGACGTGATCGACAATCTCCGTAGCCTCAACTATCAGGAACTATTCAACAGAAAGGCGAAGGATGCCGGGAAAGTGTTCAAACGTATNAAGTCTGATACACTCTACAAGCAGCTCCTGCGCGACGGATTTATGAACGACAAAGACTAACAAACAATTATAGCTCAATCATGAAGAAAATTCTATTATTCGCGTCGTGCGCGTTGCTCACNCTCGGGGCATGCGCATCNTCAACGTCAAAAGTGACAGATTCAACAGAGACAGCCGCCGAGACCTCACTACCCAAAGTGTATTTCATCAAGGAGGTATCGCCTGAAGCATTGATGAAAGTGTACAAGGCTCTCGGAGTGACACCCGAAGGGAGGGTAGCCGTGAAGATCAGCACCGGAGAATCATCGAAAAGCAATCCCCTCTCCCCNGCTCTCATAAAGGATCTGGTNAAGGAGGTGGACGGCACGTTAGTGGAGTGCAACACCGCTTATGGGGGCAACCGCTTTACCACAGAGTCTCACCTCAAGGCTATTCAGGAGCGTGGCTACAATGATATCGCAAAAGTGGATATCATGGATTCCGAGGGGGAGATGAATATCCCCGTGCAGGACACCACCTGGATAAAGCACAACATCGTAGGGAAGCACCTCGCCGACTATGACTACATGATCAACCTCGCCCACTTCAAGGGACACGCCATGGGTGGCTTCGGCGGTGTCCTCAAGAATCAGAGCATCGGCGTGGCGTCGAGCAACGGCAAGGCGTATATCCACACAGCCGGAGCACACGACTCCACAGATCACGCATTCGACAATCCCCACGGGCAGGATGCNTTCCTTGAATCCATGGCATCGGCCGCCCAGTCGGTGAGCGATTATTTCAAAGGGAAAATCATCTACATCGATGTGATGAACAATCTTTCGGTCGACTGCGACTGCGACGGCAATCCCCACAAGCCTGAGATGAAGGATATAGGTATCCTCGCCTCGCTCGATCCCGTGGCTCTCGACCAGGCTTGTCTTAATCTTGTGTTCAATTACGACTCTAAAGAGGGTGACGACGCCAAGGCCCTTCAGGAGAGAATNGAGAGCCGTCACGGCACCCACATCATTGAACATGCGGAGAAGATTGGATTAGGATCGAAAGAGTATGACCTTGTCACTATTCAATAAGTTGTGATAATGATTCAAGCAGTAAAAGAGATAGTGGCGGCCATTCCGGAAGGGATGGTCGCCACTTATGGTGATGTAGCCGCGTTGGCCGGGGAGCCGACACATGCGCGTCAGGTAGGTAAGATTTTGGGAGCTATCGGAATGGAATCCGAGATCCCGTGTCATCGTGTGGTCAACTCCGAGGGGCGTCCCGCACCCCACTGGCTTGAGCAGAGACTTCTGCTGCAGAGAGAGGGTGTCACATTCAGGAGAAACGGCAACGTAGATATGAAGCGTCACCGCTGGCATCCGGAGTGTGAATAGTCCTTTCAGTCAACCACGATATCGTAATTCTCCAGAAACTCCATCGTCTTGGCGATGTAGTCCTGCATCACTACGTCATCTTCCACAAAGGGAACCACCTCACGATAATCCTCCATTACCTTCTCGATCATCGGAGATGACTTGAGGGGACGGCGGAAATCGATGCCCTGGGCTGCATTCATGAGTTCGATACAAGCGATAATCTTGAGATTGTCGATNATCTTATGCAGTTTCGTGGCTGAGTTGGCCCCCATCGACACGAAGTCCTCCTGTCCGTTGGAGCTTACGATGGAGTCGCAGGAAGCGGGCCACGCATACATTTTATTCTGGCTCACNACAGAGGCTGCGGCATATTGCGGAATCATGAAGCCGGAGTTGAGNCCNGGTTTTGCCACGAGGAATTCCGGGAGCCCACGTTTTCCGGCAATAAGCTGGGCCACACGACGCTCNGAGATATTNCCGAGCTCATGCAGGGCCACNCCCATATAGTCGAACACGAGTGCGATAGGCTCACCATGGAAATTACCCCCGCTCAANACNAGATCGTCGTCGGGGAATACGGTAGGATTGTCGGTGACCGAATTGATCTCTATATGGAGCACNTCCGTGACATGATGCATCGCATCCTTCACGGCACCATGCACCTGCGGGATNCATCTGAATGAATATGGATCCTGCACCTGTCCCTTCTCATGCTCGATAATCTCACTCCCCTCGAGGATACGGCGGTAGACCTCCGCAGTCTCAATCTGACCGAGATGCGGTCGCACCTGCTGCAGATGATCGTTGAAAGGCTCGATGCTGCCATCATAAGCCTCAAGGCTCATNGCCCCGAACATATCGAAGCAATTGACCATATGCCAGCCATCGATTAGGGCCTTGATGCCGTTAGAGCTCATGAACTGAGTGCCGTTGAGGAGGGCGAGCCCCTCCTTCGACTGCAGGCGAATCGGCTTCCAGCCAAACATCTCCAGTATCTCNCGACCTGTGTANCGGGTCCCTTCGTACACAGCTTCACCCTCACCTATAAGGGGGAGAAACAGGTTGGCCAGGGGTGCGAGGTCGCCGGAAGCGCCNAGCGATCCACGGTCGTAGACNACNGGATAGATATCGTTGTTGTAGAAATCAAGAATCCTCTCGACGGTCTTGACNTGCACGCCGCTGAATCCCATCGACAGAGCATGAGCCTTCAGNAGAAGCATAAGCTTCACCACAATCGGCGCGACNGGAGTGCCTACACTGCATGAGTGGCTCTTCACGAGATTCTCCTGAAGAGTGGAGAGCTGATCCTTNGAGATAGTATGGTCGCAGAGCGAACCGAATCCGGTGGTCACTCCATATATAGGTTTGGAGAGATCCTCCTCCTTCTTGTCGAGATAGTCACGGCAATTCTGTATCTTCTTTTTCGCCTCCTCCGAGAGCACCAGGCGGGAGTCATCCTTAAGGATGCGTTCAATAAGGTCGTAGGTAAGCTCACCGCTCCCTATCTCATAAATATCAAGTCTTTTCATAAGCCGTCAGATCTCTACGGTGTTGAGCAACGCGGCCTCCTTGATCTCAGCTTCATCATGAAGAGCCATACATTCATTCTCGAGCTGCGACACTATCTCCTTATCGTCGAGCGACGACAGATTTATCCGCACATTGAGGATAGCGCCGAAAGCGGCAGTGCGCGCACACATCATGGCCACACAGCAGTCGGTGATGGCATTGCGGTTACCCTTCACGGCAATCTCCTGTATGCTGTCCATGATTCCGACGGCTGTGCGGGCCACTTCCAGAGGCACAAGGGCAGCGGCAAGAGTGGCTTTCTGGATCGCCTCTTTTCTCAAGGCTTTCTCCTCATCGGTATCCTTGGGCAACTTGAAGGCGTTGAACACTGTCTGATATGCGGCCGCATCCTCGTCGATAAAAGACACGAACTTATTACGGGCCTCCTCCATTTCAGGGGCGAGACGGAGCATATCTTCCTCCACATCGGCATACTTCTTACGGCCGATAGTAAGAGCTGTCACCATCTGCCCGAGAGCAGCCGCCAGCGATCCGCAGAGGGCGGAGACACTTCCTCCCCCCGGCACCGGGTCGCTTCCATATGTTTTTTCAAGGAATTCGTTGATTGTTAGATTCTGAAGTTTCATGATGATAATTTTTGGTTTTATTTAAGTTCAGCAACTATACATCCCCCTCTGACAGTGGTCTTCACACAGTTCATCCCCACATAATAGGGAAGCACATTATAGTTGTCGGTGGCGAGGATAGCTACATCCCCTCTCTTTCCCCCTTCGAGAGAGCCGATCCGATCGGCCATGCCGAGAGCAGCCGCGCCATTAAGTGTGAGAGCGGTAATCACCTCCTCCACCGTCATATCCATATATATGCAGGCAAGAGCTATCGTAAGGGGTATCGAGCCCGAGAAACAGCTTCCGGGATTGAGATCGGTGGCAAGCGCGACAGCGGCGCCCCCATCGATAAACTTTCGTGCGGGTGCATAGGGCTCTTTCAGGGCGAACGCAGTGAGAGGTAGCAGAGTGGCAACCACTCCATTGTCGGCCATCTTACGGATCCCCTCATCACTGACGTGAAGGAGATGATCGGCCGACACAGCTTTAAGCTCGGCAGCCAGTTCCCCACCGCCAAGTTGAACGATCTCGTCGGCATGGAGTTTCAGCTTCAGGCCCATCTCCTCAGCCGCTTGAAGAAGACGTCGGGAATCTTCGATCTCGAATACATTCCTCTCGCAGAAGACATCGCAGAAGCGGGCTTTATCCTTGATCTTCGGAAGAACCTCGGTGATGATGTAGTCGATATATTCCGACGTGCGTCCGGCAAACTCCTTCGGCACAGCATGTGCGCCGAGGAATGTAGCCACCACATCGGCCTTGCAATCCTGATCGGATGCAAGACGCGCAATCACATCAAGCATCTTCAGCTCCGTGTCGAGATCAAGACCGTATCCGCTCTTGGCCTCCACTGTGGTGACCCCCATCTCGCTCATGCGGTCGATAAACCACATGGCCTTCCGATAGAGTTCCTCCTCCGAAGCCTCACGTGTGGCGTTGACAGTGGACTGTATGCCACCCCCACGTTCCATGATCGACATATAGCTCTCCCCTTTCAGACGCCATTGGAACTCATCCGGACGGAAGCCGCCGAAGACAAGATGCGTATGGGAATCCACGAATCCCGGAAGCGCCACACACCCTTTCGCGTCATATTCTATATAATGCTCGTCGGGACGAGTAGCCGGAGCCTCGGAGGCTGGTCCGGCGTAACTTATTATTCCTCCGGTGATTATGATAAGACCATCCTTCACGATGGAGAGCTCGCTCATAGCGGCCCCCTGAGCGGCTTCACGCCCGAGCGGGGTCACTATGGTGGCATTATGTATCTTTAGATTACCCTTCATCATTCCTCCATGATACGGCTCTCAAGAACCTGATTGATGCTGAAGTTCTCAAGGCCGAGGTAATATTCGGCAGTGTCGACAAGGGCAGCCATCGGGACAAGACCGATAATCTCGCTTCCGGCGATGGTGACACCCCAGCGTGCCGCCTCNAAACGTACGGTCTCGAATACGCGGTAAAGGGCGGTACGGGTGAAATCGGTCATATTGATCGACACCTGAACAATACCGCGGTCGGCCAGATCNACCCCCATAGCCTTTACGAATCGGAAGCCACCGTTGATATGGCGTATCTTTTTAGAGATATCGGTAGCGATATCAAGTCGGTCNGTATTAAGGTTGATATTATAGGCCACCAAAGGCATGCGNGCNCCNACNGCGACTGTTCCGGCAGAGGGATGGCGCTCGGCCGGACCGAAATCAGGCTGCCACTCCGGGAGCTTGATCTTCTCAGCCATACCCTCGAACTCACCCTTACGGATAGCGGCGAGATTGGCACGATGAGGTGCGGAAGCCGATTTCTCATACAGGAAAACCGGGAAATTATAAAGACGGGCAATCTCCGCGCCTACCTCCTTCGAGAGTTCCACACATTCCTCCATCGATGAATTGCGCACCGGAATGAAAGGTATGACATCCACGGCTCCCATGCGGGGATGCTGACCCTCATGCTTAGTGAGGTCAATGAGTTCCACAGCCTTACCTACAGCTTCAATAACGGCGGCTTTAAGCGGCTCGCGCTCACCCACTACAGTCACCACAAGGCGGTTATGGTTTTCGTCGTTGGAGTAGTCGAGGAGCTTTACACCCTTCTTGCCGCGAAAACATTCCACAATCTTCTCTATCTTCGCAAGGTCGCGTCCCTCGCTGAAATTGGGCACGCACTCTATTATCTGGTTCATATGATTCGATTTGTTAATACATTAGTCTTTTCTGATGATATCACGCAGGAGATTCTCGTCGGCTATGAAGGGCTCGGTGATCATGAAGCCGTTATCGGCCTGCGTGTCGTTCCATTCCCTCACGGTAGCCATCGCATTCTCGTTGCGGGCCCACGAACGCCGGGCCACACCACCCATCACATCCCACAGCATGGCATTNCGCAGAATTTCGTCGACACGCTCAGAGCCATCGCACAACATTCCGAAGCCGCCGTTGACAGCTTTNCCGATNCCTACACCCCCTCCGTTNTGGAGAGCCACAAGGCTCATGCCCCGGGCACAGTTGCCGGCGAAGCACTGTACGGCCATATCCGCCATCACATTTGAGCCATCCTTTATATTTGAGGTCTCGCGGAAGGGTGAGTCGGTNCCGCTCACATCATGATGGTCTCGGCCGAGCATGATCGGACCTACNTCACCGTTGCGTACCATCTCATTGAAACGCAGGGCAATCTTCAGGCGTCCCATAGCATCCTGATAAAGNATTCTTGCCTGAGTGCCCACNACGAGTCGGTTCTTCTCGGCATCGCGTATCCAGTTGTAATTGTCGCGGTCCTGACCACGGCGGTCGGGATCGATGCACTCCATAGCNGCCTTGTCGGTCTTGACAAGATCNTCATGTCGCCCGCTCAGNCANACCCAACGGAAAGGACCNTANCCGAAGTCAAAGAGCATCGGGCCCATGATATCCTCCACATAAGAGGGCCATATGAAGCCATCCTTCTCATCAATGCCGTTGCGTGAAATCTCCTTTACACCTGCGTCATAGATAGCCTTCATGAATGAATTGCCGTAATCGAAGAAATATGTGCCCCTCTCCACCATAGCTTTGACAGCAGCGAAATGTCGGCGNAGCGACTCATCGACCTTGCGGCGGAATTCCTGCGGNTCGTCATGAAGGAGAGCCGTACGCCGGTCGAAATCGAGTCCGGCAGGACAATATCCCCCCTCNTATACGGCGTGGCATGAAGTCTGGTCGCTCAGGAGGTNGATTNTCTTATCGTTGGCTACGNCATATTCAAGAAGGTCAACGATATTGCCATGATAGGCNATGGAGACAGGCCTCCCCTCNGCCATTGCCTCCTCGGCAAGNCGGAAAGCNTCGGGGATACTGTCGGTCACCTCCTGCACCCACCCCTGATTTCTACGGGTCTCGATNCGGGAGAGATCCACCTCGGCAATTATGGCGGCAGCTCCTGCAATCTCGGCCGCCTTCGGCTGTGCGCCGCTCATCCCTCCGAGGCCGGAAGAGACGAAGAGATGTCCCTGGAGATCACCATCCTGAGGCACNCCGAGTTTCATACGTCCGGCATTGAGAAGAGTGTTGAAAGTGCCGTGTACGATACCCTGTGGCCCGATATACATCCATCCTCCGGCCGTCATCTGTCCGTAGTTGGCCACACCCATCTGCATCGCCTCATGCCAATCGTGCTGGTTGTCGAACATACCCACCATCATGGCATTGGTGATTATCACTCTGGGAGCATCCTTACGGGAGGGGAAAAGACCGAGGGGATGTCCCGACTCCACTACCAGGGTCTGTTCATCGGTCATCTCCTCCAGATATTTCTTAATCAGATGATACTGCAGCCAGTTCTGGCACACCTGTCCCGTCTCGCCATAAGTGACGAGCTCATAGGGGTATAGGGCGATGTCGAAGCACAGATTGTTGTCGATCATCACCTGGAAAGCCTTTCCGGCAAGACACCTCCCCTTATATTCATCTATAGGCTTAGCCTTGAGGTCGCCCTGCGGGCGCCAACGGTATGCGTAGATGCGGCCTCTTGTACGCAATTCCTCGAGAAACTCCGGAGCCACTGCCGCGTGAAGAGATTCAGGAAGATATCTGAGAGCGTTCTTCAGAGCCGTAAGGGTCTTTGCCTCGGTGAGGGTATACCCTCTGTCGGGGGCTCTGCGGATACCTTCGACAAAATCGGGATAATCCGGCAGGAAATCCGGCAATACGATTCTGTCCTTGTTTATTGTGGTTTCACCATTGCTTTTCATGGGCTGAATATTTTTTGTATTTTCTGCGAATTTAAGCAAATTTCCGCGATTAACCAACTTCAATGGCTGAAAACTTCAAGTCAATTTTACTTTTGTCGCATATTTTCCCCTTGGACCACGATGGCGGAGACTATCTACTTTAACGCTGACTTATTTACACGGTAAAACATAATGCAATAGAGCACCACCGAAATGAGGGCAAAGAGTCCGGCAAAACCACGTATGAGAAGAAACATCCTTCCGGACACGGCATCCCACCAGATGATCTTGACAAGCATCAGCATAATCGAGATACCTATCGCGATAAACGAGGCATTCCTCAAGCGTCTGTTGGCCTTCTCCTTCATGGCTTTACTGATAGCTTCGCGCCTTTTCTCTCTATTGTATGAAAAATATCTCATAACTCCTGCAGTAACATGAATAATATTAAAGTACAAATGTAAAACTTTCCGCTGACTAATCAAAATAATAATTAAAAATAATTAAATTACTTCAAGATATTTAGCAAAACTGAGCATTATTATTAATTTTGCTTCATAAATGACAGGGAAATGGGAAATATGTTGAACAATAACATCAGAATCATGCCGGTGCTTCTGCTTCTGGCTGCCACCGGGAGCTATCATTCCGTCATGTCAGCAGAGAATTCCATAAATGATTCCATGCCCCCATCCTCTCCGCCTCGTCGATATATCAATGTAATAATCATCGCCGTCAACCACAACATTATATTGCTTGCCTACAAAGGCGAATCCATGTCCTAATTCAAGTAGAAATTCGGTCATACGCTCGGCAAGACGATTTTCGATGTCTCGCTCATGCTGCAATGCCATTGTGCCTATAAAGCTGAAATTATATGGGTCTTTGAAAGCGTACTGAGCAAGATCCGACTCATAATCTGGTAAGGTTCGTGAAAAATTTGTGATGGCTCTACCTACGGCATTCATATAGCCGCTGTTTATTTTTGATACCATAACATCCCGGCTCCACCCGTTGCGTGTCGTTTCAAGTATGTAGAAAGCACGTTCCGCGTCGCTCTTGATTTTTGGGAGCATGGAGATGTGATGATACCAGCTTATGGTGGTCAGGGGAATGTCTACGTAATTCTTTCCGTCCGCCAATTCTGCAAGTGCCGCTTGCGAAATTGGCAGATCCTTAAATTCTGCAAGTGACACTTGCAGAATTGGAAAAT
>JAAVDU010000048.1 GCA_014801605.1 Bacteroides sp.
CACCTCTTCCCATTCCGAACAGAGAAGTTAAACCTTATCACGCCGATGGTACTGCGAAAGCGGGAGAGTAGGTAATCGCCCCCTTAGAGAGCCGGATCAGAAATGGTCCGGCTTTTCTTATATATCCACGTTTGGTGTTATTGGGATTGTTAATACAATATTGGGGGGTGAGAGAGCGTTTTTCTTTTATTATGATATTTCTTCTTAAGAAAGAATTCCGTTTTTGATGAAAGAATTCCGTTATATTTTGGTTGGATTGCTTTTAGTGGCTTTTCAGCTGACTGTCTTGGGCGAGAATGTGAAGATCTCAGGTGCTGTTCTCGATAATGAGGATAAACCGGTAGAGTTCGCTACTGTTAGAATTGCCGGGACGGCAATAGGCACAAATACAGATCTCCAAGGTAAATATTCACTTACCGTGGCACGAAAGGATACCATTGAGGTGGTGTTCAGTTGCATCGGTTTCAGCAATGTCAACCGCCGCCTGCTTGATCCAACCGGTGAAGTGACATTGAATGTAAAGCTTTATCCGGTTGATTCGGAATTACAGGAGGTAGAAGTGACCGGTTACAAAGATAACATCAATGGAATGCAGAGCATGAATACCGATAGTTTCAAGCTTTCGCCCGATGTGTCGGGAGGAAGCGTAGAGGCTATGCTCTCGACTATGGCCGGTGTCAACTCCTCAAACGANATGAGTTCTCAATATTCNGTAAGGGGTGGATCNTTTGATGANAATTCCGTATATATAAANGGTGTCGAGATNTATCGTCCGCANCTTATNAGGAGCGGCCAGCANGAGGGNCTCAGTATCATTAATCCCTCTATGGTGGATAATNTTAATTTCTCCACNGGTGGTTTTCCCGCGAGATACTCCGACAAGATGTCGTCGGTGCTTGATATCAAATACCGAGAGCCGGAAGCTTTCGAGGGGTCGGTTGCGCTCAGTCTTATGGGTGGATCCCTTGCCATTGGTCAGAGTTCAGGNAAATTCTCACAGCTTCACGGANTGCGGTTGAAGAAGAACAACTCACTCCTTTCGTCGCTTGAGACAAGAGGGGAATATGATCCCCTCTATTTCGACTATCAGACGAACATGANCTTGAAAGCCTCTCAGAAATTCAGTATTAATTTCCTNGGCAACATTTCAATCAACGATTTCAGCTTCAAGCCNAGCGATCGGGAGACATCTTTCGGAACAGCGTCGGATGTGAAGCACTTCAAGGTTTATTTCGACGGTNAGGAGAAGGATAAGTTTGAGACATANCTCGGCACACTCTCCTTCAACTACAAGAGGAATCGTGCCACGACTCTCTCGCTTCAGCTATCGGGTTTCATGACCAATGAATTCGTGAGCTACGATATATCGGGAGAATACTGGCTCGACCAGGCCGGAACNGGTGGNANTGANGGAGTNGGAGGTGAGTTAGGTGTAGGAAAATATATGGAACATTCNCGCAACCGNCTGAAGGCCTCGGTGCTCACGGCTGCCCTGAAAGGNACAACTGTAGCCGGGAAGAACCATCTTTCGTATGGTCTGCAGTTCCAGCACGAGCAATTCCGCGACCGTTCNAAGGAATGGGAGTGGAGAGACAGCGCCGGATATTCCTTGCCCACCACCCCTCCGGGAGTGCATCTTGTATATAATCTCACCTCAAGAGAGGATATCTCCAACCAGCGTTTCGCGATGTTTGCTGANGATGCGCTCTATCTTGAGAGCAAGAGCTTCTTCATAACNCTCAATGCCGGAATCCGTGCGTCATACTGGAGCTTCAACAAGGAGTTTCTTGTATCGCCCCGTGTCAATATCTCGCTCTCTCCGGTGGAGAACAGCAGCCTCAAATACAGAGCGGCTGTCGGTCTTTACTATCAGTCACCCTTCTTTAAGGAATACCGCGAGGCGGTGGCCGACGATCTCGGAAATGTCAACATCAGGCTCAACAACAAGATCAAGTCGCCGAGGAGCATACAGTTCATACTCGGCACCGACTATATATTCCGGGCCATGGACAGGCCCTTCAAGCTCTCCGGAGAGTTATACTACAAGAATCTGGCCAATCTTATCTCATATGAGTATGACAATCTCAAGGTGAACTATTCCGGCGTCAACGATGCCAAGGGTTATGCGATGGGACTTGATTTCAAGCTCTTCGGCCAGTTTGTGCCCGGCTCCGATTCCTGGATCACATTCTCACTGATGAAGACGCAACAGACTCTCAACGGTAAGAAAGTGCCATTGCCCACCGACCAGCGTTATTCCGTCGGACTTTATTTCACCGACTACTTTCCGAAATTTCCCAAACTTAAGTTCAGTCTGCGCGGAGTATTCTCCGACGGACTTACGATGACCCCTCCCCACACCAGCCGTGATGTGGCCTATTTCCGCTCTCCTGCCTATAAGAGAGTTGACATCGGGGTGAGCTATCAGCTTGTAGGGGCTCCNNCCGACGGTGTGCGTCCCTATAACTTCTGGCGACACTTCAAGAGCATCACTNTGGGAGTGGATCTTTTCAATCTGTTCGACATCTCCAACGTAAGCAGNTATTACTGGGTGACCGACGTCAACAATATCCAATANGCCGTGCCGAACTATCTGACACGTCGTCAGCTCAATTTCAGGATAGCCGCCGAGTTTTAAAATGTGAAAAAATTGGCATACAGACTTCGGAAATAGGAAAAAGTTTTGTAATTTCGCAAATAAGTCGGGGGAGAGGTGCTCTCCTCCGGCTTTACGATAATATAACAGAGCAAAGATAATGGCACAGAAACCATCAATACCCAAAGGGACAAGAGACTTCTCGCCGATAGAGATGGCGCGTAGAAACTACATATTCGACACCATCAAGAGTGTGTTCCGTCTTTTCGGATATCAGCAGATAGAGACCCCGGCTATGGAGAATCTCTCCACGCTGATGGGCAAATATGGAGAGGAGGGCGACAAGCTTCTCTTCAAGATTCTCAATTCGGGCGACTTCCTGAAGGACGTGGCAGAGGGTGAGATAGCGGAACATAATCTTGCCCGACTCACCAATAAACTATGCGAGAAGGGTCTGAGATACGACCTCACCGTCCCCTTCGCCCGCTTTGTGGTGCAATATCGCGGACAGNTGCAGATGCCCTTCAAGCGCTTCCAGATACAGCCCGTATGGCGTGCCGACCGTCCGCAGAAGGGGCGTTACCGGGAATTCTATCAGTGTGATGCCGATGTCGTAGGCAGCGATTCCCTATGGAATGAGGTGGAGTTGCTCTCGATGATCGACATGGTATTCAGCAAGCTCAATGTGCGGGTAGCCATAAAGATCAACAACCGCAAGATCCTCACCGGCATCGCCGAGATCATCGGGGCGGCCGACAAGATTGTAGACATCACTGTGGCTATCGACAAGATCGATAAGATCGGCATAGAGAATGTCAATGAGGAGCTGCGCGGCAAAGGACTTCCCGAGGAGGCGATAGCGAAGCTACGTCCCCTTCTTGAGATGAGCGGCGACAACAGCGAGAAAATCGCTACACTTTCCACCCTGCTCGCATCTTCGGAGACAGGGATGAAGGGTGTGGAGGAACTACGCTTCGTGCTTGATGAATTCGATAAGCTCGGCCATGACTGCGAGGCGGATGTTGACGTGTCGCTTGCACGTGGTCTCAACTATTACACCGGCACCATCATCGAAGTCAAGGCTCTTGATGTGCAGATAGGTAGCATCACGGGAGGTGGCCGTTACGACAACCTCACAGGAGTGTTCGGAATGCCNGGTCTGTCGGGTGTGGGAATCTCCTTCGGTGCTGACCGTATCTATGATGTGCTCAATCAGCTCAACCTCTATCCGGAGAATGTGACAAGCAGCGTAAAGGTGCTCTTCGTGAATTTCGGGGAGAGGGAGGCCGCGACTTCGGCCAAGGTGATAAAGAGGCTACGCCGGGAGGGTATATCGGCCGAACTCTATCCCGACACGGCCAAGATGAAGAAACAGATGGGATATGCCGATTCNGAGAAGATCCCGTATGTAGCGATCATCGGAGAGAGTGAGATAGCCGAAGAGAGGGTNAANCTCAAGGATATGGCGGCGGGCACTCAGGAGAGCCTCACGCTCGACGAACTAATAGAGCGACTGAAATGATAAGCATGGAGCAGTTTCTGCTTCGGCAGCCGGCGGCTCCCGAAGTGACGGAGACCGATCCCTATTATCTGGCCCTCGCCAACAGGCTTGTAGATATTGCCAAGGATAAAGGTCTCTTTCCCGGTTATCCGGAGAAGGTAGTGGAACGTTGTGCGATGGCAGTGACGGGCTACTATCAGGATGTGATNTGCGATGCCGGGATATGGCGCTCCTTCATCACGGAATGTCGCAACCTCTACGGGCACGACATGCCGTTTTATGAGAGCGGGGAGGATTATATGGACTATGAGCTCAACCGCTCGGACGTCCGCTTTATGGTGTGGTATTCATTGGCCATGAACTTCGAGGAGCGGCGCAAGCTCTATCCCTATGATACGGAGGTGGTGAGAGGGGCCGATGAATGGTGGAGNGAGCTCGACAGGGTTTACGACGAGTCGCCCATGCCGGTAGACTACAGGCTGACGCATGAACTGGAGATTCATGCCGAGGAGGATTCCGATGCCATCTACCGCCTCAGCAACTGGCTCTTCATGCACTGCTATCTCATGACTCCGGCCTATGCCATGACCCTTTCGGAAATCGTATCGCAGTTCGATCTCTCGAAAGATGAGAATTTAGGTGGCTTCCAGCAAAGGATGGAACAAAGTATGGCGGAAGATCCTACCGGCCCGCTTGCGCTCTTTCTCAGCGAATGGCTTTATCTCATAATTGAGGGTAAGTTGCGCCAGCCTAAAACGACGGCGCCCAAGGAGGAGCATAAATACTACAAGGCCTTCACAGCAGCTACCGGAGGAGAGATCATCAGGTTTTTCCCCGACTATGAGAGCCTCAACCGATTTTTCATCGAGGCTCTCGGATGGGCTGAGGGTCAGGAGCATCTCGCCCACATGAAGGGGGAGGAAGACTTCATATTGATGGTCAATCCTGAAAAGGGGATGCTTTTAGCCAAGAATATCGCTAAATGTATAAAGGCCCCCGGCAACATGATGTATAATGAGGAATATGCCCGCCGGCATGCCATCGACCTTCTTACGGAGCGGG
Organism: Bacteroides sp.; assembly: GCA_014801605.1. Classification (GTDB taxonomy): domain Bacteria; phylum Bacteroidota; class Bacteroidia; order Bacteroidales; family Muribaculaceae; genus Lepagella. Next base: position 5,160 of record JAAVDU010000048.1, read on the forward strand.
GATGCTGTCCGGCCGATCTTCTGAAATATGTCTGCGAGAACGGGTGGCTGCCAGATGCGATGTTCCCCGGTAGCGACGACCGTAAGGTGGTGGCCGACAACTGGGACTTCATAGCGCGATGCTATCTTCAGCAATACTNCCGCGGCGACTGAGCCGGGTGGATGATACATAAAAGAGGGTGACGCTTTCGATCGGAAGCGTCACCCTCTTTTATG
>JAAVDU010000049.1 GCA_014801605.1 Bacteroides sp.
CCATTGACGTTCAGGGATACCATTATTGGACTTTCCCCTGAGCGGTTCACTTTGGTCCTTCTAACATAGAATTGGACACTAAAGATGTTCCGTTTCATTTTTCTTAATGATTTTAATTCAACACTTGATTTGGTGGTCTGGTATTGAAACGATTATTGATTAAGATGAGTTGAGACGGATAACAGACTAATGCAGGCAGATTTATGACAATTTTGAAAGGAGACATATACACGACATTTGATGTCGTATAATTTATTAGGAACTATGAAGGATGGAGTAGGTTACAAAATTGTTAATCAGAATTTTATAGATTATTTTACTACCTAACAGCTAACCATCTATGTCTGACGAAAAATGGTTAGCAGAATTGTGTCCTCAAAATGTCTAAATTTGACCAAATTATGTCCATATAACAATCTAATTATGAATGTATTATGGTGCGTTTTGTTAACCATTTGCTAACCAATCACACTTTTATAAAATGGTTAGCGTGTGGGTAGCGAAATATGGTCTGAGATGGGTCTGAGGTTAGCTGATTTGTGTCCGGGAAGTGGTTGGTAAGGACATAAAAAACCTCAGAACTTATTGAAAGTCTGAGGTTTGAGTTGTTTTGTCTGACTTGCGTCTGACAAGGGTGCGGAAAGACAGGGATTCGAACCCTGGGTACCCGTAAGGGTACAACGGTTTTCGAGACCGTCCCGATCGACCACTCCGGCATCTTTCCTTCGTTGGTTTTTGATAGCGAGTGCAAAGTTAATGCTTTAATATGGAATATGCAAATTTTTTGAGTAGTATTTGTAATGGGCTATCAGGATAGGGCCTTTTTTTTGATTTAGGGGTGATGTTGGCTGGATGATAGGAAGTGGCAGGATTAGGTGGATCGGTGCGAAAACTATGTTTAAGAGCATGATTACTGACTTTTTAGCCGGATGGAGTGTTATAGTGGATAGAAACGGATGGAATGTTATAGCGGATAGGAGAGGAGTCTGGGGAATATCCGGAAGAGCAAAAGATAGATAAACAAGGGAATCAAAGAAATATAAACCAAGATATTAAAACCAAGAAAATATAAGATAAGATTATGGCAGAAGAAAAGATCATACCCCCTTCGCAGCTTATCATCAATGATGATGGGTCGGCTTTTCATATCCATTTACGTCCTGATCAGTTGCGCGACAATATCATACTCGTAGGTGACCCGGGACGTGTCAATATGGTGGCTTCCTACTTCGATGAGATCGACTATGATGTACAGAGCCGTGAGTTCCATACCATAGCCGGAAAGTATAAAGGAAAGGAGATTATGTGTATCTCCCATGGTATCGGGCCCGACAATATCGAGATTGTCATCACGGAGCTTGATGCATTGGCCAATATCGATTTCAAGACGCGTAAGGTGAAACCTGAGCACCGCACTCTCAACATGGTGAGAATCGGCACATCCGGTTCGTTGCAGCTGGATCTCAAGATCGGTGACTTCGTGATTGCGGATAAGGCTACCGGCTTTGACGGTATCCTTAACTTCTATAAGGATCGCGACGAGGTGTGTGATCTTGAATTCGAACGTCAGTTCTGTGAGCATGTCAAATGGGATCCGACCTGGGCGGCGCCATATACTGTCGATGCCGACCGTGAGCTCGTGGAGCGGATCGGTCGTGACGATATGCTTCGTGGTTACACCATCGCCGCGGTCGGTTTCTATGCGCCGCAGGGTAGGGAAGTGCGTCTTAAACTGAAAGATCCGGATCTTAACGAGAAGATAGAGAGCTTCAGATATGAGGGACGCCCCATCACCAATTTCGAAATGGAGTCGGCCTGCCTGCAGGGTATGGCCAAACTGCTCGGTCATAAGGCGATGACAGTATGCTGCATTATTGCCCAGCGACGTGCCGAGGAGGCCAACACGGACTACAAACCCTCTGTAAAGAGATTGGTGGAAACTGTTCTCGACCGGTTCTGATTGCCTTGTCAGCCGGATTATTCACCGACGACACTATAGATAACTGACACTCTTATATGGCGGAATAGCGATTGCCCGGATGGCGCATCACTATTCCGTCAAATTCCATCTCCCCGAGAGTTGTCATCAGACGTGGTANAGGGATCAGCGTCAGGGCATGTATNCTGTCGGTCTGCAGTGGNTCCTTGCTATATCTGAGAGTCTCGTAAATGATCTTTGCCTCACCTTCCAGCTCGGGGAACAGATTCCGGCTACTTGTGTCGATATTCAGGTCGAGTGGTTTCCACCCGGTCANTTCTATNAGGTCGGCCGCGCCGGTGATAAGATGAGCTTTCTCTTTGCGCAGGAGATAATTGCANCCTGAGCTCAGTTTGTCNGTGATGCGCCCCGGNAGNGCCATCACGTCGCGAGAGTAAGTGAAAGCGGTGTTGGCGGTAGACATNGCTCCTCCGCGTATGTCGCTTTCCGCCACCACGGTTACGTCTGACAATCCGGCGATTATGCGGTTGCGTTCAAGGAAACGTTGCTTGAAAGGACTTGTATTGAAAGGATATTCCGTAACAATTGAGCCCCCNNTCTGAAGGATTCTCCGGGCGAGATCACGATGTGCCGCCGGATATATCATATTAAGACCGTGAGCCACTACGGCCACTGTCGACACTCCGGCTTCAATTGATGCNGAGTGGGCTTCAGCGTCGATTCCATATGCAAGCCCGCTGACCACAACGAGATCCGGGAAATAGGGGGCCAGATCTGTGACAAGATCTTTTGTGAAGGCTGTGCCATATGGGGTAGGCTTACGAGTGCCCACCACATTGATGATATGTCTGGAGTCAAGGTCGGCATTTCCGAGTTGATAAAGCACTACCGGAGCATCATGAATCTGCATGAGCCGCACCGGATAGTCGGGGTCGGTGAGAAAATAGATCCTGATATGGTGATTATCAACATTCTCGAGTTCCCTCCTTGCATTGAACAGAGCCTCATCGCGTTGCATCTTCTCGAATCCTTTTGAGCGACGCAGTCCCAAAGCCTCGGAGAGAGCCGGGGTTTCCATCGTAAAGAAATCCCTGGGTGTCAAGGCTACATCGTCAAGCTTGCGGACAATCTCGGCGCTGACACGGGGTGTGAGTGATAAGGCTATCTTATACAGGCGGTCGTCTTCAGTCATTTTTTCCGGATACCTTAGATGTAAAATGGATGAGAGGGGAATCAGTGAAGATATTTGGCAAACACCTTTGCCAGCTCGTCGCCACGCGAGAGCTTTCCATCTTTAAGGGCTACACATGTCACGACTGCCTCAGCCACCATCTCGCCATCCGGCTTCATAATGTCTTGATGAAAGATAAAACGCGGGCCCTTGCGCTCAAGACGCAGGCAGCTCAGAAAACTCTCTCCCCCTCGCAGGGATGTGATGTATTCAATCTCGATCTTGCGTACCACAGCATCAATCCCCTGATTGTGCATCTCGATAAATGAGAGTCCGGCATCCTGACAGAACTTATGGCGGGTATGCTCCATATAATGAAGGTAGTTGGCGTTGTTGACTATCTGCTCGCAGTCAAGCTCATAGTCTCTTACCTCCATATCCATTATGAAACAGTATTTCTTGTTATCCTTGAGAATTCGCATATTTCTTTTTACTTTGTTTTACTTTGATATGTGTATAGTTTGGCCGTGACGGATGAGGTCGAGCACCTTCCGGATATCTTCGCGTATCGGAAAAGCATCATACGGAAGCCACAGGAAACCCTTGTAAGGGGTTGCCAACAAGATAATCACGCCGTCGCCGCTTGTCATGACCGACCTGACAGAGGAGAAGGGATAGCTCCGGGTGACTATAACATGTTCGTCGTCACCTTTTTCAGAATGTTCGATATCTACAATCGACACTTTTATGCCATCATTGTCGAAGTGCAGCCTGTGGAGAGAGGTGTTAGATGCCGTAGAGGGNCGCAGNCCATGATAGAAATAGAGAAACGACATAGCCATCGGCACGAGTAGGAAGATAATCATGAGAAATACCANCAACCATCTTATGTCAAGGAAAATACCTAACGCCAAAGCGGGCACGGCGAGNGCGGCCGCCGTAGCCACGGGGACCGTNCCGTAAAGATAGATCATAGTGGAGANCATCTTCCNNGGTGACATCCGGAGTATATCCGACCGATAAGCCATCACATAAAGTTTCTGCTAATGGTATACGTTCATTCCGTNTTCCCGTCACGTTTCCGGCGGTAGGTGCGGTAGACCTCCATATTCTGGGGNACAAGGACCTGCACATATCCCGTGCCCTCCTCATTAAACAGNCGCTCCATATCGATATACTTGTCGCCGTTACCCTTTTTCATGGGGAACACCTCGTCNCGTCGCGCTTTCACCTTGTCGCCCTGNGGTGAATGNCCCCCCGGGAGAGTTCCGCGCAGTGAGGCATCCACTCCATCGGGACTGCACACCACCGGGGTGATCTCGGCGCANGGTGGATAGCCGAGTCCTGTCCACATCACATACTCCTTGGCAACGAAATCCTCGGTAGGTGTTTCGTTACTATTCAGNGGGCGACATCCCTCAATCACTATNGTAGCCGTTGATTTGTAGCGCGGTATGAAATCCTGGTCGATNACCCACCGGTCAGGNCCGAGAGCATAGTCNCGTTTTTTGAGGTCGTGCCAGAAGGAGCGGCTGACATTCTCAGTGAGTAGCTCNGGAGTGATTTCACCTTTTGCTGCGAAGGGTTGGAGTATGTGGCAGGCNTTTGCCTCTCGAACGAAGCCGTATCCNTCGTTGTCACGTCCGGAGTGGCTGTAATTGGTGCGCACGAGGAGATGGTCGGGAGCATCCTTGAGGTCATATTTCACATAAGCATGATTGTTTGTCTCGAAAAATGCACCGTNGCCATAGGCATCAATTACTCCGAAGTTAGCCTCTACNCCCATCGGTCGGGGAAGTGTGTTGAGCAACCTTTCGAAATCGTCGACTGTGACACAGGTTTTAAGCGCTTTGGCCATGAGGATACCCTCCTTGTCCATCTTCTTTGCCGGCACNTTGTCATCCTTAATATTATAGGAGGCGGTGTTCATNACNGCGAATCCTGCGTCGTTCATNCCCATCCATGCCTCCTTGAGGTCGCGGTCGNCGGCNTTGAAGAGNCCTACATATGAATGTTCGCCGTTTGTTCCTTTNACATACTCCACTTTGTTGTCGATAGNGCTTGTGTCGCGGTGTTTCCACAGGAGCGGNCGCCCGGAGGGATTCGCTTCGGCCCCGACTATGGCAGAAGTACACCCCAGNATGCAGGGGATAGCTGCGGCGAGGCAATAAACAAGAATTATGAATCGTTTAAACATATACTTTCAGAAAGAGATATTAAAACTTTTTACAAAGATAAATAAAAAAATTGAGAGTTATGGCACTTCCATCCGATCCCTTCATGTTGTTGAGTTATGTTAACATGAAATTACGCGACGGCGACTATGAATCATTGGCAGATTTCTGTGCTTCCGAAGGCATAGAGGAGAATGAGCTCAAGAGCCGTTTAGGTTCAGCCGGCTTCGAGTATCTCCCCGAAATCCGNCAGTTCCGCTGAAAAAGAGANACGCAAATATAAAAAGATCACCATAAAATACAGTGAAGACTATCCGACGGATAGAACNTATAATTCAATAATCGATATGAAACGAGAATTAAAAAGGAGTATAGCCGGAATACTGGTAGGGTTGATGGCTGTGGCTCTTGGTATNGGCNCTTATGCCGCAGATGCAAATNNGAGGGGNAGGGTAGTGGCTTATGTCACATCGTGGAGCGATGTGATTCCCTCCCCTTACGACATGACGAATATCAACTATGCCTTCGGGCATGTGAACGANACATTCAACGGAGTGCGTATAGATAATCCGGAGCGTCTGCGGAGGATANCACAGCTGAAAAGGGAGAATCCGNATCTTGAGGTGCAGCTTTCGATCGGAGGCTGGGGAAGCGGCAGATTCAGCGAGATGGTGGCTGACCCTAAGCTTCGCAAGAGTTTTGCGAAGGATTGCCGCAGGATTGTCGATGAATATAAGCTCGACGGTATTGACATNGACTGGGAATACCCCACGAGCAATTCAGCCGGGATATCCTCTTCGCCGGACGACACGGCAAACTTCACCCTGCTGATGAAAGANCTGCGCGAAGCGTTGCCTGAAAACGCATTGCTCACCCTGGCTACCATAAGCAGTGCTGATTTTATTGATTTTCCGGCGATAATGTCATATGTCGATTTTGTCAATATAATGGCATATGATATGGCCTCCCCTCCTCGGCATCACAGTCCGTTACATTCATCACACACCCTTGGGGAGGCAAGCGCGGAGTCGGCAGTCGCTGCACATCTTAAAGCCGGAGTCCCGGCCGGGAAGCTTACTCTCGGGCTTCCCTTCTACGGAAGGGGGAAGGGGCCATACAGTAACTTCACCGACTACAGGAATCTGAAGATAATGGAAGGNTGCTCAGAGAGATGGGACTCAGATGCGTGNGCTCCCTACATAGCGGANAGCGAGGGAACGCTCGTGCTCGGATATGAGAATCCACGATCTATAGNGTTGAAATGCGATTTTATCAAGGANAACGGACTATTGGGAGCGATGTATTGGGACTATGCCGGCGACAATGTAGCCGGAGATCTCAGAAAAGCTGTGGCCGATGCGATTATGCGCGAAGGCTACCCTGCGAGGTATGCTTCTGCACCGAGGTTCAATGCCCTCATCTACTACAGCGAAGANGTGGAGGAGGCCCATCGTCAGTTTGCAGAGCAGGCTGTCGGATTCATCCATAAGCTCTCATATGGGGAGGGCTTCACCTACACAGTGGCAAAGTCATTTGCTCCTTATGCTGATAAACTGAATGAATATGATGTTGTAATATGTCTCAACAACATGCCGCATGATTCTAAGGAACGGCACGCCTTCGAGGAATACNTGAAAGGTGGAGGGGGCTGGATCGGNTTTCATGCAGCAGGCTATAACGATAAGACCACGGGTTGGCCATGGTTTAATGAATTCCTTGGAGCNGGCGCGTTCTATTGCAACACTTGGCCGCCACAGCCNGCGATGCTCGAAGTGTCNCCTGGGGTNCATAGCGTAACAAAAAATCTNCCNGGNGAGTTTGTAGCTCCGGCCTGCGAATGGTATCAGTGGCAACCNTCTCCNTCNGATAACCGGGATGTGNATGTGCTTCTCTCTCTGTCACCCAAGAANTATCCGATAGGTATCAAGGATATCGTGGAATGGGGAGATTTCCCGGTGGTGTGGACCAACCGTAATTATCGTATGATCTATCTCAACATCGGGCATGGCGATGAGGAGTTTACCGATGCCACGCAGAATCTGCTTCTTGTGAATGCTCTCAGATGGATAGTATCGTCCAAACTCGCTGATTGACCGAAAGAGTNGATACAATCTTCACCTCTCCTCAACCCCGGCCGTGAACTGCACCCCAAAAGTTAGACTCAAAACTTTTGGGGTGCATTATGTATAGACACCATAATTATGAAGAACGGCTGAATATAGTCAGCCGCATTCTCAGCGGAGAATCAATTGATT
>JAAVDU010000050.1 GCA_014801605.1 Bacteroides sp.
CTCTATAGAGCCGTACCCCTCAAATTCCGCGACAAACTTCTGCATGAGTACACCGCCAGCCTCTCATATGAGGCCCCGGCTCTAAATAAGTCGACCGGAACCATCCTGTTCAAAGGGGAGGTGATAAATGTAAACAATGAGTTGCGCGACGGCATGTATGTCACCATCGACCTCCCTTACGGTGAGGATCCCCACGCGATGCTCATCCGCGACGCATCTATCGGCACCGACCAGCTCGGGAAATATGTCTACGTCGTGAACGACTCCAATAAGGTGGTATACACCCCGATAAAGGTAGGAGCCACATTCCGCGACTCTCTGAGAGTGGTGGAGAGCGGTCTGAAGCCGGGCGACAGATATGTCACCAAGGCTCTGCTCACCGTGCGCAACGGAGAGACCGTCAAGCCCCTTCTCGTGAAATAACCAATGGAGTCTGACCGACGACTTCAATACCAACAGGAATCCTAAAAACCGATAGCCGATGTTCTCAAAATTTTTCATAGACCGCCCGATATTCGCCACTGTCATAGCCGTGCTGATGGTGTTGGCGGGTGCGATGTGCCTTTTCTCACTGCCTATCGCGCAGTATCCCGATATCACACCCCCTACGGTAATGGTGAGCGCCACTTATCCCGGAGCGGATGCGGCCACCACAGCACGTGCCGTGGGTGTCCCCATAGAGGAGCAGGTGAATGGTGTGGACGGCATGCTTTATATGAGCTCTACCTCAGGAAGCGACGGTAGCTACAGCCTCACGATCACTTTTGAGAATGGGACTGATGTAGACGAGGCCGCCGTGGAGGTGCAGAACCGTATCTCGGAGGCAAGCGGCACTCTTCCCACATCGGTGACACAGCAGGGTGTCAGTGTCAGCAAGCAGAGCAGCAACAATGTGCTCTTCATCGCTCTCGAGACCGACGACCCGCAGCGTTACAGCGCCCTCTATCTCACCAACTATGCCCAGCTCAATCTTGTCGATCCTCTGACGCGTGTGGATGGTGTAGGTGGAGTAGGGGCTTTCGGAGCCGGTGAATACAGTATGCGTATATGGCTTGATCCGGAGGCTATGCGTATGCGCAAGCTTACCCCTACCGATGTCGACGCCGCCATACAGGCCCAGAACATCGAGGTATCGGCCGGTTCTGTCGGCACACCTCCGGGCAATAGTGGGAGCCAGTTTGAATTTACAATCACCAGTCAGGGACAGCTGAAATCGGCCGAGGAATTCGGCAATATCATCGTGCGTGCCGACGGCAACGGAGTGTTGCGCCTGAAAGATGTGGCCAAGATCGAGCTCGGCAGTACAAGCTACGGTGCGGTGTCTAAGATCAACGGCGAGCATACGGCTCTCATCGGCATAGAGCAGCTCCCGGGTGCCAATGCGCTCGATGTAGCCGACGGATGTATAAAGGAACTTGAGCGTCTGTCGGAATACTTCCCCGACGGCATAAACTATAATGTGGTGATGAACACCACAACCTATGTGAGGGAATCTATCGACAACCTTCTCACCACATTCCTCCTCACATCCCTTATCGTGATGGTGGTGATCCTTATATTCCTCCAGAACTGGAGGGCGGTGATCATTCCGATGCTCACTATACCCGTGTCGCTGATCGCCACATTCGCGGTGATGAAGATATTGGGTTTCACACTCAACACCCTCACACTTTTCGGCCTTGTGCTGGCTATCGCCATTGTGGTGGACGACGCCATAGTGGTGGTGGAGGATTGCTCCCGAATCGTCGACAAGGGGCTGATGAACAGACGCCAGGCGGCCGAGAAGGCTATGGTGGAGCTTCAGGGGCCCATCGTGGGAGAGGTGCTCGTGCTTCTTTCGGTGTTTATCCCTACGGCGTTTGTAAGCGGAATCACAGGTGAACTTTACAAGCAGTTTGCCCTTACCATCGCCATATCCACAGCTTTCTCAGGCTTCAACGCTCTCACGCTGACCCCTGCGCTGTGCGCCCTCTTCCTCACTCCGCGCAAGGAGCCGAAGTTCTTCCTTTATGTATGGTTCAATAAGTTCTGGGCAAAATGTCTTGCACTCTACGAGCGTATCATAAAGAGGATGCTCTATAAGCCTGTACTCTCTATGTGTATCTTCATTGTGCTTGCCGCGCTTGCTTTCTGGGGCTTCGTGAAATGGCCCACCAGCTACATCCCGGAGGAGGATATGGGCTACTTCGTGAGCTCTATCCAGCTCCCGACGGGAGCATCGGCCGAGCGTACCGAAAAACTTGTGGATGCCTTTGCCGCGGAGGTAAAGGAGAATCCCTATGTGAAAGATGTGATGGCTATGTCGGGCTTCTCCATGATGGGTGGGGGCGCTGCGTCAAACATGGGTACGCTTATGGTGATTCTGAAGCCATGGAACGAACGTGGCAAGAAGGGGTCGGTCGATAAAGTGATGGATATGGTGGATGAGATAGGGGCGCGATATCAGGAGGCTCTTATTTTCTCCGTCAATCCCCCCGCTATTCCCGGCCTCGGCAACTCATCCGGACTTCAGATGCAGCTGCTCGACATCAACAACCTCGGCACCGCCCAGATGGAGACTGCTCTCAGAGAGGTGCAGGAGAGGGCCGCCAAGGATCCCCGCATCAAGTCGGTCACGACGCTCTATCAAGGGCTTGTGCCGCAATATACGGTGAAGGTGGAGCGCGACCGTGTCGAGCTTCAGGGTATAGATCTCAGTGAGGTCTACAGTGTGCTTTCCTCTTATATGGGAGGAAGCTTCGTCAACGACTTTGTGGATTTCGGGCGTACTTTCCAGGTGACGATGCAGGGGGATGCCTATGCGCGACGCGACCCGAACGATATCCTTAAGCTCTCAGTGCCTAATTCCAATGGTGAGATGGTCCCCTTCAGCGCATTCTGCGACATTCTCCCCGCTATGGGTGAGTCGAGTGTGTCGCGCTACAATATGTATCAGACTGCATCCCTTACCGCCACACCGGCCAAGGGTGTCAGCTCCTCTGACGGCATAAAGGCCATGGAGGAGATAGTGAAGGATGCCATAGGGAAGAACTATTCATATGCCTGGAGTGGCATAGCATATCAGGAGACACAGTCGGGCACAACCATCAGTTTTGTGTTCATCTTCGCGATTGTGATGACCATCCTTGTGCTTGCCGCCCAATATGAGAGCTGGACTGATCCTATAGCGGTGGTGCTAAGTATGCCTACTGCCGTGCTTGGCACGGTGCTCGGATGCATATTCATGGGGGAGAGTATTAGCATCTATACCCAGATCGGATTGATATTGCTGCTGGGTATGTCGGCTAAGAATGCGATTCTTATAGTTGAATATGCCATGGATTTCCGCAAGAGCGGGAAGGATATCCGCCAGAGTGCTCATGATGCCGGAGTGATAAGATTCCGTCCGATCATGATGACGGCACTGGCTTTTGTGTTCGGTGTAATGCCGATGATGTTCTCTACGGGAGCGGGAGCCAACAGCCGAATAGAGCTTGGCACGGCTGTGGTGTTCGGCATGGCGATGAACGGCTTGATCGGCACACTGTTTGTCCCCACCTTCTGGTATGTGATGCAGAGCTTCAACGAGCGATATCTATCGAAAATTCTTCCGGCTCCGAAAAAGATCATCCCTACGAAATCTCCTTCCGGTACACCCGCTACGGGAACTTCCGCTACTGGGACTTCCGCTACGGGAACTCCCGCTACTGAAACTTCCGCCTCCACCGGAATCTGACCCTCACCATCCCCGGCCGTCTCCCGACGCGCCGGGGATAAATTTTAATATTAAGAATTCTAAATGCGAGAATGACTTGGTCCTTTCGGAGAAATTACCTATTTTTGTAGTAAAATAATTAATTTCCAATGGCTCTATACAGGTTTATACTTGAGAATTATCATGCCATCAAGAAGGCTGATATCTTACTTGATGGTCTGACAGTGTTGGCCGGTCTTAATGGATGCGGCAAGTCGACCATTTCTCGCTGGCTTTATGGATTTGTCAAGTTCAGTAATGATTTTGATAGGATTGTGGATGCCGAGACAGCTGAAGAACTGTTTGAGCGAAACCGTCGTCTGTATGAGATCCAGAGGAGAATAGCATTCTGGACAAAGACCAATATATTACCGTCTGCTCATCGACGTAACGGTAATCTTGATGATGAAGTGTTGGCTTTCGAAACAAGACTCAGGGAGGTGTGTGATACTGTCCAGAAAGAGATGACTCCCGAATTGATGGGAAGATATGGGTCGCAGTTATGGGATACTTTAGGTATAAAGGATGAAATTCAAGGTGTGCAGCATAAACTGGATCTTTTTGTAGACACGGAACAGACTTATCTGGCTGATAAGATGCATGAGAATGTCACCCGTAAGACAGATAGTTCGATAGCTGACCTATACCGCATGATAGAGAGCGGACTTGACATCCAAAGCAGAGGTCCGATGCATCTCCAGTTTTCAGAAAATGGTACAGAACTTCTGGATCATGATTATGAGTACTTGACTTATAACGGTAAGCGATTGGAATATAATGGGGTTCCACTTGTAACCGATAAGATAATAGGCCGATTTATTGCTCCGCTGGGAATGAAGCGGGCCATATATATTGATTCTCCGATGTCAGTGTCCAACCAGACCGGGGATATATGGAGAGTGTGGAGCGATCTTCGGGAGATGTTATCCACGCCTGTTAAAGAGATGATGCCGGAAGCACGTGGAATTGTGACTGAGATATCGTTTATATTGGGAGGTGAGGTAATGCTCAAGGATGAAGGTGTAGGACATAAGGAACTTAGATATGTCAGAAGGGCTGATGGTCTCAATATCCCTATCGACGAGGTAGCGACCGGTATGAAATCGTTTGCTTATCTGTTAAGACTCCTGCAGAATGGATATATAGATTCAGAGACTCTCCTGATTATAGATGAACCGGAGGCACACTTGCATCCTCAGTGGATAGTGAGATTTGCAAAGGTTCTTGTTCTTATACGTAAGATGCTTGGTGCAAAAGTAATGGTGGCAAGTCATGATCCCGATATGGTAGCTGCAATTCAGGCTATGGCGGAGGCAGAAGGATTGTCAGATGTTACTAATTTCTATCAGGCTTACAGAAAGTCAGGTGAGTTGCAGTATGATTATGTCGATTGTGGTAATGACACATCTCGCATCTTCGAGTGTTTCAATATTGCTTTTGAAACGATTGATACCTATAGGGCATCCGATTCATTATGACTATGAAAGAGATATATCTGTGTTCCGAATATCTGAAATCACATCCCCTTTACCGGAGGTTCGGATGTGGACTGGCTTCTTTGGCCGACAGAGACTATCCGGGACAAGGGGTTTTCAAGGAGTGTGATATCCCTGCAATCGACCTTGATTCTTATGAGAAGTCACTGCACTGTGAAAATGATTGCACTTCAGACGGGGTCATAGGGATTGGAAATAATACACCTTACGGTCTTACGGAACAGAGATTGTTGCTTACTGAATTAAGGATAGGATATGTCAACCCCAGGAATCTGGATTTCAGAAATCTGAGGAGAAAGTATGTCCATTCTGTAGAAATCCTGAGAGAATTTGATTCAGACAGGAGGATTGATTCCGGATTTGCATTGATTTTTCGGAAAAGATATGTTCCGGAAGCTCAGAATGTACTATGGCGGATGTCGAAGGAGGCTGCAAAAAAGGAAGCTGCGGAATGGCGCGCCTATGATCCGGAAAGTTTCTGTAATTTTATAAATTATGGTAAACCACTTCCATTACTTCCAACAGAGGAGACTGAACGGATGGTGAGGGAATGGTGTAATAAAGTGGATTTGACAGTATCTGAACTTGAGCTTAGATATGAAGCTTTGAAGGATTATTGGTGGAGAATGAAGGGACGTTATAGAAATGTAGATTTGGCTTATATCTCTGAACATATGAGAGAATACCTATCAAGAATCAGATTTTCACAGCATGAAGACATTGAGCTTTGTGAATATTTGGTTAATGAAATAAAGATTCTCATCTCCATCTAACTGCTGCGAATAGTAAATGTCGTATCGGAATCCATCAGACATAGGAGCAGATATCGTTTGCAGAAACTTAAAATAATAAAGATAATCAGAAAGATCAGATGGTGTCCTCTTTTTTAGGACAGAAATAGCNATTTCTGTCCTAAAAAAGAGGACACCATGATTCGTTGGAGGAGATAGTGGTGGATGATGATACGGTTATACATGTTATTCCGGTATGGAGATGGCTCTTGGGAATCTTATGAAAAGAGCATAAAAAAACACTCTTCAACAAGTCGCTAAGACTTATTGAAGAGTGTTTGGAGGGGAGCGGTAAACGAGGCTCGAACTCGCGACCCTCAGCTTGGGAAGCTGATGCTCTACCAACTGAGCTATTACCGCATTAGATTGGAGATATATTCTCTCCGTTTCGAGTGCAAAATTAGTGCTTATATTCATAATTTCCAAATTTTTTTGTTAATTTTGCATTGTAGAGAGTCAAAATTTTTGATTCTATGAATTCTCTTGCTTATGACACATCAATATTTTCTGATTATCGACGAGGCTCAGGCGGGTCCTTTTACATATCAGGAGCTCTTTTCCAAGAATCTCACTCCGGATACATTGATTTGGCGTCAAGGTCTTGACGACTGGACAAGGGCTTCTCAATTACAGGAGGTGGCTCAAGTGCTTGCGGCTACCGAGGCTGCTAATGGCAATCGATATAATCAACAGCCGAACTACGGTCAGAACCCTCAATACGGTCAGCAGCCGAACTATGGTCAGAACCCTCAATACGGTCAGCAGCCGAACTATGGTCAGAACCCTCAGTACGGTCAACAACCGAACTATGGTCAGAACCCTCAGTACGGTCAACAACCGAACTACGGTCAGAACCCTCAATACGGAATGAACCCCAACTATGGACAGAACCAATCTCCGGTTGTGCGAACTAACTGGCTGAATCCCGCGATAATAGCCACAGTATGCGGTTTCATATTCTCTTGCATAGGAGGTGTATTTGGCATTGTAGGGATCATACAGGCCGGGAAGGCAAACGATGCCTTCATGATGGGTTATGATGCCGTCGGGGAACAGGCCAATTCGTTGGCGAAGACTATGACTATAATCTCTTTTGTCCTTTCTGGCATCGGATTGTTTATCAGTTTATTTATGTTGATATTTTAAGTATATTGTAAAAATAAGGAGCCGCAATTTCCTGAAGCGGACATAAAATTTATTCTTAAATCCTTATTTAAGGTGTATCAATAGCCGGAAATGGAATATTATGCAATGATTGATGGGGAGCAACGCGGTCCCTTCACCCTTGAGCAGCTCCCTGATGCAGGTGTGCGTCCCTCTACATATGTCTGGTGCAAAGGGATGGACGACTGGGAGAAGGCGGAGGATGTGGCTGAGATATGCCGTCTTTATCGCCGACGTATCTACGATCTGCTTCATCCCGCTGACCCTGTCACCCCCGCTGAATCCGACACTGCCGGGAAATCTGATCCGGCAAAGACGGAAGTCAATTATTTCGACCGCAGTATGCAGGGGCTGAATCTCCCCACCATCGAGGAACTGGATGCCAGAGAGGATATAAGCCGGCCCCCTGCCAAAGTGTTGCCCTGGGCAATACTTGTGACCCTCTTTTTCTTCCCGCCGATAGGTATATTCGCCATCTATTTCTCTGTGGCGAGCGGAAGATGCTGGAAAAACAGTCAGAAAGCTCCC
Source organism: Bacteroides sp. (assembly GCA_014801605.1). GTDB lineage: Bacteria > Bacteroidota > Bacteroidia > Bacteroidales > Muribaculaceae > Lepagella. Next base: position 7,713 of record JAAVDU010000050.1, read on the forward strand.
GACAACGGGCCGGATGCCTTGAAAATAAACGGCAAGGGACTATCTCCCACCGACTGGCGAAGACTGGCTCATGATTACTGCCGTGCCGCCAAGATGTGGACCGGTATAGCATTCTTCATAGGAATCATCCTGATATCTTTCCTCATCTTCAAGTTGTGAAAAAAGATTGCCGCGATTTCTCAGAAAATCGCGGCAATCTTTTTTCTACTACCTTTACCTTTTCAGCGAAGTGTAGAGAGATGACGGAGAAGCAGTTCTCCTGTGCCGATGGAGTAGCCTGTCGCTACCCATACGATACGGTTGAAGGTATCGGCTATGACAATTACAGGATAATCTGTGTTGTCGGGCATATGCAGCGATCCGAGTATCTCCTTGCGCGATACGTTGCCGTTGTCAACCCCGAAGTGCATCGTGGAGGGGAGGCCTCGGAAAAGGGAGCGGTCAAAGCGGGCAGCTTTCTCATCGTCGTCGAAGAGTATAATCATTTTATTGCCGAGCGCTTCCAGAGAGGGGGCTACGGCTGATATATCGTTGAGAAGATGAGATGACGGCTCATGACTCGGATTCACAAGCGCGAGCACATAATAGCCTCGTCCTGTAGTGGAGAGGATGCTCTTGTCGCTCCCTGTGGCTGTGTCGTGATAGATATTCTCGGCGTTGAGCGAACCGATCACAGAAAGCGCCGTCGGTTCCTGACGGATAGTCAGTTCCTTATTCACCTCCTCGCCGGGAGTCACAGTGAAAATCTCGCTGTGTGTGAGCACTCCGCCGTCAGCGAGACGCTGACCGGTGGTGAGGATATACTGCCCCGGCTCTATGGTCACAGGTGTCGGGAAGAGGGAGCTGACGGTACCCTCCTCGTCATATTCAAGCTGGCGCGGTGTCCCGTCGATAATCCTGGAGAGGGAGAACTGCGAATAGTATTTCGGATCTATAAGATACCCTTCAGGGGTGAAGGTGATTTTCAGACTCCCCGGCTTCCCGGCATAGTCACTCACCTCAGTTACTCCGAAATCAACCGTATTCCAGTCAGTTGCCGTTGAACCCATATATTGGGTGGCGCCCGTGACAGGATCTATACGCGCCGGAATACCTGCTCCTCTCGCTATGGCCACAAATAGAATGTTTCTTGAAAGCGAGTCGGCTCTCTTACGGCTCATCACAGCTCCGGGACTCATCCTTAGCCGCTGAGGGTTAAGGGTGTCGTCGACAGTGATATTGGTGGATATCCATTTTACAATCTCTTCAGGATCGTTTCTGAAGCGTTGCTTATCCTCTGTAGAGAAAGCGGATGCGAACAGAGACCGCCAGGGGCGCAACCCCTCCAGCTCAATACGAGGGTTGAGGATATATCTGTTATAGATCTCCTTGTCAGAGCCGTGAAGAGATTTCTCCGGAGCCTCTGTAAAGGTGATATGGTCGATGATCACTTCCTCAGGGATGTCACGTCGGTCTTTTTCACTTACACTCATCAGCAGATCCATAGCTTTACGGCGCTCCGCGGGCGACAATGCCGACAGACATCCGGAAAGCATCCGGTGGTTGCCTCTCGATTCAGTCAATATGGTAGTCAGGCTTTTCGGGTCAACCTCCAGTTCAGCTGCCAGTCTTGCAGCATCCTCGGCAGTGGCGAAGGTGGAGGTGTAGGCGTTGCGTATAGAATCCTCATAGGCCAGTCGCCGATCGTTCCCGGCTCTCTGCTCCGGAGCCACAACAGGGAGGGAGGCTCCCGCCGGCGGAGGGGTGATATTCATCTCGAAAGAGCCCTCATAATCCTGATCCTTATCGAGCACAATGGTCAATCCCTCCTTCACTCCGGAGGCATAGTCGGCGGCCGATCCCTTTGCGAATCCGAACCGGCGTCCATCCGTGGCCCATACCACCACATCTCCCAAGCCTGTGGTGAGTGATGCCGATCCGGCTGCATCAGCTACTTTTGTGACGGCCGGATAATATTCGGAGTAGTTGTAGATACAGAAGTGTACCTTCGCACCCTTGGCCGGAGTGCCGTCAGGATATACCACAGTCACAGGAAGTGTAGCGGTGGGAGCATAGTTGCCGGTGACGTTTATGCGGGTGGTGAGGGGTTCGGCAAGGAGTATCTCCTCGGGTCCGTCATATCTCCCCGCCACATTGGTGTTCATGAGCAGTCCGCGTGAGGCGGGTGTGTTGAACCATGCCAGATCAAGCACCGGCTCCGGTTCACAGGCGCCCAGGAAATGCCATTCCCCATCGGCCCAGGCCTCTACCCAGGCATGGTTGTCGTCGGTGTGCGCCCAGCGGGGTGTGTAGATCTGGCGTGCCGGAATTCCAACGGCTCTGAGCGCCGCCACAGTATATGTGGATTCCTCACCGCATCTCCCGATGGCCTGACTCACCGACGACAGCGGAGAGGAGGTCCGTGCGTCGGAGGGGCGGTAGGTGACATTCTCATGACACCAATGGTTTACCTCAAGAATGGCATCCTTCATCGATAGATCTTTCACCCGCTCTTTAAGGATATCGTAAAACACCATCCTCGAGCTGTCGAGGTTTTCGTTGTTGACCCTCACGGGGAGCACGAAATGGAGAAACTCCCGGTCGGGGACACTCTTCCCCCAAGGCAGTTCCTCGCGGGCTTTTAGGGAGGAGGCGATATTCTCGCGATAGAATTCCTCGGAATAATCGGCACGGTCGGGAAGGGAGAGGGTGGTCTGCAGGAATTCCCACGCCTCATCAGGAGTGAGCGATGAGGCGGAGAGGGCACAGCAGAGAGGAATCGAGGCGAGAAGGTATCTCAGGTGATAACGTGACGGAGCCATTTGATAAATTGAAGTGTTCGAAACCGTATTAACTGAATTTGGAGAGGAGGTTTGCCACAACGTCGGGGGCAGTGGAGAGGGGGGCGTATTCATCCGAGCCGGGCGCTCCCATAGCTACACGGGGACGTCGGAACCTCATGCGGCTTGCTATAGGCTTGCGGGCAGTGGAATGTATCACCTCTACTCCGGTGGCCTCCACGATCTCCTTGGCGTTGGCCGGGTTCACACCGGCTCCGGCCATGACCGTGATGCGTCCGGCCGCTTTCTGCACAATATGCCGCAGCATGGGGAGTCCCATGGTGGCCGAAGGTGCCTGTCCGGAGGTGAGGAGGCAGTCGCAACCGAGGGCTATGACCGCCTCAAGGGCTTTGTCGACATTCTCAGTGACATCGAATGCACGATGGAAAGTGATGTTGAGATTGGGGAGTCCCTTCTTGATAGCTGCATCCCTTGCGGCGGCCACGAGGCGAGCAGTGGCCTCCGAATCCACATGGCCGTCGGCTGTGAGCACACCGATCACCACACCTGTGGCGCCGGCGTAGATGGCATGGCGGATATCATCCTCCATGAGAAGAAGCTCCTCTTCCGTATAGAGGAAATCGCCCGGACGAGGGCGGATCAGGACATTTATTTCAGGTATTCCGGTTGCCACTGCGGCCAGAATCAGTCCTATCGAGGGTGTGAGTCCACCCTCCGAGAGGCCGGAGCAGAGCTCTATGCGTTGTGCTCCGCCTGCTTTGGCGGCGAGCACGCTGGCGAGATCCCCGCAGCAAATTTCGAGTATCATAAGCTAAATTCTATGGTTGGTCGACCATGTCGGTCTATTGTGTTCTTTTTATCTCTTCATCATCGGCAGGGAGGCGGCGCCGAGCACTGCGGCATTGGCCCCTTCAAGACCCGATTTCAGAAAACGCACCCTGTCGCGATAGAGGTGAAGGGCATTCTTGGAGAAGGCATCTCTCATAGGAGGCAAAAGGAGGTCGCCGGCGTTGGCCACTCCTCCGAAGATGATTATGGCCTCCGGATCGGTCAGCGCGGCGAATTCCGCGGCAGCCTTGCCGAGACAGTGGCCGGTATATTCATAAATCTCTTTGGCCAGAGAGTCGCCTGCGTGTGCGGCTTCGCATATATCCTTGGCCGTGAGCTTCTCTTCCGGTATTCCACGGAGTGAGGAGGGCTCGGAGGAAACACTCAGCAGATGGCGTGCCGTGGTGAGGATACCCTTTGCGGAGGCCACGGTCTGGAGGCAGCCGGAGCGTCCGCAGCCGCATGGCCTGTCGGCGGCGAAGGGGAAAGTGACGTGGCCAAGCTCCCCGGCGAATCCGCGGGTGCCGGAGAGGAGATGTCCGTCGCACACTACGCCGGCCCCTACACCGGTGCCGAGGGTGAGCACTATGAAGTTCTTCATTCCTGCGGCCGCTCCATATGTCATCTCGCCGATAGCGGCGGCGTTGGCGTCGTTGGTCACAACCGTAGGGAGCTGAAGGCGTGCCTGCACCATATTGGCGAGAGGAATCGGCGAGGGCCACGGGAGGTCGGTGGCCGCTTCGATCGACCCTGTCACTGCATTGGCGCACGGAGCCCCTATACCGATCCCCTTGATATGTCCGTCAAGGTCGGAGGTGCGTATCATATCTTTGATCTTATGGGCGAGGATATCGGCCCATGTCCCAATGTCGGGAGTGGCGGTGGGGAATGAATCGATGGCAACGATGTGTCCTACAGAATCCACTATGGCAAGGACTGTGTTGGTGCCACCGAGATCTACCCCTATTGTAAATGGCGGGTATAACGGTGTCATGATGAAAAGTTAAATAAGGTCGGGCATGCCGGTTAATTCCGGTTGCGGTTGTGAAGTTAGCAATTTTTTCCCAATTGTACAAAATTATATTTCCGATGGTGTACGGAATCGGACACTTGTACGGCAGCGTACAGAGTGGTAATATGTTTTTGGATTGATATATAGATATTTGTAAGTTTGGCACGCATATTGAATCATGTACGGTGAATTCGTACACAGAATCTATGGACAGAGAAATACCAAAAGAGCAACGTAAGAGAGAGGCGCGCAAGCGTGCCTTCAGGATAGCAGGTGTGGCAGGGGTGGTGCTCCTCGCAGTGGGAAGTGCCATATACTCGCTCGGCGATGGAATCCGGGAGAAGGACCTTCTGATAAGCCCTGCGCGGAGGGGTACCCTTGAGAGCAGCGTCACTGCATCCGGAAAGATTGTGCCGCTCTATGAGCAGGCGATTGTCTCGCCGGTGGCCACAAGAATACTGGAGGTCTATCGCAATGAGGGGGATACGGTCGTAGCCGGAGAATCCCTTCTGCGGCTTGATTTGCAGTCGACGGAGACCGAGTTGCGACGTCTCTCAGATGAGGTGGAGATGCGTCGCAACGATATGGAGCAGGCACGACTCAACGACGCCACTTATCTCACCGACCTCGAGATGAAGCTGAAGACGAAAGAGATGGCTGTCAGTCATCTGAAGGCGGAGGTGGCCAACGAGCGTCGCCTCGACAGCATCGGCAGCGGCACCGGCGACCGTATCCGGGAGGCCGAACTCGCTTATGCCACAGGGCAACTTGAGCTTGAGCAGCTCCGTATGCAGCTCAAGAACGAGCGGAAGTCACATTCGGCCGCTCTGCGTTCAAAGGAGCTTGAGGGGGAGATCTCACGCCGCAACCTCATGGATATGGAGCGCACTATGGAGGATGCCCGCATTAAGGCTCCGCGGGAGGGAACAATCACATACCTCAACAAAAGCCTCGGCACAAGCATTGGGGCCGGCGAAAAACTCGCGGTGATCTCCGATCTGAGGCATTTCAAGATCGAGGGTGAGATACCGGAGGCCAATTCAGGGAAACTCGCTTTGGGGTCGGCGGTGAATGTAAGGATCAACCGCAACACGGTGAAGGGGCATATAGCCCATGTGTCGCCTCAGAGCCAGAACGGCATGATACAGTTCACCGTGCTTCTCGACAACGATAACGACGCGATTCTCCGCTCCGGACTCCGCACCGAGCTCAACGTGATATATGACGTGCACGACGGTGTGACCATCATACCGAACGGTACCTATTTCGAGGGGGCCGGATCTTACCAGCTCTTTGTCAAGACGGCCGACGGGGAACTTGAACGCCGCTCTGTGGCTTTGGGCGACAGCAATTTCGACTTCGTGGAGGTGAAGTCGGGAATCGCTCCCGGAGAGGAGGTGGTGGTCAGCGACATGAGCAACTACAAATCAAGAAAAAAACTGAAACTTAAAGAATAGAAAATNAAATTTTAACAGCATATCGACATGGAAATAATCAAACTTAAGGATGTAAATAAGGTTTACCGCACAAAAGAGATAGAGACCCTCGCACTCGAGAATGTGAATCTCGATATAGAGAAGGGTGAGTTTGTAAGCATCATGGGCCCCTCGGGATGTGGAAAGTCTACACTCCTCAATATCATCGGACTTCTCGACACTCCGACTTCAGGCACGGTCACTATAATGGACGACGCCACAGCCGGGATGAGCGACAGCCGTCTCTCGGAGTTCCGCAACGAGAACATCGGGTTCGTTTTCCAGAGTTTTCATCTTATCCCCTCGCTCAATGTGGCCGAGAACGTGGCTCTCCCGCTTGCCTACCGCAAGGGCGTGAGCGCCCATGAGAGGAAGAGAAGGGTGGAGGAGGTGCTCACACGCCTTGGGCTCAGCCACCGTATGCGCCATCTTCCGGGGCAGCTTTCAGGCGGCCAATGCCAGCGTGTGGCTATTGCCAGAGCCATAGTGGGCGATCCTAAGATCGTACTTGCCGACGAGCCTACCGGCAACCTTGACTCCAAGATGGGACAGGAGGTGATGGATATNCTTCATCANCTCAACAAGGAGGATGGGCGCACCATAGTGATGGTGACCCACAACGAGGCTCAGGCGCGGATGACCGACAGAATTATCCGTTTCTTCGACGGCCGCAGAGTNGAGTGACAANCATAGAGCTTCATTATGTTAAGGCAGATAATATATGATATGCGTCATCACAGGATGATGACGTGGATCTCGATAGCGGGAACGGCAGTCTCGATATTTCTTGTGATGGTGTTCTATATGTCAGACAGTGTGAAGACTGTCAGTATGGCGCCTGAGCTTGACCGCGACAGAATATGGGTAGGAGCATATGTTGATATTCAAAGCACTGACCCCGAGGAACATTCCTCATCATCCGGGGGACTCTCCTACGAGGCGGCCAGACAGCTTTACGGTGATCTTGACGGTGTGGAGAAGATATCGTATGTAGGCGCTTGGTCGAGAGTGNTGGATATTCTGATAAAGGGGCAGCCGCCGGTGAGAGCCACCGTATTCCCCGTCGACGGGAGCTACTGGGACATCTATCGCTTCAGATTCATCGAGGGGCATCCCTTTACCGATGAGGAATGTACTGACGACAGCAATCTTATCGTTGTGTCGAGGAGTCTTGCCCACAGATTGTTCAAGTCGACTGAAATAGTCGGGCGTGAAGTCAATATCCAGGGAAAAAGATATATGGTGTGTGGCGTTGTCGATGATGTGAATCCTCTGATGAGTAACACAGGATTTGAAGCCTTTATATCACTTTCCGCTGAACACCGTAATAGCTGGAACAGCAATCCGAAATATCAGAAACTGGGATCTTTGAAAGTGCTTCTTAAGTATGCCGGGGATACCGATCCGGAGGCAGTGAGGAGCCAGGTGAAGGCGCGTTACGCCACTATGAACGCTCAGCTTGCCCCTGAGATGGTAAAGGCCGAATATCATGGCTCGCCTTTCGACCTTGACACACAGGTAAGCGGCAAGATGAGTGGGAATCTCACGCCCGATCTTTCAGCCCAGAAGCGTAAGAGATGGTTCATGTACGGGTTGCTTATACTTCTGCCGGCCATCAACCTCAGCAGTATGACCCGCGGACGTCTTCGCCATCGTGTCTCGGAGCTGGGTGTGAGACGTGCGTTCGGCGCCAAGAGAGTCGATATCGTGAAGCAGCTTCTCGGAGAGAACCTGATAGTGACGGTGATCGGAGGTTGCCTCGGCCTTCTCTGCAGTGTGCTTTTCATGCTCTTCCTTTCGGCACAGTTCTTCTCTTATGTAGATTTCTGGATGGCCTCCTCTATGGATATGATGATGGCCAATCCCTCTCTGCAGATGGTGTTCACATGGAAGACATTCCTCATAGCTTTGGGGGCATGCCTGCTGCTCAATATTCTTACGGCCACGGTGCCGGCATGGCGTTCGTCGCTCATACCCCCTGCCGCCGCAATATCCAAATCAAAAATATAATTGACGATTATGAAACGTAGTCTTTTAGCCCAGATGGGCAATGAATGGCGCGATAATATCTGGCTCGTCATGGCTATCACCGTAGTAGGACTCGCGGTATGGTTTTTCTCGGTAGAGATATATTATACGATGCGTTATTATTTCATCCCGCTCGGCTTCGACAGCGAGGATGTATATACGGTCAGGGTCGGTAAGGTGAGTCAGAATTCTCCCGACTATGTGGCGACAGATCTTGACGGAATGGAGCAGAACAACATCGACATAAGGAGCCTTCTGGCCCGTATGCGTCATAGCGAGCATGTGGAGGTCGCAGCATTGGGTATGAATGGCATCCCCTATAATGGCTCGTATATCGGCAATCATTTATGGCCGAAGGGTGACACTTTGCCATATTACGGTAATCTGAGGGAAATTAGTCCCGAGGCTGTGAGGGTATTGAGATTGCGCAGCACTACAGGCAAAGATTCCGGATTTCTTGAGCAACATCTCGCATCGGGAGAGATGCTCATATCCTCCCTCCTCTGCGATGAAGAAGATGATGATTATGTGGAGACTCTCTCTCCGGAAGCGGTCAACGGCAGGATGGCCCATNTGGGTGGAGACACCACAAACACTGTCCGTGTGGCGGATATCGTGCAGTTGGTGCGCCGTTCGAGATATGACTATCAGTATGGCGGCTCTATCATAAAGCCGATCGACGAGAATCTTGATCTCTCGAATGTTTGGGAAATCATGATCAGGGTGAAACCGGGCCACGGCGCCGCTTTCAGGAGGGAATTCGAGACATCGCCCGATATGCAGGCGCGACGCAATATCTTTCTCTATAATTTCTCCTCGCTCGACGACCTCGGTGTGGCGATTGAACGTGATTCGGCTAAGGAAGTGCGCCTCAATACTGCTGTGATATGTTTCATACTGATTGTGGTGGGGCTCGGCCTGCTGGGCACATTCTGGTTCCGCATGCAGCAGCGTGTAAGCGAGATTGCCATACGCAGGGTGTGCGGCGCCACTCGCGGAGATATCTTCCGGCGTGTGATAGGGGAGGGGATGACGCTCCTGCTCTTCGCTATTCCCCTGATAACGGCTATAGGCTGGATATATGCCAGGAGAGTTGAAGAGGAGGATCTACCCTCGGTGGGGACTATGATATGGCTTGAGGCCGCCGCATGTGCCGTAGTGGCCGTGGGCATCATTGTCAGTGTGGCTCTTCCAGCGTGGCAGGCCATGAGAATCGACCCTGCCCTGGCAGTAAAAGATGAATAAAACCGAGAAAAAATGTTACGACAGATATTTTATGAGATGAAGCATCAGAGGTTGATGACATGGGTGTCGGTGAGCGGCACTGCAATTGCCATTTTCCTTGTGATGGCGTTTATCATGGCCGATTCCTTATACACTGTGGAGACGGCACCGGAGACTAACCGCAACCGTATTCTGAACGGGACCAACATCCACGCAAAGAGTAGCACCGGCAACAACGACGGCTCTACTTCTGGCATCTCCGTGGATCTGGCCNGACGCATCTACGAGAACCTTGACGGTGTGGAGGCTGTATCTTACGTCACCCCTTGGGAACTGACCAACGATATCAACCTGCGCGGGGAGGAGAGCGTGTCGGCCACCACTCGCCTTGTGGATGAGAATTTCTGGAAGATATATGACTTCCGGTTTATCGACGGCCGACCCTTTGACGAGGCGGAGGTCAAGGCGAATGTCAAATGTGTGGTGCTTACGCGCAGCATGGCGCGTCGTGTGTTCGGCGAGGAGATGGTGGCCGGCCGTGAGTTNGAGGTCAATATGGTCCCCTATACTGTAGTCGGTGTCGTGGAGGATGTAAGCCCTCTCCTTACCACGACTTATGCTCATGCCTACCAGATATTTAATAAAGATTATCAGCGCACTATGGAGGATGGCAACCTGTATGGAAACGCGAGCGTCAGGCTCCTTGCCAAGAGAGGCGTGAGCCCGGAAAGTGTGAAGCGCCAGGTGGAGAACCGTTACCGTCAGATAAACAGTGAACTTGAGAGTGAAGGGTGGGAAATATTCTATCACGGACAGCCTTACGACACCAAGGATATGGCCGNCGGGATCGGTGGAAGCAACGTGACACCCGACACCGATACCTCACGAAAGGTGCGTTGGGCGATCTACACGATACTCATCATCCTTCCGGCCATCAATCTCAGCAGCATGACCCGNGGACGTCTGCGCCATCGTGTGGCTGAGATCGGGGTACGCAGGGCATTCGGNGCCAAGAGAGGNGACATCATAGTGCAGCTATTCGGGGAGAATCTCATAATCACCCTTGCCGGGGGTGTGATAGGACTGGTGGCCGCCCTGATATTCATGTCGCTCGCCTCAACCTTTCTNTTCAGTGTCGGTGAAGGTTTCAANAGTTCTCTGGAGNTGCTCAACGCCCTGCCGGATGTGAAGATGCTTTTCCGATGGAGCAACTTCCTTTATGCTCTCGGAGGATGCCTTATCCTGAATATCCTGAGNGCAAGTGTGCCGGCATGGAGAGCGTCGCTTGTGGCGCCCGCTGTGGCAATTACATCACGCTAACAACTAAATTCAGAAGATAATGAAGAGAAAACTTCTTACGCAGATAAAGAATGAATGGCGCGACAATATCTGGCTTGTGATAGAGCTGGCGGTGGTGTGCGCGGTGATATGGATTGTAGGGGCACTCGTATATATCTATCTACGCCCCGCCCTTGAGCCGGTTGGCTCGGATTATCATGATGTCTACCAGTTGGATACAAAAACAGTCAATACCGATTCACCCTACTTCACCGGTGTGGACGGAGAGGAGCACCCATATAATTCCGATTTACGGGATCTGATCCGAAGGCTGAGGGAGAACCCCAATGTGGAGGAGGTGACATTCCATAACAACGGACTCCCCTACAATTACAATTATTACGGCCGATCGCTCATCCGTGTCGACAAGGTGGATTCAGTGGCTTATTTCGCCAACCAGCGTACAGGATCGCCTGCACTTGCCAAAGTGATGGGGCTGAGGAGCCTTACGGGGAAGAGCACGCAGCAGCTCATGGAGATCCTTAGCAAGGGTGAGCTCCTCATAGCTCCGAGCCTCTCCTATTCGGAATCGGGAAGGGATGTGATGGATCTTCTCGGGGCTAAGATGGTGTTTGAGGGTGACAGCACCAATGTCTACCGCATCGGTGATATCGTTGAGAACGTGCGGCGCACGGAGTATGAGCCGGCATGGGGTGGCACTCTCATATTCCCGGTCAGCGAGGATGATAATGTCTGGGGACGTGTAGCTCTGAAGGTGAAACATGGCAGAGACGCGAAGTTCAAGGAGGATTTCCGTAATCATCCTGAACTCCGCAGGCAGAGAAACGTATATCTCTCCGACCTTACGAGCCTCGCCGATATCCGTGAAGGCACCCAGCGGTCGGTGGTGACTCAGGTACGTCTGCTGGTGGTGCTGATCCTCTTCCTTCTGGCCACTATCTTCCTCGGACTGTTGGGTTCCTTCTGGTTTCGCATGCAGCAGAGGGTGGGGGAGATCGCCATACGCAAGGTGTGTGGAGCTACATCGGCCGATATCTTCCGCCGTATTCTGGGGGAGGGGATGATTCTCCTCTCGATCGCGGTGATAATAGTGTCGGCCCTGGTATGGCCCTTTATGAGCAGGATATCTTTTCTCTCATCGTTAGATGTGTGGGAATTGATTTTGATCGAAGCTGTGGCTGTGGCGCTTGTGGCCGCGGGCATAGTGGTGAGTCTTTGGTGGCCTGCACGCAAGGCAATGCGTATCGAGCCGGCCATAGCCTTGAAATCGGAGTAAACAGACAGTCTATGAGATTTATTAAGTTAATAGTGTTTTTGATGTTTGCGTTTCCTCTCTTCGGAGAGGAGACACAGACTGTCAGGCTCACTCTCCCTGATGCAATAGCCCGCGCGCGCACCAACAGCGTAGATGCGGAAGTGGCCCTCAATCAGCTCAAGACAGCCTACTGGGGCTATCGCTCCTATCGGGCCGAACTCCTGCCGGAGGTGTCGTTTGCCGCCACTCTTCCCTCCTACCGCAAGCAGTATAGCTCATATATGGACGCGGAGGGGAATTATACATTCGTACCCAACAATTATCTTCAGATGCATGGCGAACTGTCGGTCACCCAGAATATATGGCTCACCGGCGGTAAGGTGGCTGTCAATACCTATCTCGACTTCTATCGCCAGCTCGGCACCGGAGCCTACAGCAGGTATATGTCGATTCCTGTGGCCGTGACCCTCACGCAACCTATCTTCGGCGTGAACAATGTGAAATGGGACCGCCGGATAGAGCCTGTGAGATATGAGGAGGCGAAAGCCGATTTCCTTACTGCCACAGAGGAGGTGGCCACATCGGCAATCGGTCATTATTTCTCGCTCCTTATGGCTCGCGAGAATATGGCTATAGCCCGTCAGAACCTTGAGCAGGCTGAACGTCTCTACGAAGTGGCCAAAGAGAAGAGGGAGATGGGACGCATAAGCCGAAACGATCTTCTCCAGATGGAGCTTAACCTACTCAATGCCCGCACCGATCTCACCGACTGCGAGAGTAATCTCCGCAGCAACGAGTTTCAGATATGCACATTCCTCGATCTGCAATCAGATACTGCGCTTGAGCCGGAGATACCGCTCGACGTTCCGGAAACAGAGATATTATATTCCGATGCGCTTGAGAAGGCCCTCGCCAACAACCCCTTCTCGAAGAGGATGCTGCGCACGCAGCTTGAGGCCGATTATGAAGTGGCCAAAGCCAAGGGGGCACAGAGGGAGATCAATCTCTTCGCACAGCTCGGATACACCGGCACCGACCATAGATTCAACGACGCTTACCGCAACCTGAAAGACAATCAGGTGGTGGAGGTGGGCATACAGATTCCTCTCGTCGACTGGGGAAGGCGCAAGGGGCAGGTGAAGGTGGCCGAAAGCAACCGTCGGCTCGTGGAGAGCCGAGTGCGTCAGGAGAACCAGAATTTCAGCCAGAACCTATTTATCCTTGTAGAGCGTTACGGCAACCAGCTTCAGCAGCTTCGCACCGCCCGAAGGGCCGACGAGATCGCCGCACAGCGTTATGCCACTAATGTGGAGACTTTTCTCATCGGCAAGATATCAACTCTCGACCTCAACGACTCCCGGGTGAAGAAGGATGAGGCGCGCCGTGAATACGTCAACGAGCTATATCTGTTCTGGCTATACTATTATCAGATCCGTAGCCTCACACTCTGGGACTATGAACATGACTGCGGCATTGATGCCGACTTCGATAAAATCGTAGCCTCGACGTTGCTCCCGGTCAAATAGCGGATGCTGCGAAGATTAAGGACGCGGATGTTTCCGGTTATGAAGAAATTTTTGTAATTTTGATGTATGATTCTGATAATCGATGACGACAAGACCGTCAGGCTATCGCTCGCACTCATGCTGAAACGGGCCGGATATGCCACCGACCAGGCCGCTTCACCTCAAGAGGCCTTGGAGAAGGTGCGTGCCAATGCCTACGATCTTATACTGATGGATATGAACTACTCCCGATCCACAACAGGAGTGGAGGGGATAGAGTTGCTCCGTAAAACCCGCATCTTCCTGCCGGATACACCTGTGATACTGATAACAGCCTGGGGAAGCATCGAGCTTGCCGTGGAGGGTATACGAGCCGGAGCCTACGACTTCATTACCAAACCATGGAACAATCTTGTGCTCCTGCAGCGCATAGCCACAGCACTCAGCCTGAATGATAAAGCGGCGTCGGAGCCGGAGAAGAACGCGACAGATGGATTTGACCGGTGCGGGATTGTGGGACATAACCGTGCCCTCGAGGATCTTCTCTCTACGGTGGAGCGCATAGCTCCCACCGATGCGCCGGTATTGATCCTGGGTGAGAATGGCACCGGGAAGGAGCTGATAGCCAACGCTATTCACGTCAATAGCCGTCGCTCGTCGAATCCATTCGTGATGGTCAATCTCGGGGGTATATCGCAGAGTCTCTTCGAGAGCGAGATGTTCGGTCATGCCAAAGGTGCCTTCACGGGTGCTGTGGCGGCACGTAAAGGGCGGTTCGAGATAGCCGACAAAGGGACTATCTTCCTGGATGAGATCGGCGACCTTGACATGGGGAGCCAGGTGAAACTGTTGAGGGTGCTTCAGCAGCACACATTCGAACCGTTGGGGGAGAGCCGCCCGAAGAGGGTAGACATAAGGGTGGTGTGTGCCACTAATGCCGATTTACCTGCAATGGTGGCCGAGCGCACTTTCCGTGAAGACCTCTTTTATCGTATAAACCTCATAACATTGCGTCTCCCCGCTTTAAGGGAGCGTCGCGACGATATCCCCCTGCTTGTGCGCCACTTTATGAAAAAGAGCGCAGCGGCATCGGGCATGTCGGTGCCGGAGATCACTCCGGAAGCCATGGAACTGCTCACGCGTCTCCCTTATCCCGGCAATATCAGGCAACTCCGCAATATGGTGGAGCGTGCTGTGCTGATAGGTGGACCGCGTCTCGGCAAGGAGGCCTTTGCCGATGTGGCGGGTAATGTTGCCGCCAATGATGCGGANATACCGAAGCCCGCAGGTACTCTTGAGGATATGGAGCGCCAGACCATCGTAGAGGCTCTCGAAAAGGTGGAGGGGAATCTGACGCAGGCTGCCAGAATTCTTGGAATCACAAGGCAGACCCTCTACAGAAGAATGGAGAAATACGGAATAAAGATATGAGAAACTGGTGGTTTGCCGGAGTCGCGGTCGGAGTGGNCATGNTGATGCTNCTCTCCCTTATCGGTGGGGATGTAAGGGTGTGGGGAGTGGTAGGTGCCGGATTGTTTACCCTTCTTTCCCTCGCTATGCTTCTGCGCTCGGTGATACTTCCACAGCTGACGGTGGCACGGGGTATGGACCTGATTCGTGCTCAGGATTTCAACAACCGTCTGACGAAGGTCGGGCAGAGGGATGCCGACCGTACGGTCACGCTCTTCAACACTATGATCGACAGGCTCCGGGAGGAGCGGCTCCGCAATCTGGAGAGGGAGAGCTTCATGCGGTTGCTCACCGATGCCTCTCCCATGGGGGTGGCGATTCTTGATTTCGATGGAAAGATCAGTATGGTCAATCCCGCCTTCATGAAGATAACGGGGATAGAGAACGCCGCGAGTTTCCTCGGCCATCGACTGAGTGAGATATCATCAGATCTTGTCTGCCAGATGCCCGACATACCGGAGGGTGAGAGCAGGGTGATACGCCGGGGCGATGTGAGACGCTATCGTTGCTACCATCTGAGTTTCATGCAGAGCGGTTTCAGCCGCCCCTTCTATCTTCTGGAGACCCTCACCGAGGAGATGATGCGTGCGGAGAGGGAGGCATATGAGAAAGTGATACGCATCATCTCTCACGAAGTCAACAACACGATGGGGGGAGTGAGATCAGTATTCGACACCATAGCAATGAGTGTAGACGATCCCGATATTGCCGAGGTGCTCGAGAGCTGCGACGACCGTTGTGCCCGGCTCAGCTCATTCATCAACGCCTATGCCGATGTCGTGAGGGTTCCGGCCCCCGTGAAGCGTCCGGAACCGATTGACGACCGACTCCGNGAGATGCTCCCCTTCCTGCGNCAGTTTGCCCGTGAAGGGGTAGAGATAACGTTGGAGACCGGATGCCCTGACATTACTGTCGACATAGATCTTCCCCTCTTCCAGCAAGCACTTGTCAACATCGTCAAGAATGCCGTGGAGAGCATACCCGAATCCGGAGGATGCTTATCTGCTGACGGAGGTCAACACGTCAGGGGACATGTATCCATCACCACCCGTCGTGAGACCACGCAATACGACAATCAGCGGAAAGAGCGTGTGCTTCTGGAAGTGGCAGACGACGGCACCCCGATCACTGCTGAAGTAGCCAACAGACTGTTTAATCCATTCTTTACGACAAAGCCGGAGGGATGCGGCATAGGTCTGACTCTTACCGGCGAGATCCTGAGCCGTCACGGCATCACCTACTCACTCCGCACCGACTCCGATTCCCTCACCCGCTTCCGGCTCCTCTTCCCCTGATTCCCATCCGGAATCTACAGAGCGGAGGGGAGCGGATTATGTTGAAAATTGGGGTGATTTGGCATTTTATTGTGGAAAAATTTCTGTAATCAAGAAGAAATAACTAATTTTGAAGCCAATATCTATGTCATAACCGCCGGATGGGCCGCGACAACCCCCTCCTCCACGGACTTCACCGGCTTCAGGAACTATAATATCGATCATGGCAAAGAAACTTCAAATCAGAGACCTGACGCTGCGCGACGGCCAGCAGTCATTGTTTGCTACGCGCATGAAACAGGAGAATATCGACAAGCTTCTCCCACTCTACCGCGATGCAAAATTTTACATTATGGAAGTTTGGGGCGGTGCAGTGCCCGATTCGGTGATGCGTTACCTTGGCGAAAGCCCTTGGGACCGTCTGCGTTCCTGCTCGGAGGCAATGAAGGGGATATCCCTTCTCTCGGCCCTTTCCCGTGGCAGAAACCTGTTCGGCTACGTCCCTTATCCCGACTCTGTGCTTGAGGGCTTCTATAAGAAGGCTATCGAGAACGGCCTCAATGTGATGCGTATCTTCGACGCCCTCAACGACCTTGAGAATATCAAGAGCTCCATCAAGATGATCAACGAGTTTGACGGTCTCAACGGTAATGTGGCTATCGCCGATACCGCCGTCTGCTACACCATAGACCCCAAGGGCACTCCAGAGGCAGAGAAGATCTTCACCGATGATTATTTCGTGAATCTCGCTGTCGAGATGGAGAAACTCGGCGCCAAGATGATTACCCTCAAGGATATGGCCGGTCTGGTGAATCCCTCCCGCATATTCGCTCTCATGCCTAAGCTGAAAAACGCTGTCAAGGTGCCTATTGATTTCCATACACACTGCACGCCGGGCTATGGCCTGGCATCGGTGCTTACTGCCATCATTCAGGGTGTGGATATCGTTGATACTAATATATGGTGGTTCGGAGGTGGCTCCGCCGCTCCCGCAATCGAGCTGATCGACATCTTCTGCAAGAAGCTCGGAATCGAACTTGATGTCAATATGGAGGCTGTGGCCAAAATCCGCCACGCTCTAAAGGAGGCCAGAACAGCTTTGGCTCCCTTCGACCTCAACAAGGATAAATGGCAGCGCGACTTCGACGAGGCTTTCGCAGTAATGCCTGCCGACATCGATGCTGAGTTTGACCGCGCCATAAAGGCTGCGAAGGCCGACAAGGAGGAGGAGCTCCTCGATGCCTGCCACAAGATCGAGGCTTATTTCGGTTTCCCGAAACCGAATGAGATTGTAAAGAATGCCGAGGTGCCGGGTGGTATGTACTCCAATATGGTGGCCAACCTTCGTGCGCTCAAGGCTGAGGATGTGCTTGAGGAGGCGATGGCTCTGATTCCGAAGGTGCGTCGCGATGCCGGTCTCGTACCCCTCGTGACCCCCACCAGCCAGATTGTAGGCTCTCAGGCTGTCTCCGTAGCCCTCGACCGTCGCAACGGTAAGCCTGACTATACCACCAAGAGCAACCAGTTCATCTCTCTCGTGAAGGGTGAGTATGGCAATACTCCGGTCCCTGTAGATCCCGCTTTCCGCGAGAAAATCACCGGTAGCGCACAGGAGAAACCTTATGATGTGGCATCCTACAAGAAGCCTGTCAATCCGGAGCTTCCGGAGTTTGGCGGTGTGAAGCTTGCCGCCAATGAGGAGGAGATGCTTCTTCTCGAACTTCTCCCCACTGTGGCGAAGACTTATCTCACCAACAAGCGCAAGGCCGAGTATGAGAAGACTCACGGAGCCACACAGAGTGCGAAGAAAGCTNCNGCTGCCAATGTCTCCGGTCCTGTTTTCCGTGCTCCTATGGGTGGCACAGTACTCTCTGTCAATGTGAAACCGGGCGATACAATCCACGCCGGCGACACCGTTATGGTGTATGAGGCTATGAAGATGGAGAACAATCTTGTCTCCGATATGTCGGGNAAGGTGAAGCAGGTNCTCATCGCCGCCGGCGACGTTATGGCTACCAACGAGCCTCTGATTGAGTTTGAGGATGGCTCCGCTGCCTCGAATGGTGCTCCCGCNGCCGCNACTCCCNTCTATAAGGTGGAGCCTGTAAAGGGTTACGACATCTTCAAGGCTCTCCATCCGGTAGAGGGTGGCACAGGAAAAGCTCCCGCTTATCTCCACAACACATATGCCACCAAGGAGCTGACACTCGGTGCAGGTCAGGAACTTGATGTGAAGGTAGATGAAGATGGCACAGTGACACTCAATGTGAAGTGATATCCAAACTATGGTAAGGTCTGACAACATCTTCTGATAATGTCAGCTAATATACAACCCCCTTGATTGGCAAACCAATCAAGGGGGTTGATCGTTTTAGAAGTATGAATGTAAGCTGCCATGGATAACCGACAGCTCCTTTAATCTTAACGTACAATTATTAAAGACTATGAAAAAGACTGTACTTCTCCTTTTCGCATGGATCGCGGCCCTCACCGGTTTCGCGCAGGTGAATATCCCTTATCAGGAACTGAACTATGATGTACATTACCATTGGGGCCTTATTGATGTGATGATTGCCCATGGTAAGGTAACTCTTCAGTCAGATGGCTCGAGTTTCAACGGTACGCTCGACGGCAATTCAATCCCATGGGAGGGGAGGGTGTTCTGCGTCAGCGACACTCTCGACGCAACGATGACTCCCGGCTCTCCTGTCAGTCATGAAACCGTCACTTATGAGAACGGATGGTATCTCAAGCCTAAGGTGACTGTCTACCGTTCAGGGGGCTTTAATCCCACCGATCCGGCTAATTACAAAAACATAAAAGGGGTAGGTAGTCTTGATGCCGACGGCAACACTATGGAGGCTGTGACTGTCACAGCCGATATGCTCGGAATGTTCTACTACTTCCATGAGATCAACTTCGATGCCATGACTCCGGGACAACAGATGACCATCCCGATTACTGTCGAGGGTGGCGCTCCTCAACGTGTGGTGGTGACGTATAACGGCCAGTCAAGCTATACGGCGGCGGGTGTTGGTTATCCTACCTACTCGGTGGATTTCGAATACAGCTACAACGGAGCGATGAGCGGTTATCCCGTGCATGCGGAGGTGGCGAAGTCATCAAGGATTCCGGTACTGCTCAGTGCGAGTCTCCCCATCGGAAAGGTGGAGATGATATATGCCGGAGAATGATAAAGGATAAAAATCATAAACTAAAGTTAAAAATCCGTGTTTTACCACACGGATTTTTTTTATTTCAATGAAAGATTGCTATATTTGCAAATTCAACCAAAGATATCTAAGTTCAACTATCGCAGCAATCAACCGATCGTTGCAATAAATTTTAACCGTCATTCAAATGAAACGACACATATTGACTCTTCTGGCAGGTGGTGTGGCCCTCGGCGCGATGGCTGTCCCCGCCAAGCCGGGACTTCTGACCTATACACAGCCCGACGGCACTCAGGTGAAAGTGCGTCTGGTGGGTGATGAGCACCATCATTTCTATCTAAGTGAGGATGGATATCTGCTCGATACCAAAGACAACGTATTCTATTATGCCGATGCCGACGACGAGGGACGCGTGACCCGTTCCGAGTTCCGCCTTACCGACAGCCCGGCCTCCAAGGCAGGAATGCAGGCATATCTCAGCGGAATCGACCGTGAGGCTATCCGCTCCAAGATGACTGTCGCCAAAACCGAGGCTCTCGCAGTGCGCGAGGCTGAGCGTAAGGCTCTCAACATTGATTATGGCAACCTTGCCACACGCTCGAATGATGGCGAGGGCTCACCCGTGATGCGCGGGCCCGGCCTATTCCCGAATGCGTCATATCCCGTATTCGGCAAGCAGACAGGCCTTGTGATTCTCGTGGAGTATCAGGATGTGCCTTTCACAATCGATAATCCGCTCGATTACTTCAGCCGCATGCTTCATGAGGAGGGCTTCTCCGATTACGGCGGTACAGGGTGTGCTCGCGAGTATTTCCTTGAGAACTCAAACGGACAGTTTGATCCGGAGTTCGATGTGTTCGGTCCTGTCACCCTCCCCAAGGACCGTAGCTATTACGGCGCCAACAGGCCAGGCACAGGGGGTGGAAACGACAAGAATGCCGCTCAGATGATCATCGATGCCTGCCAGGCTATTGACGATGAGGTAGATTTCTCAAAATACGACTGTGACGGCGACGGCTGGATCGATAATGTATTTGTATTCTATGCCGGCATGGGTGAGGCTTCCGGAGGTCCGGAGGAGTCGATCTGGCCCCACTCATGGAATGTATACGCCGGTGGCGGAAAGAATGTACGTCTCGACGGGGTACGCCTTGACCGCTATGCATGTTCAAACGAATGGGAGAATATTCAGGGTGGACGTCCCGACGGCGTCGGCACATTTATCCATGAATTCTCTCATGTGATGGGATTGCCCGACCTCTATGCCACAAGCTATACCGGCGCTCAGACTCCCGGGGAATGGTCGGTGCTTGATTCAGGTCCTTACAACAACAATGGCTGTACACCCCCTCTTTACAGCGCTTTCGAACGTTATGCTCTCGGATGGCTCGAACCTACCGATATGCGTGTGGCCGCCTCTGCTACACTTCCACCCATATCATCAAATATGGCCGGAATTTTCAACTGCTACCGCACTTCGGGAACGTCCAACCCCAATGAGTTCTATCTCTTCGAGAACCGTCAGCAGACCGGTTGGGATGCATCGCTCCCTTATCACGGAATGCTCGTATGGCACATTGACTATAAGAACACTCCCTGGAACAACAATACGGTAAACAATGATNNNGACCATCAGTATGTGGATCTTGTGGAGGCGGCTACGGGCACTATGGTACACAACCGTAAATATGATCCCTTCCCGGGGGCGCGCAGAAAGAAACAGTTTACCGACGACACAAACCCTTCTGCCAAATCATGGCTCAATACCCCCTCGAATTGTCCTGTGACAAATATCCAGGAGGTTGACGGAATCATCACTTTCGATATTAATGGCGGCGCCGAGGATCCGGAGGCTCCGGTTGCTCTCGCGGCTACCGATGTCAAAGCCGACAGCTTCCGTGCCAACTGGGAGAGCGAGGAGGGNCAGACCTACTGGCTGTCGGTCTATACCTACTCCGATACAGAGAATGAGGATGGAGAGAAGGAGCGTGTTTATCTCCCCGGCTANGAGATGCTTTCAGTGGGCGACGCATCCTTCCTTACTGTAGGCGACCTTGAGNCCGGACAGACTTACTATTATGTGGTGTATGCCGGCAACGCATGGCAGAAGAGCGCTCCCTCCGCAGAGGTGAATGTNAGCGATCCCAATTCTTCAGTAGCCGATATCGCCGCAGCCTCGGTAAGATGGAATGTGATTGGGAATACTCTCAGCCTCAGTGGCCTCGCTCCTGCTGCGGAAGTGACCGTAGCCGACATCACAGGTAAGGTGATCGCACATGTGGCTGCCGACGACGAAGGCATGGCGACAGCAATCCTCGCAGGTTCAGGCATCTATCTGGTGAAGACCCCTGCGGGAGTAGTCAAGATACGCATCTGACGTTGCNATATACTCAGATTCCGANATAGCGATACGACAACTCTGATACATACCAAGCCCCCGGATGAAGCACTTTCATCCGGGGGCTTGGTATGTATCAGACTATCAGAGTTTGATTATGATACGGTTGCGGAAAAGTGGGAAAGCTATGAGATAGTTGATTACTACAAAGACCGAGGCATAGCATAGAGATGCTACTTTCGGCCAAGGCAATATCAGAGAGCATCCTGAATAAATGGCCTCGCTTATGCCTAACCTGGCGAAGAGAATCGACATGAANTCGCTTACGATGTATATCAGCAAGGGGTTCATTCCGAACGCCTGGAAGAAGCCTGACCATGCGCTGTCGCCACGGTAACGGCGGTCGGTATCCACGCCTCGCATCACCAATGCAAACATNAGGGTGCATAAGCCGGAGGTGACAAGCGCGAAAGAGGGGCTCCAGATATTCTTGTTGAAGGGAAGGGCATAACTTGTAAGCAATCCGAGGAAGGTCAGGACTGTACCGATGACGAATAGCGACATCACTTTCTCTGTCACTGAGGGAGCCTGTTTGATCTTCATGCCGCAATAGAAGCCGAAAAAGACGTTGGCCAAGGCGCCGAGGGTGCTTATCAACCCTTCCGGATCTACCGGTGAGTATTGATAGAGATGGGCCTTGCCGAATATAAAGGCATCCACTTGATAAAGGATATTGGATTCCGAAATTGGGTCGTAGCCTCCGCCACACACTATGATGACACTGTAGGTGATGAGAAGGAGAACGGNAAGCGGGATGGTGAATGCCGGAGAGATGGTGATGGCGAAAAGTCCCGCTATAAAATAGCAGATAGCTATGCGTTGCAACACCGCCCAGAACCTCAGATTGTCGAATACAATCTCACCATGACCTATGGCCAGATCAAACCAATTGATCAGCAGACCGATCAACAGGAGCAGGAGGGAACGCTTGGCTATCTTCAGGAATTTCTTCTTGGAGAAATAGAGGCCACGCGCCGACATGGAGAGATAGAGCGACACACCCATTATGAAGAGGAAGAACGGGAACACGAGATCTGANANGGAGAGTCCGTTCCATTCGGCATGGCGCAGAGGGGTGAAGGTACTGCCGTAGCCGTTGTTGACGAGTATCATACCGGCCACTGTNATGCCGCGGAGTACGTCAAGAGATACGAGTCGCATGATATATACGGTTAGTTTTAATTATATTGCAAATTTATATATTATTACGACAAAAACAAAATTTGATTGATAAAAAGTGCCCTCTCACTATCAGAGTTTATGGGATAAATGAAAAAAGACGACCACTTCAGGCCGTCTTTATATCAGGATCGATTCCGGTTGGATGATCAGAGTACAAAGGCATTGAAACCACCGTCTACTACCGCTACGGTGCCTGTCACGAACTGCGAGGCATCGCTGATGAGATACTGGATAGTGCCGCAAAGTTCCTCCGGCTTCCCGAAGCGCTTGAACGGAGTCTGACGGATGATGTCGGCTCCGCGTTCCGTAAGCGACCCGTCGGCATTGGTAAGCAATGCCCGGTTCTGGTTGGTGAGGAAGAAGCCGGGGGCAATAGCGTTGACACGTATGCCGGGGGTGAACTTGGAGGCTACCTCATTGGCAAGGAAGGCGGTGAAATTGCTGATTCCCGCTTTTGCCGCCGCATAACCCATCACGCGGGTCAAGGGGCGGAANGCNGCCATAGANGAGAAGTTGACCACNGCCCCTTTCCCCGCTTCCACCATAGGCTTGAGGAAGATCTGGGTCGGAAGCACGGTGCCGGTGAGGTTGACATTGAGGACTTTCTCAAATGCCTCTACCTCTATATCGAAGAATGTATGTCCCGGAGGAATCGTTGCGCCGGGCATGTTGCCGCCGGCNGCATTGAGCAGGGCGTCGATCCTCCCCCAGCGTGAGAGGATGTCGTCGCAATTCTGCTGAAGCACTTCGGCATTGAGCACATCGGTGACGAAGAAGGCTGCCTCTCCACCTTCTGCCGTGATGTCAGCAACTATCTTGTCACCCTCATCCTTGCGGCGCCCGAGGATCGCTACTTTAGCACCCTCTTTGGCGAGGTAGCGGCTGATGCATGCACCGAGCACACCGGTGCCTCCGGTGATGACTACCACTTTATCTTTAATTGAAAACAATTCATTCATAGTCTCTTCGGCTTATTTGTGTGTTTTTGAATTCAGATTTATCGCTCAGAGGTCGCTCCCTACGGTAGCCATCACTCCGGAAATCATGCCGAGAGCAAGCATACGGCCATGGAATGAATATCCGGCGTTGTANCCCATCTTCTCGTCGCCGAGCATGAGTGGGGCATGATCCACACGCATNGGCACGCCCGGGCGCTTCTTCTCGAATATGCGCACCACCTCGATAAGGCGGGGATCAAGATGGGTCGACTCCTTGAAATCACCGTCAGGGAGCACTTTGCATATGCGGGCATGTACGAAATGGGTGCGGTCGGCATATTTCTCCGCCAGCTTCACGACATCGTTATGAGCCCCGGCGCTCAGGGAGCCTGCGCAGAATGTCAGGCCGTTGTGAGGATTGGGAACGGCATCGAGGAATCGACGGATATCCTCATCGCAGGTTACGATTCTCGGCAACCCGAGAATCTGAAGCGGNGGGTCGTCGGGGTGTACGCACATATTGATGTCGTATTCATCACACACCGGCATTATGGCGTTGAGGAAATAGGCCATGTTCTCTCGCAGCTTGTCGGCATCAATCCCTTTGTAGAGGCTGAGAAGCTCGCGGAACTTACCCACCGGGTCAAGATCCTCCTCAGAGATATTGCCATTGACGAATCCCTGGGTCTTTACGATAATGTTCTCCACCAGGCGCTTCTCCCCCTCGGCATCCATACGGGGGGTAACCTCCTCCTCCATTCTGCGGAGAGTCTCATCGTCATAGTCGGCGCGGGCATTCTCACGCTTCAGGATATTGATGTCGAAGTATGCGAATTCTGCGCGGTTGAAGTAAAGGTTGGAGGTGCCGTCGGGATTGGGATATTCAAGGTCTGTACGGGCCCAGTCGAGCACCGGCATGAAATTGTAGCAGATAGTCTTGACTCCGGCTTTGCCGAGATTCGCCAGACTCTCCTTGTAGTTCTCGATGAGCCGGTCGCGGTCAGGCCCTGCGTATTTGATCTCCTCGCTTACCGGGAGACTCTCCACAACCGACCAGCGCAACCCGTGGCTCTCGATATAGTCTTTCATCTTGTTGACCTCCTCAAGGCTCCAGATCTCACCGTTGGGGATGTGATGAAGGGAGGTCACTATCCCTTCCACGCCTATCTGGCGCAGCATTTCAAGGGTGATCGGATCGGACGGACCGAACCATCTCCATGTCTTTTCCATAAATATTCAGAAGAGGAGAGGATTTCTATGTCAGAATTTGAAATAGGATTTCACATTGTTGTAGCAGATATCGCGCACCATATCCTCCACACGGGCCATCTCCTCAACCGGGATGAGGCCGCGTTCAATATCCTCGCCGAGGATGTTGCAGAGCACTCTGCGGAAGTATTCGTGGCGCGGATAGGAGAGGAAGGAGCGTGAATCGGTGAGCATACCGACAAACCGGCTAAGCAATCCCTGCATCGAGAGGGCNTCCATCTGTGCCTGCATACCGAAGAGCTGGTCGTTGAACCACCATCCGCTACCCATCTGTATCTTCCCGGCTACAGAGCCATCCTGGAAGTTGCCGATCATAGCCGCCACCCATGTGTTGTCGGCCGGATTAATATTGTAGAGTATGCTCTTTGTCAGACGGTCCTCAAGGTCAAGGGCATTGAGGAAACTTGCGATAGCTGTGGCACACGAATAATCGCCGATGGTGTCGAATCCGGTGTCAGGCCCGAGCTGACGGTACATCCGTGTATTGACATTGCGCAGGGGTCCGAAATGGAACTGCTGCACCCATCCCTTCTCGTGGTTCATGCGGCATAGCTCAAGCAGAATGGCAGTCTTGAGTTTTGTCACCTCCGACGAAGTGAGGAGNTCGCCGGTGCGCACTTTCAGGAAGAGGTTGTTGATTTCATTGTCAGAGGCCTCNGCCCAGGGGAAATCGCTTACACCGTGATCTGCTACCGAGCATCCCTGTGAGGCNAAGAAATCATGACGGTTGCGCAAGGCAGCGATGAGATCGGGATATGATTCGATGTGGNTGCCGGATGCCTTTTCAAGAAGCTTGAGATAGGCATTATANGATTCCGGATTCTCTACGGCCATAGCCTTGTCGGGTCGCCANGCCGGAAGCACTTTCACCTTGAATCCGCTTTCACGGATCTGACGGTGGTATTCAAGTGAATCCACCGGGTCATCGGTGGTGCAGACGGTCTCCACATTATAGCGGAGCATCAGGCCGCGCGCGGAGTATTCAGGACGCTGAAGACATTCATTGCATTTATCGAAAATCTCACGGGCNGTAGAGGGATTGAGCACCTTGTCGATACCGAAGGCTGTCTTAAGCTCAAGGTGGCTCCAGTGGTAGAGAGGGTTACGGAGAGTGTAGGGGAGAGTCTCGGCCCACTTCTCGAATTTCTCCCACGGAGATGCATCGCCGGTGATGTAATGTTCAGGCACTCCGTTGGCCCTCATGGCGCGCCATTTATAATGGTCGCCTCCGAGCCATAGTTCGGTGATATTTGAGAAACGCTTGTCTTCGGCTATCTCCTTCGGAGAGAGATGGCAGTGATAGTCGATTATCGGGAGAGTGGCGGCTATGTCGTGATACAGATGACGCGCTGTGTCGGAGAACAGCAGAAAGTTATCGTTCATATGTGTATATGTGTTAGAGTTTTACGAGTTTATATCTGGGCACAAGAATCTTCATGATTNTCCAACTTATCAGGTAAGCCGATCCGGCTATCAGGAATACAATCATATAGCCGGCATATTTACCTTCGTAGCCCATAAACTGCAGTCCGGTGCGTTCGGCATAGGTGAAGAGCTCACCCGCTCCGAAATTCGAGCAGAAGCTACCGATACCGCTGGCAAGACCGGCGGCGCCTGTCACAGTGGCTACNACAGATTTNGGGAACATATCGCTCACCACATTGTAGACGTTGGCGCTCCAGCTCTGATGGGCGGCACACATTATGCCGATAAACACCACAGGATACCACATGGAGATTGATCCCATGGGCATCACACCCCAGCCCAAGAGAGGGAAGATGGCGAAGATGAGCATAGCCTTCATACGCCCGGAATAGGGATTGAGCTTGTTGCGGTTGATGAAGAAGGTAGGGAGGTAACTGCCGAAGAGGGAGAGCATTGAGATGAGATAGATAGTGAAGATTGCAAGCATACCCTCGGTGGAGGCTGTAGAATAGCCATAGACCTCNCTGATGAAGGCGGGAGCCCAGAAGAGAAGGAACCACCATACGGAATCGGGTAGGAAACGTCCGAAGATCACAGCCCATGTCTGACGGAAAGTAAACGCCTGGAGGATACCGACCTTGGAGGTTTCCTGAATCACCTCCTCCTTATGCTCGCTGACATGCTCCATAAGGGCTTCCGAGTGGAGGTCCTGCTCGATATAGTCCAGTTCAGCCTGATTGACTGCCGGATTCTTGCGCGGCTCTTTATAGACGAAAACCCATCCACCCATCCATATGAATCCGAGGACGCCGATAGCCATGAAGGCCATCTCCCAGCCATAATATTTGGCAATGAGTGGAATTGTGAATGGGGCGAGAAGAGCTCCTATCTGAGCTCCTGAATTGAATACACCCGTGGCGAATCCACGGTCTTTCTTCGGGAAATATTCCGCCACAGCCTTGATGGAGGAGGGGAAGTTGCCGGCTTCACCCACCGACAGCACACATCGTGCGGCAATGAAGAGCCATACGCTCACTGTTGTGATCATCACTCCGGCATCGCCGATCGAGCGTGCGGCTGCAAGACTGTCACGAGCGCTTATGAAGGAGAGGGTCCAGTGGCCGGTCACGATGCCGTCGGTTAGGATGCCGCAGAATGCATGCATACACGCTCCGGCCGACCATACGCCTATAGCCCACAGATAACCTCGTTTTGTGCCCACATAGTCGATGAATTTACCGGCGAAAAGCATCGATACGGCATAGACAATGGAGAACACTCCGGTGATACGGCCGTAGTCTGATGCGGTCCAGCCGAATTCAGGGGCTATGAAGTTGACCCATGTAAGGGAGAGCACCTGACGGTCGAGATAGTTGATTATAAGTGCGATAAGGAGCATGGAGCAGATCACCCATCTGTAGTTGGTCATCTTTCCCTTGTATGTCGTGGCTCCTCTCCGGTTTGTAGATATTGATTCGTCCATGATTATTAGGTTATAAATCAGGTAGCCGGATAGCGGAGACTATCCGGCTACCTGAGGATAATACTGGTATTGATAGTCTTATTTCTTGCAAAGAGCAAGGGCTTCACGGCACTTTGCGCTTATGGCTGCCCAGTCTTTGGCAGCCACCACATCTTTCGGGAAGAGCTTCGAGCCCATACCTACGGCAAAGACTCCGGCCTTGAACCATTTGGAGAGATTCTCCTCTGTAGGCTCAACTCCACCGGTCACCATAAGTTTCGACCATGGCATCGGCGCGAGCATTCCTTTCACCATGTTGGGGCCGAGCACGTCGCCGGGGAAGAGCTTGCAGACATCGCAGCCTGCTTCCTGTGCGAAGCCAACCTCGCTGACGCTCCCGCAGCCCGGAATGTATGGTACACAACGACGGCAGCATACTTTTGCCACCTCCGGATTGAAGAGAGGCCCGACCACAAAATCGGCACCAAGCTGGAGGTAGAGTGAGGCTGTGGCAGGGTCAACCACCGACCCTACTCCAAGGGAGAGCTCGGGACAATTGACCTTTACATATTTGAAAACTTCGGCAAACACCTCATGGGCATAGTCGCCACGGTTGGTGAATTCAAACAGACGGACTCCACCGTCGTAGCAGGCCTTCACCACTGCCTTTGCCACCTCAGCGTCTGAATTGTAGAAGACCGGCACCATAGGAGCCTCGGCCATTTTGTTGAGAACACTCAGTTTATCGAATCTTGACATAGAGATCTACGGCAATGTGCCGCATTAAAAGGTTGTAGAATAATTATTCGGTAGGTTATAGCCCCTTCCATCAACGCTGCACACGTCCGTTGGCGCTTCCCCCGGCGAGGGCTTTCACCTCTTCAGCAGTCACAAGATTGTAGTCGCCGTTGATGGTCTGTTTAAGAGCCGATGCGGCCACAGCGAATTCGAGTGCTTCCCCCTGGGTAGGCATTGTGAGAAGGCCGTGGATGAGTCCTCCGGAGAAGGAGTCGCCACCCCCCACACGGTCGACAATCGGATTTATGTCATAGCGCTTCGACTCATAGAAGTCGTTGCCGTCATAAATCATACCCTTCCATCCGTTATGGCTGGCAGAGAAGCTTTCACGCAATGTAGAGGCCACATACTTGAAGCCAAACTCCTTGGCCATCTCGCGGAAGATATTCTTGTAGCCTTCCGCATTGGTGTCGCCACCCTCTACATCTGCATCGGGCTTGAAGCCGAGACACAGCTCGGCATCCTCTTCATTTCCGATGCACACATCCACATATTTCATGAGGGGTTTCATCACTGACTGAGCCTTCTCTTTGGTCCATAGTTTCTTGCGGAAATTGAGATCGACACTGACCGTTACACCGTTTCTTTTGGCTGCTTCGCAAGCAAGACGTGTCAGCTCGGCGGCTTTGTCGCTGATGGCGGGGGTTATGCCGCTCCAGTGAAACCAGTCGGCATCTTTCATTATGGCATCGAAATCGAAATCTTCAGGCATTGCCTCCGCTATGGCGGAGCCCGCACGGTCGTAGATCACTTTCGAGGGGCGCATGGAGTCGCCGGTCTCGCAGTAATATATTCCTACGCGGTCGCCTCCGCGGGCTATGAAGTCGGTATGCACACCATAACGGCGGAGTGAGTTGAGCGCTGCTTCGCCGATTTCATGGCGGGGAAGTTTTGATACAAAATAGGCCTCATGTCCATAGTTGGCGCAGCTTACAGCCACGTTGGCCTCGCCCCCTCCGAAGATCACGCGGAATGAGTCGGCCTGTATGAAACGGTCGAAACCGTAAGGTGAGAGTCGGAGCATTATTTCTCCGAGAGTTACAATTTTACTCATATGAGTCGATAGGTTGTTTAGTTAGATTATCTCAGTAAGGTTCGTATAGGAGATTGAGAATACACAATCCTGATGCAAAGTTAACGAAAAGAGGAGAGAAATATGGTTAAAGGTGACTTAAAAATCACTTAAACCTTGCGTAAAGTCGCTTAACGTCCACTCTGTGTGACTAAAAAGCAATCTCAGGGATAGATTGTAGGAGTGTCGGTCGCCAGCACCGATGCAAGATATTCGCGTGCCGCCTCTTTGGCGCCCTGCAGATCCATGAATGAGTAGTTGCCGCAATCTCGCGGAGTGGCTCCGGGCACCTCCCCTTCAAAACCGGCTACAAATTCCATGGTGCGACGCAAGAGTGGAATAATCTCCTCCGGCGACAGTTCCCCTTGCATGAGCAGGTAGTTGCCGGTGCAGCAACCCATAGGGCCCCAGTAAACTATTCTGTCGCGCCATTCAGGATCGTTGCGCAGGTAGGTGGCTGCGAGATGCTCCATGGCGTGAAGTGTCTCCGGGGTGAGTGCGGCCTGACGGTTCGGTTCGGTCATCCTTACGTCGAAAGTTGTTATCACGTCACCTTTAGGTGTGGTGTCGCGGCGTGATACATAGACACCGCGACGTAGCTTATTATGGTCGATTGTAAAGCTTGCTATCTTTTCCATGTTGCAGTGATGGGGGAGGGGGAGTCGCTTACTGTCCGCTCCCGTGGTAGATTGGCGTTGTGGTATAAATGTAATCCCGGATTTCGACCGAGGCCTGGAATCCGGGATCTGTTGGTTTTATAAAATGAGGAATCTGCTTATTTGTTTTTCTGTATCATGGCTGAGATACGTTCCATCATCTCGAGGGCTGTGCCGGTCGACATCGGCTCTGACTCGAAGCCGATCTTGATATCGGTCTCACCCTTCTTGAACGCGAGGACATAATCGGTGCTGTCGGGAGCTATGGTGACGGGAAGGTCGTTCACGTCGACAGTTTTGTATACGCCGCTGTCACCCTTCTCGAAGGGAGCCTTAAGCACTACCTTGTAGTCTATCTTCGCGCGGTTGCCGTTCTCATAAACATACATGCCTGACTGGTCGGGGCTGAGGGAGATGAGGAGGCGGCCGTCAAACTTACCCTTGCGGGGGTTCTTGCCGGTGATGTCATAGCTTACCGCACGATACTGTCCGCTGGGCACGGGCTGAGTCTCGATGAATGCGGTCTCGGCAACCTGGGTTGCCTCGGCAGTTGCCTCTTTGGAGTTGTTGCCGCCGCAGGAGGCAAGGAGGAGAAGGGCTGCGGCCGCGAAAAGTTTTGATGTTTTCATATTATGTCGGGTTTTTGATAAAGTTTATGTGGCAAATTTAGGGAAAATATTGATAATATGCAAGCTTTTATCCGTTTAATAGGTGTGTAAGTATTAAAACAAACCAAAACCAAAGGGTGGTTTGCCTCATTTGGGGTGGGTTATCCTTTATTCATTCAAGCAGGTATATGGAGATGATTTTAAGCGCGGTCGTCTTGTTGGCCGGACTGATCGCCGGCTTTTTTATCGGCCGGATGTCGAAAGGGGAGGTCAAGGATCCGGAGACAGATGTGCTGCGTGCCCGTATGGAGGAGCAGAAGAGAGCGTGGCAATTATCGCTGACCGAGAGGGAACGTGGATTTCAGGATGCGCTCGACCGTCAGCGGATGCACGACCGCGAACAACTCGATGCCCTTCAGAACCGTTTTGACGAGACTGTGGCCAGAATGCAGTCGCAACTGCAGGCGGTCACCGCCCGTCTGCTCCGCGAACGCCAGGAGGAGTTTCAGGCCACAAGTTCGGAAAGGATGCGGATGGTGCTCGATCCCCTGAATGAGACCATCGCCGAGTTAAAGAAGACTATGGCCGACAACACCCGTAGTCAAAGCGAGTTCTCGGGAATATTCTCCTCCGGAATAGCCCACTTGATGAAACAGAGCGAAGCCGCCCGTATGTCGGCCGACCGTCTGGCCGATGCTTTGTCGCATAATACCAAGATACAGGGGGAGTGGGGGGAGACTGTCCTCACCGAGCTTCTGGAGTCGCAAGGGCTGAAGGAGGGTGTGCATTTCGATACTCAGGTGGTGATGGGAAAGGATTCCAACCTGCGCCCCGATCTTATTCTTCATCTCGATCGCGAACGCGATGTTGTGATCGATTCCAAAGTGTCGCTCTCGGCATATCTCTCTTATATGAACGCAGAGACTGACGATGAGCGTGCGATAGCTCTGAAGGCCCACATCCTCAGCATTGAGAATCATGTGAAGGANTTGGTGAGAAAAGACTANACAGCACATATTCGCCCCCCGCACAGGAGTGTGGGCTATGTCATAATGTTTGTGCCTAACACAACGGCATTGCTGCTGGCCACCTCTGCCAAACCGGAACTCTGGCGAAAGGCGATGGAGCAGAATGTATATATCGCCGANGAGCAGACCCTCTATGCAGCTTTGAAGATAGTGCATCTCACCTGGACTCAGATCGCACAGACCGAGAATCATCAGCAGGTTTATGCCCTGGCCAACGAGATGCTCGACCGTGTAGGTAAATTCATGGAGAAATACATGGCGCTCGGAAAGGCGATAGAGACCTTGGGGAAAACTTACGACGACGGCATGAAGAAGATTCAGGAGGATGGCCACAGTGTGCCGCAGACATGCCGCAAGCTGATACGCATGGGGGCGAAGATGGAACGCCGCAAGGGTGTGCCCGACACTATACTCGGCCTTGATGCGGAGAAGATNCCGGATGAAAAATTCTCTCTCGGGCGTGATTCTGCCGGCGATTCCTTGGAGGATTGCTCATTTTAAGTTAACTTTGTGAAGCTTAAACGCGCCTGAGTGTGGCAGGAGATGCGTCGATGCGTTCCGGGCGTATATGCTCAGCGGCCGGGATGTTGGAATTCCGTATGCGGACAATATCAAATTCGATTAAATAATATGAACGTTATCAAGACTGATATCGAGGGAGTTGTGATTTTGGAGCCGAGGGTGTTCAACGATGCCCGGGGCTACTTCTTCGAGAGCTACAACAAGAAGGTGTTTGACAAGGAGGTGGCGGAGGTCACTTTCGTACAGGACAATGAATCGTGCTCTACACGCGGCGTGATGCGCGGCCTTCATTTCCAGCGTCCACCCTTCGCACAGGCGAAACTGGTAAGATGTGTCAAGGGTAAAGTGCTGGATGTGGCGGTGGATATCCGCAANGGCTCGCCTACTTACGGCAAGCACGTCTCATGTCTGCTCAGTGAAGAGAACCATCGTCAGTTCTTTATCCCCCGTGGATTCGCCCATGGTTTTGCAGTGTTGTCGGATGTGGCTGTATTCCAGTACAAATGCGACAATTATTACGCTCCCGAGGCCGACGGAGGAATCTCTATCCTCGATCCGGATCTCGGAATAGACTGGGGAATCTCCTTNGAGGAGGCCATTCTCTCGGAGAAGGATAAAGGCCATGTGACACTGGCTGATTTCGACAGTCCCTTCTGACCCCGTTCGCGGCTTTACAATCCGATTCCGGGTGTGGCGGTTGAGGATCGGTAAGGTCGGAATTCTTATTGAAAAATCCCAAATTTAAAATTTATACGATGAAAGGAATTGTGCTTGCGGGAGGGTCTGGCACCCGTCTCTATCCTATTACAAAAGGTGTGAGCAAACAGATGCTCCCTATCTACGACAAACCGATGGTGTATTATCCCATCTCCACACTCATGCTTGCAGGAATCAGGGATATTCTCATCATCTCCACTCCTCAGGATCTCCCGGGCTTCAAGCGTCTGCTTGGCGACGGCTCCGACTACGGAGTGAATTTCTCATATGCAGAGCAGCCCTCGCCCGACGGCTTGGCTCAGGCCTTTATTATAGGGCGTGAGTTTATCGGCGACGACTGTGCCTGCCTTGTGCTTGGCGACAACATCTTCCATGGCGCCGGCTTCTCTGAGGTGCTCAACCGTTCGGTGGAGGCTGCCGAGAAGGATGGTAAAGCCACTGTTTTCGGTTATTGGGTGAATGATCCCGAGCGTTACGGAGTTGCCGAGTTCGACAAAGAGGGCAACTGCCTCTCTATTGAGGAGAAGCCTGAACATCCGAAGAGNAATTATGCTGTGGTAGGACTCTATTTCTACCCAAACAAAGTGGTCGATGTGGCTGCCTCCATCAAGCCCTCCGCACGTGGAGAACTTGAAATCACTACAGTCAATCAGGAGTTCCTCAAAGATGGAGAACTGAAAGTGCAGACCCTCCCGAGAGGTTTTGCATGGCTTGATACAGGCACTCACGATTCTCTTGCCGAGGCCTCGATCTATGTAGAGGTGCTTGAGAAGCGGCAGGGTCTGAAAATCGCCTGCCTTGAAGGCATTGCCTACCGTCAGGGCTGGATCAGCAAAGAGAAGATGGTGGAACTGGCCAAACCGATGCTCAAGAACCAGTATGGCCAATATCTGATGAAGGTAGTTGATGAAATTGACCGCACCGGCGACATGAATCTCTGATCTGACTAAAAGCGGATCCGAATTTATCGATCGGACCGGCTTGCACCCGATACAGACCGGGAGGATACGCACATTTGAAAGCGTATCCTCCCGGTTTATTTAATTAAAAACTACCGCGTAGAAATCAGTTTATGATGATATGAGGGTCATGATATATGAAAAAAATTAAAATTTGACCTAAAGANTTTTTCGGGGGNCGCGTCAATTATTACAGTAACGAAAGTAATTCATCGGCCGAAACACTAAAGTTACCTTAAATTTTTAATCACCAAAACCAACATCACTCATTTCTTTTATGAAATTGAAAGTTTTACTTCTCTCGATGACGTCCCTCCTCTCCGCATCGGCTTTCAGCGCCACCTACTACGTCAGTCCGAACGGGGCCGGCTCAAAAGATGGCTCATCTCCGGATAATGCTTTCGGCGTAACCGAGTTGCGCGAACAGGCAGCTCAAAATGAAAATGGAGATATCTATTATTTTGAAGGAGGATTGTATGATCTTTCCGAGGGAACGGTAGTATTCAAGACAGCCACCGGTGCCACACTTATCGGTAATGCCGAGGGAGAGCGTACGGTTTTCTCNGGCGACAAAAACGGCAACAACAATCCTGACGAAGGTGATGCAAACAGACTGATTCGTTTTCAGGCCAACACCGTCAATGGCAACAGTGCCAATGCNATTGTGGTGGAGAATATTGATTTCACATGCGTTTACACTCAGGCNGATGCCGATGCCGACAATATGTCGGCTTTTGCAGTCGACAATAGTGGCGACGTGCTTGTAAGGAACTGCCGGTTTTATAATAACTGGGCTCAAGGTACACGTGGAGGGGCTGCAGCTTATCTCTATCGCAGTACAGTGAAGTTTGTNGACTGTATGTTCTACAACAACTCAGCCAATTATCGTGGTGGCGCAATCAGAATCTTCAGCAATTCCGCCGANAAAGCACTCACTACTCTGGAAAACTGTGTTGTCAAGAACAACAGAAATTATCACAATCTTGGCGGAGCTATTTTCATGGGGCATGGCAACTCTTTGAATATCATAAACTCCACCATCACAGGCAACATGTCGGTCAGCGACGGGGCTGCCATCTATCACAACGGATATAGCTCTTCACATCATTGCGAGCTTCGTATAG
The DNA here is from genome assembly GCA_014801605.1 of Bacteroides sp. GTDB lineage: Bacteria > Bacteroidota > Bacteroidia > Bacteroidales > Muribaculaceae > Lepagella. The sequence goes on from JAAVDU010000050.1 coordinate 43,194, forward strand.
TCAATTCCACAATTGCAGGAAATATAGCCACCCAAGCTGACGATGCCCAGATCGTAACCACTCAAAGTGCTCATGTGAATATAGCTAACTCAATCATCACAAGCGATGATGATGTTGCTGCTCTCCTCTTCAANGGGACTGAGGCCAATGAGGCATTTGATTTGGTTTCCGGTGGATGGAACTATGTAGGCCGTATTATTGATGCTGTGGAGAAGGAGATAGAATGGCAGGAGAGTGATGAACATGGCACCCAATGCACTTATGGCTCGATTTTCGGTGATAATAAATTGTCGGAAAATAACGTGATTGTTCCGGCTGTGTTTTATCCCGGTGCCACAGGTGCGGAAGTGTCGGAAGCGGTNGCCGCCTGGAGTCTCCCTGCCGGACTTGATTTAACCGTAGATCAACTCGGTAATCCGCGTGCCGGAGAGGTTACCCCCGGAGCTTATGCCTTGGAAAAGGGTAATATCTCAAGTGGAGTTGCGATGATCGGTAATGGTGCTGACACACCACGTCTTGTTAAGACAGGTGAGGGAAGATATAAAATAGAGGGAATCTCTGCCGTAATGCGAATCTATAATGTCAGTGGAATGCTNTGTNTCAACGGTAGATTCAGATAATATCGACCTCTCAACATTCCGTGAGGGTATATATGTTGTTAAGGGGGCTAACGGGGTATTCAAGATTAAGAGATGACACTGTAAGTAAACTGCTTAAGGTAAATTAGATAATTGTTATTAGGATTCAAGCTATCAAGATGGAAGATGCCTTATGGGGTATCTTCCGTCTTTGGCGTTATTGAAAGTGTCTAAAAATTGATTGTTAAAATTTGTAGTAATCGAAATTAAATTGATAATTTTGTAATATGAAACCGGGGTGTCAGGCAGCTATCAACAATTATTAAGTGACAGCATTGCGACCGTTCTAAACTATGGAGGCTAACATAATATATCGTATAACGAAAGGCGATGAATTAGCTTTTGAGGCGTTTATGGATCATTATTCATCAACGCTCTATCACTATGCCTATGGAATTGTTGGCAGTAAGGAGAGCGCGGAGGAAATTGTGAGCGACGTGTTTTTCGAGGTATGGAAAAACAGAAAGACTCTTTCCGAGATTGAATCCATANNTGCCTGGTTGCGTACTGTCACATATCGTAAGTCTATCTCGGCGTTGCGTCATGANGCCTCTATCCCGGTCGGAGTGTCAATAGATGATGTGGAGAATTTTGCCGTCCCCCCTGTGAGTGCCCCGGATTCCGAACTGATCTCAAAGGAGGAGGTGGATGAGCTCAATCGTGCNATAGGTGAGCTCCCTCCAAAATGCCGACATGTGTTTTTCCTTGCAAAGATCAATCATATTCCATATAAGGAGATTGCTCAGATGCTTCAGATTTCTGTGGCCACTATCAACTATCATGTAGGATTCGCTATGGGGATTCTCAAAAAGAAGTTAAGTAGGAGAGAGCCCCCTCCGGATTGAAAATGGGCGACAGAATCAAAAATTAATGATGAGCTGGAATGAATTGCTTTTGAGGTGGTCAATACAGCATGATATTAAGATTCATTGAAAAATTTTTTATAAAAAAATAAAATAAGACCTAAAGATATTTTCAGTGTCTGCGTCATAAATTATAGAAACGGCACAAAAAACAACAGACCATGAACGATCAAGCCAGAAATACACACCCTGACACTGCCGGAGAGGAAAACCGGTTGGAGTTGATGCTGGAGGTCTGCCATCCGGAGTCGGTTGACAACACACGCATAAAGCAACTTGTTCGCGAGAAAATCATGCGTGAGAAAATGGCCCGGAAGCGCAGAATCCGCCGTATCATCTTCTCTTCGATTTCTGCTGCGGCTTGTGTGGCAGTGATGGTTGTTCTGGCTTTCGGACTCTTCACTCCGGATTCAAAGCCTCTTTCCGGCTCTACGCTTGCAGAAATAAAGAAAGCAGGCTATCAGGAGCTTATTGTGAATCCCGGTGAAAAAGCTGAGATAACACTCCCCGATGGCTCCCGCCTAATTGCAAATTCCCGCACAAGGGTTCTTTATCCGGATCACTTCAAAGGGAAGGACCGCAGGATATTTGCAAACGGAGAGGTGTATCTGGAAGTTGCGAAGGATAAGGATCATCCTTTTGTGGTAGAGTCCGAGGGATTCGAGGTGCGGGTTTTAGGAACCGTGTTCAACATCCGCAACAGTAGCGACAGCACCGCATCCGTGGTGCTGGTAGAGGGGGCGGTAGAGGTGACAACCGAGTCGGCTCATACTTTCAGGATGAAGCCGAATGATCTGGCCGAACTTGTAAATGGCGAGATGGTAGCGCTTCAGAAAGTCGACACAAGCGACTTTACTGCTTGGACCGATGGACTGTTGGTGCTGAAAGGTGAAGTGCTTTCAAGCCTGATTCAGCGGCTGGGTCATCACTATGATGTGACGATAAGTTGCGACAGTGCCCTCTCAGATGTGAGAATCTACGGAAAGCTCGATCTGGGAGAGGGAGTCGACCACGTGTTGTCGGCTATTAAAGAGATTGTACCCATGGAAATTTCAAGGGAGGGCGACAGAATAACCATGAAGAGCAAGTCCATGAAATAGAATCGCTTTCTCTTTATATCTTCCTTTAGTTTGTAAACCAAGTGTTATCGAAGTTACCCTTGTGGAGACTCCGACAGCCACAACCATGTCAAAAATCAAACCTTATAACGTGACTATAACATATGAAGCGGAAACTAACAAACCGACACATCGCTTTCATTCTGATGTTGATGGGAATGATGATTCCCGGATTCAAGTCAGGAGCTGCTACGGTCAGTTTCAATCCTGACAGCACCAGAGTGTTGCGCAATCCCTTACAAGGCTGGGTGATGTATCTCGGACGAACCTGGGATGAGAATTTCTGGGAAGAGCGTAATTATGACTGCATGAATGTGCCCGGCGAGGAGCTACCGGTGAAAGTGTCGGATTATGCAAACTGCGCTTATATGCGCACGAGCTGGGTGTCGTTTGAACCTGAAGAGGGGAAGTATATATGGGAAAATCCTGACTCGCGCCTCATGAAATTGATTCGCAGTGTCAACGATCGCGGCTTGAGAATCGCTTTCCGCATTGTAATAGATGGAAGGGATCAGGGACAGAACACTCCTCAGTATGTCTTTGATGCAGGAGCAGAGGGATACGATGATCCTAAGGCACCGGGAAAAAACCGCTCTCCATATCCCGATGATCCTGTGTTTCAGGAGAAATATGCAAAGTTCTTCAAGGCTTTTGCCGCCTATTTCGACGATCCATCCAAAGTAGAATTCATAGATGCCTACTCTTTAGGGAAATGGGGAGAATCTCATTCCATGATATATAAAGACAACAGCAATAAGGAGAGGGTGTTCGACTGGATGATTAATCTGGCATCTGACAGTTTCCATAATGTGCCGATGGTGATTCATTATCATCGTATGCTCGGAGATCCCGACGACGATGGCTGGGGTAGTGTTCCGGCAGATGCCGAGAAGCTGATTTCCCGGGCTATTGACCGTGGATTCCTGTTGCGGCACGATGCCTTCGGTATGCATGGCTATTATCAGGACTGGGAAAAGGGGATGGCTCGCAAATGGAATTTCCGACGCCCCATTATCATGGAGGGTGGATGGATTACAGGTGCTCATCATCGCTATTGGCGCGATCCCTCCGGCCTTTATCGCGAGGGGCATGCCGAGGATGTGAGAAAAGGGGAATATGATGCTTCTGCCGAGGCCCGTGTCAATATGATGGATTTCCGTATCAATGATGAGACCAGATCATGGTTTGAGGATGCTTTCCCTTTGGTGAAAAAATTCGTCGCAGAAGGGGGCTACCGACTTTATCCGGCCACCGTGTCGGCTCCGGATAAAGCCCGCAGGGGGAGCACGATAACGGTTGAAAGCCTATGGCACAATATGGGGTGGGGTTACTGCCCGACAAATATACCGCAATGGAACCAGAAATATAAGGTGGGAGTGGCATTGCTTGATGCATCGGGCAAGCCTGTCAAGGTTGTGGCCGATATGAAAAGTGATCTTTCCAAATGGCTTCGGGAGACCCCGGCTGAATGTGCCACCGATATATATCTTCAAGGACTTAAGAAAGGTGAGTATACTATAGCCGTGGCTTTGGTTGACACCACGAAGGGAAACANCCCTGCCCTTGAAATGGCCGTGGATATGCCCCTTCAGGACAACGGCTGGCTCCCGGCCGGTAAAATAATAATTGAGTAATAACAATAAACTATAATACATCAATCAACTAACCCTTATGAATAAATCAACATCGCATTATCAACAATGGCGCTCCCGGATGGGATCGTTATGTGTGATGAGTCTTGTTGCAATGGCTCCGTCGGCAGTACATGGCGCGACTGCCATGACTCAAGACGACAATACAGGGCTTTATACCATGAAAGCTACCGACACAACTGTCAAGGATGTGTTGGCTTATATCGAAGGCCATAGCGACTATGTGTTCCTCTATGGNGCAGGTGTGGAGCAGAAACTCTCCTCACAGGTCAATATCCAGATGAAGGATAAGAAGATGGATGTTATCCTTTCTGAATTGTGTGCCTCTGCCGGACTCGACTACAAGATTTCCGGACGCCAGGTGATAATCTCCGCCAAAGGAGCATCCGATTCAAGCCGTCAGCAGACATCGAATATCTCAGGAGTGATTGTGGATGAGTCGGGAGAGCCTTTGATCGGAGCTACTGTGAAGGTGAAGGATTCCAATATCATTGTAAGCACTGATATCGACGGACGTTTCAATATCAAGGCCGCCAAAGGACAGAAACTGCTCGTATCCTATATAGGCTACAAACCATATGAGGGTAGCATCACCTCTGATGATATGACCATCAAGATGACAGAGACCGACACAGCCCTCGATGAGGTTGTGGTGATCGGTTATGGTGCNGTCAAGAAAAAAGATCTTACCGGAGCTGTGGCCTCCGTAAAGGGTGAGGATCTTGCTACGAAGAAGACCACTACACTTTCTACCGCTTTNCAGGGTTCGATATCGGGTCTGATGGTGCGTCGCGACAATAATGCCCCCGGTGCNTCGGCCGGTTCGATGCATGTGCGCGGTGTGACCACAATCGGTGATTCAAGCCCGTTGATCATTGTCGACGGTGTGCAGTGTGATAACATCGACTATGTGAACGCCAACGATGTGGAGAGCGTATCAGTGCTGAAAGATGCAGCCGCTGCTTCAATCTACGGCTCCAAAGCAGCAGCCGGTGTGATTCTTATCACTACAAAGCGTGGCAATGATTCTTCACTTAGTCTTACTTATAACGGTGAGTTCGGGTGGGAGATTCCTACGAAGCAACCTTCGATGGTGGGGGTGACCCGCTATCTTGAGATGAGCAATGAGCTCCTTTATAACGACAATCCCTCAGCCGGATTCTTCCAGCTTTATACCGCCGATCAGGTGAAGAACTGGGTGCGCAACAACGCCACAGACCCCGATAACTATCCTATCACCGACTGGCAGGGGATGATGATGAAGGATTCCGCCCCGAGGATGACCCACACTGTCTCCCTCTCAGGCGGGAATAAATCGGTGAAGGCTCAGGCCTCACTCTCCTACGATGAGGTAGACGGTCTGTATGACGGACGCGATTTCCATCGTTTCATGTTCCGCTCCAACAACGACTTTATTTTCAATAAGTATATCACAGCAGGGCTGGATGTGAATATCCGAAATGCAAGAAACGAGTCGACGATCTATTCACCATTCTCCGATATGCGCAAGATGCCGGCCATTTATCCCGCCATATGGGAAAACGGAGGTCTGGCCGAGGGTAAGTCGGGCGCGAATCCCTATGGACTCCTTACACAGGGAGGTTCCAATTCCTCAAGCAGCACTCAGGTAGGTGGTAAGGCATCGCTCACCATAAAGCCCATTGATGGCCTGTCGATTCAAGGTATAGTTTCACCTTTCATCAACTATACAAAGAGCAAGCAGTTCAAAAAAGCTGTAAGCTATGTGCTGAAAGATGATCCTACACTGTTCGGAGGTTGGATGGAGGGTGGCGGCACATCGTATGCCACCAATAAGCTCACGGAAACCCGCAATGACAACTGGCATATCACATCACAGGTAATAGCCAACTATATGCATACATTCGGGCGGCACGACCTCACCGTTATGGCCGGTTATGAGAACTACATAATGAGTTCCGAAAACCTTACCGCCGGGCGCGATCAGTATGTGCTGACTCAGTATCCCTATCTGAATGTGGGTCCGGAGGAATATCAGACAAACAGCGGCACCGGAGCCCGCTACACATCCAACTCATTCTTCGGTCGTATCCTTTATTCCTACGACGACCGTTACCTGCTCCAGGCCAATGTGCGCCGCGACGGATCATCCCGTTTCGCCAAGAAATACCGCTGGGGAACTTTCCCCTCGTTCTCTGCAGGATGGGTAATCACCAAAGAGAAATTTCTTGATGATCTATCCAATGAATATCTCTCCTTCCTCAAGCTCCGTGCTTCCTGGGGAAAACTTGGCAACGAGCGTATAGGCAGTTATTTCCCCTATATGTCGCTCATCACCTTCGGAGACGCTCATTTCTACAACAAAGGGGAGGTGGTTTCCGACAAGACTGCCTCAATACGTACACTTGCAGTGGAGGATATCACTTGGGAGACAACAACCTCAACAGATATCGGTCTGGATGCCAACTTCTTCAATAACCGTCTGCGCTTCACGGCCGACTATTATTGGAAGAAAACCACCGACATGCTCCTGGCCATTCAGATTCCCTATACCATGGGATATGCAGATCCCAATACAAATGCCGGCAAGATGTCGACTCACGGCTACGANCTTGAGCTAAGCTGGAACGACCGTATCGGGGAATTCTCCTANGGAGTCTCCGTCAACCTCTCCGATTTCATNTCGAAGATAGATTATCTCAACAATTCCGACATTATCAGCAGCGGGAAACTCAAACGTGCGGGCGAGCTCTTCAACGCATGGTATGGATATATCTGCGACGGTATATATCAGACACAGGAGGAAGTGAACAACTCGGCGCGAACAAGCTCTATAGTGACTGTGGGCGACCTCAAATACCGTGACATCTCAGGTCCGGATGGTGTGCCCGACGGCGTCATATCATCGGAATATGACCGTGTGCCTCTCGGAAACTCACTTCCCCGATTCCAGTATGGCGGCACAATCAACGCCGCATGGAAGGGTATCGACCTTTCAATGGCCTTTCAGGGAATAGGGAAGCAGAATTCCTACTTTGACCGTGCTATGGTGGAACCCCTGCGCGACAACTTCGGAAATATCCCCGCTATTATTGATGGAAATTACTGGAGTGTATTTAATACAGATGCGGAGAATATGAACGCAAAATATCCTCGACTCACCAATACCACAAAAAGCAACAACTATGCGGTGTCGGACTTCTGGATGTTCAACGGGCGTTATTTCCGTATGAAAAACGTGACCTTGGGATATACTCTTCCNGGAGAATGGACTCGCAAGGCGAGCATCGAGAANGCACGCATCTATTTCAGTGCATCGGATCTCTTCACAATCGACAACTATCCCAAAGGATGGGACCCGGAGATGGGCGTCAGCGCTTATCCTATCACAACTTCCCTGATCATAGGTATTAACTTGAAATTCTAAACTTAAGATGAAAATTCTAAAGAAATCAGCATATATTCTCGCAGGTATTGCCATGGCGCTCACTTCGTGTGAAAGCATGGATATGGAGCCCCTTACCCAAGGTAACAGCCTGTCGTGGTACACAACGGCGACAGAACTCGAGATGGCTACCAACGAATTCTATATACTTGGTTACTGGAACACCCCACTCGAGGGTTCCGAGCAGTGGACCGACAATTTCACCTACCGNCAGCAGAACCGTAATCCGGGGAGTAACGGCACAGTACTCGATGGCACAGTCAANGGCCAGCAATGGGAGGTNTATTCACTTTGGCAACAGAGCTATAAACTGATAGCACGTGCCAACTCNCTNCTCAACAACTATCACAAGGCTGCNGGAAATGTGGAGCCTACCACCCTCAATCGCTATGCCGGTGAGGCCTATTTCAGCCGTGCTTGTAAATATGGCGACCTTGTATTCTTCTTCGGTGATGTGCCCTATATGACCGGAACTGCCACAATCACCGAAGCTGAGGCAATGGGACGCAGGCCCAAGGCGGAAGTGATAGAGGAGATGTATAAGGATTTCGACAAGGCTATAGAGTATCTCCCTGTAAGCTATAATTCCGGCAACGAGCATGTCACTAAGGGAGCCGCAATGGCCATGAAAGCCAGATACGCTCTATATTTCGGCGACTACGAACTTGCCGCTCAGGCTGCCAAGGATTGCATGGATCTTGGCATCTATTCCCTTGAACCCAATTATGGCGACATCTTCCTTCAGAGCACCAAGCAGATTCCGGAGAAGATTTTTGCAATTCCCCGTTCCATTGCCGATGATGTGATTCTCGATGCCTGGTATGTCAACAACGGATTGCCCCGAAATGCAGGTGGCTATGGATCGGACAACCCTTCATGGGATCTGTTTGCAAGCTATCTCTGCACTGACGGTCTCCCTATCGATGAGTCGGAACTTTTCGATCCCTTGAATCCCTTCGCCAACCGTGACCCGCGATGCACAATGACAATCGTGGAGTTCGGCACGGAGCACTGTGGCTTTATCTACGACCCGAATCCTGCTGTTACTCAGGTGATGAACACTACTACCGGTGTCATGCAGTCAAATCAGGACACTCGTAAGGTAAATACCTACGCCTCCTACAACGGTCTTGTGTGGAAAAAGGGTATTGATATCTCCTGGACAGAGAATGGTAAGAAAGTGGAACGTGATTATATCATGATGCGGTATGCCGATGTGCTCCTGATGTATGCAGAGGCAATGATCGAGCTTGGTAGAATCGACGACAGTGTGGTGAATGCTATAAATACAGTCCGNGCTCGCGCATATGGAGTACCCGCATCCAGCACAGCCCTTTATCCNGCAGTTTCAATCGGTTCGCAGGAGCAGATGCGTAAGGCGATACGTATCGAACGCCGCATGGAGCTTGCTAATGAGGGGTTACGNTATCAGGACCTCATACGCTGGAAGCTCGCCTCCAAGGCTCTCAACGGCTATAACTACATCAATCTCCAGCCTGATGATCTGCTCTCAAAAGTNGTGAACACCGGTCTTTGGTTCTGGAGTATCACTCCTCAGATCGATGAGGACGGGTTAGCTGATTTCTCATCGCTCTACAATGCCGGTCTCATAGCGCTTGGAGCAAAAAGAGTCTTCCCCGAGCGTCAGTATCTATGGCCTATTCCTACCCATGATCTTCAGCTGTGCCCGAACCTCGGCAATAATCCGGGATATTAACAAGTCAACTAAATTCTCGTAAAAATGAAAATCCGTTTTAACCATAATATCATAGGAAACTGTATCCGTGCAATGGCAGTGCTGATTGTGTCATCATGTGTTGCCGGATGCGACGACAACGATATCGACAACACATATTCGCGAAATCTGTCAGTGATTCAGCTGTCNCCTTCAAGCGATCATATCATTCTTGATGAAAGCGCGCCCGATGAGGTGGCGCTGACTCTCGAATGGAATGCAGCCCACGATTACGGACACGAGTACATCACCACCTATCAATATGANGTGAGTGCCGAGGGAAGCACTGCAGCGATCAAGGAATATGAAGATGACGGAATCTTCCGTCGCCAATACACCAACCGGGAGTTGCAGGAGATGCTTACCGAAAGTTTCGGCCAGCTTACCAGCACNCTCTGCACACTCAATCTATCGGTGACTGCCACATTCGAGGGTCCGCGTATGGTGGTGCCTGATATCGCNACTGCCAAAGTAATGATCAAGACCTATGGGGCAAAACAGTATAAGGCTGACCATCTCTTCATTGCCGGGACTGCCATAGGGGGAGAGAAGATTGAGCTCCAGCCTACGAATGCCACCTCCATGATCTATACATGGAACGGACACCTTTCTGAAGGTCTGATCAACTTCCCTGTAAGCTATTCCGATGAGAACAACGCTCTCTCCCCGGTGGGTNCCGACACTCCTATAGATTCTGATGAGATGGAGGCGGTGATGGTTGATGCTTCGGAAGCCAACAGCTGGATNATTCCGGAAGCCAACGACTATCGTGTCACCATCAATCTNAACACCCGCACTGTCAAGATTGTGGCCGCAGGAAGTGTGATCGAGCTCGATGCTTTATTCATGGCCGGATCTGCAACAGGGGGAGAGGATATTGAGATTACCCGTACGCTTGAGAACGATATGCTCTATGCATGGCGTGGAGAACTCAAAGCCGGACATCTTTATCTCCCCATTGAATTCAATGAGGTAAGGGCATTCTCACTTGTCCCCAAAAACACCGGCGACCATGATATCCATGCCGCCGAGGCCATGGAGTTTACGCAGACATCTACCGAAAGCGGAACAGGAGCTTCTTACTGGGAGATACCGGCCGAAGGCATATATCGAATTGTCGTGGATCTTGAGAACCGTGTGATNACCATCTACTCACCTGAGACCGACCTGAAGAATACTGTGGTATCCTACAATAATACTGTCGACGGCATAAATCCCTATTCACAGGAGGTTACGGAACTCTGGATGTGGGGTGGATACAACGATTCAGCCCACGACGCAGGACTTAAAGCCGGTTTCCAGGAGAAATATACCCTGAAACAGTCGCTCGCCAATCCCAACGTATTCGTTTACTACGGTTCTGCGCTTCCTCGCGGCACATCGACCGACGACTGGTCGAAAGCTACAGCTACCGGAGCCCTTAACTTCCTTGTATCGAATATTGAGAACAACGTATATGCATTCGGCTCCACTGCGCCTGCCAAGCGTAATGTGACACGCGCCTATACGCCTGTGCAGAACGGAGAGGAACATACTCTGGTGGCCGGACAGTCTGACAATCGCTACGCTTATTTCTGCGTTCCCGAGAACTGCAACTATGTGGTTGTTGATATCGAGAATCTGACCGTATTGTTTGATTGCAAATAATGAGGATAGTATCAATTCAAATTAATTCCGAAAAATTATGTTTAGCAAAAGCGATATAACAAGAAAGCTCTCAGTGCTCATCAGCGGAGCGGCATTGGCTTTGACCTCTGTGGCTTGTTCCGACGACGATGCCACCTCCGGCCAAGGTGCAGGATGGAATATTCCCGGCAATGAGGTGGTTTCCGTTAAACCTGAGCGTTATAAGTTGCTCCGTAATCCCTTTACGGGATGGGTGCTCTATGCCGGACTTGGCGACGGCCTGAGCGATTCTTTTTGGGAAGACTACGACAATATGGAGTCTTCGGCAGGACGTGTAAAAGTGTCGGATTACTCCAATGTGCTTTTCATCCGTGCTGCATGGAGCTATTTCAATCCCGAAGAGGGGAAGTATGTGTGGGACGATGATTGCAACACTGTCTATGCCCGGCGTTTCAGAATGTTGGTGGAGGGTGCGAGAGAACGTGATATGAAGCTCGCCTTCAGTTTCATCTGCGACAGTCAGGACAAGCACGACAATTTCTCACCGGAATATGTGAAGGAGGCTGGAGCAAAGTATTATGTCACAACCACAGGCTCGGTACAGGTGTGGTCGCCATATCCCGATGATCCGGTGTTTCAGGAGAAATTCTCCAGATTCATCCACGATTTCGCAGCCAAATACGATGATCCCGACGTCACGATGTTTATGAGTGGCACAGGCCTCGGGAAATGGGGAGAATCACATTCCGTGATATATTCTACAGGCAACAACGATCCTCGCGAAAGTGTCACCGAATGGATCACTGATCTATATATGAAGGAATTCAAGAGAGTGCCCTGTTTCATCAACTATCACCGCGCGCTTCTCGCCACCGCTTCATATACTGAAAATGTGAGTGCCCTGACAGAGCGACTCATAGAGATGGCTGTGGAGAAAGGTTTCTCTCTCCGTAACGATGCCTTCGGAATGAAGTCCTATTATAAGGATTGGGAGCGCAACTTCGCCTCAGCTCATCTTTTCCAACGCCCCATAATCATGGAAGGGGGCTGGGTGAAGTCGTCACACGGCAGTTCTATCAATGGCGACGGCTACAGCTCGTATGCTGAAGTGCGTCAGGGTGAATACTATGAAGCTAAGGGAGCCCATGTGAATATGATGGATTTCCGCTATAGTTCCAATATGGCGATGGGGGAGACCTGGTCATGGTTTAACGAGGCTTATGATCTTGTGTCGGAGTTTATCTCCGAGGGTGGCTATCGGCTATATCCCGACAAGGTGTCTGTTCCGGTAAATGTGTCCGGTTCTGCAACTGTCACAGTCACACACCGCTGGAGTAATCTCGGCTGGGGATATTGTCCTACAAATATCCCCCAATGGAATCAGAAGTATAAGGTGGCTTTCGCTCTTCTTGATAAGACTACCCTGCATCCTGTGGAAGTGTATGTGGATGATAAACCATGTCTGAACGACTGGATCAAAGGTAAACCTACAACATATGAGTCACGATTTAGCCTTGGAGGAGTTGCCGACGGGGAGTATTATTGGGCTGTAGGCCTTGTCGATACCACCAAAGATAATGAGATTGGCCTTCAGATATCCGCTAAGGAGGGTATTACTCCGGAGGGCTGGTTGCAACTTACCGCAGTCAATGTGAAGTGATGATGAGGAGAATATATAGATTTCTTGCATGTGGAGTGGTGTTGGCTGCCACCACCGCTCCACATGCCTCTGCAGCTGATTTATGGATTGAGACTGAATCCTTTGCCAACAAAGGGGGATGGGTGGTCGACCAGCAATTTATGGACCAGATGGGCTCCTCCTATCTGATGGCACATGGTATGGGGGTGCCTGTGGCAGATGCAGTCACTTCTGTGGATGTGCCTGAAACAGGGCAGTATAACGTGTATGTGCGTACATACAACTGGACTTCTCCCTGGCACACAGGGGAGGGGCCGGGNAAATTCCGGATCAAGTTAGGTGGAAAACAGTTGCCGGCGGTTCTTGGTGCTTCGGGCGACAGCTGGTGCTGGCAGAATGCCGGGAAGGTGAAGCTCAAGGCCGGGAAGTGTAATCTCGCTCTCCATGATCTCACCGGTTTCAACGGACGCTGCGATGCCATTTATCTTACGACTGCAACTGATGTGACCCTCCCTGCATCCGGAGATGAACTTGAGGCCATGCGGCGNGTGGCTCTCGGGCTTGACCGCACACCCGCTGAAATCAAGGAATATGATCTTGTAGTGGTAGGAGGAGGAATCGCCGGCATGTGTGCCGCAGTCGCAGCTGCACGTAATGGGTTGCAGGTGGCATTGGTCAACGACCGTCCGGTGCTCGGAGGCAATAACAGCTCGGAGGTGAGGGTACATCTTGGTGGATATGCTGAACTTGGCCCTAACNAGGGCTTAGGCCGTATGATACGTGAATTCGGCCACTCCCGCTCCGGCAATGCAAAGCCGGGCGATTTCTACGAGGATGAGAAGAAAGACTCCTTTATCGCTGCGGAGGAGGGGGTCACGCTCTATCCCTGTTATCGTGCGGTGGAGGTTAAGAGCGACGGAAGCCACATATCTTCAGTGACAATACGTCACACGGAACAGAATGANGAGGTAAGACTTATCGCCCCTTTGTTTTGCGACTGCACTGGCGACGGAACAATCGGATATCTTGCCGGAGCTGATTTCGCTATGGGCCGAGAGGGNCGCGAGACATATAATGAACCCTTGGCTCCGGAGCAAGGCGATTCGCTCACGATGGGCGTCTCCATACAATGGTACTCCAAGAATGAGGATAAGGCCAGCAGTTTCCCTGAATTCTGTTATGGNGTAGATTTCAACGACAACAATTGTGAACGTGTCACAATGGGTGAATGGAAATGGGAGACGGGAATGAACCGCAATCAGATCACCGAGGCGGAGACAATCCGCGACTATGGTCTGCTTGTCATCTATTCCAATTGGAGCCATCTCAAAAATCACATGTCAGATAATACCGCCTATCGTAACCGCAGCCTTGACTGGGTGGGTTACATCTCGGGTAAACGTGAATCACGTCGGCTTCTCGGCGACTATGTGTTGAAGCAAGACGACATCGATAAAAACGTCTTTCATGAAGATGCTTCATTCACAACAACCTGGAGCCTTGATCTCCATTTCCCTGACCCCAAGAACAGTGAGAAATTTCCCGGAGGTGANTTCAAGGCGGCTACCAACCATGTGTTTATCCATCCCTATGCGGTGCCCTACAGGTGTCTTTATTCCCGCAACATCGATAATCTNTTCATGGCCGGCCGCAACATAAGTGTCTCTCATGTGGCGCTTGGCACAGTCAGGGTGATGCGCACTACAGGCATGATGGGTGAGGTGGTCGGCATGGCGGCATCTCTTTGCCATCGCCATTCTACAACACCCCGCGGAGTATACCGGGAACATCTCGGTGAGCTGACAGCTATGATGAAGAGCGGAGCCGGCAAGCCGGCTGAGGATCTTCCCGATAATCAGAAGTTCAATCTCCCAAATGAGCTTCTTGAGGTTCCGAGAATGTTGAAAGACTAATCCTGACCGGCGGAATCCCGGCTCCGGTCGCTATCAAAGAAACGTAGAAATGATTAAGAGAAGAATATCGTTGCTTTCCTTCCCCCTCCTCTGGGCCGCTCTGTCTGCGGGAGCGTCCGACTGCTATTCGGTGCTTTCAGGCGATACGCTCAAAATGGGTAACAACCGNATTGAGAGGGTATGGCTGTGGAACGACGGCCATCTTATCACTTGCAGAGTGACCGACAAGCTCTCAGGGAAGACTCTTGAGACTTCGGCAAAGACTCCTGATTTTNCAGTCAATCGAGCCACTCCAAAGGATGGCAAGATAGCTGTGGAAAGNATTGCCGGAGATGGNATACGCCCGGACCGTCTTCTGACCACTGTTACCTACCGNCTTGGCGATCTTGAGGTGGAGCGCACCTANCGGATTTATGACGATGTGGCTGCAATCGGAGTTGACACCAGACTGCGTGGTGCGTTGAGTGGTATGGCTGAGAAGGAGCTTAATGCTGCCGACCGCAGTAATATCGAGCACACAGAAGATATGAAAGTGAAACCGGTGACAGCTACACTTGACCGTATGATGCTCTCGGGCAACCACTGGCATGGTAGGGCAGTGGAGTTTCGTGACATCACCGATTGGAACAACAACCTTGTCGACACCCGCGATTTCATATCTTACCGTAAGACCGATCATAGAGGCAATATACTCATAGTCACGGATGGTGTGACGGGTGAGGGTGGTTTCNTATTTCTTAAAGAAGCTCCCTGTTCAGGTGTGCAGCTGGCTTATGGCAAAGGTGATTTCATCAGCGATTTCGGTGGATTCATGATGACGGGATTAGGGGTGACGGAAAAGGATGTCACTCCTGATAAATGGACACAGACCTACGGCTCGGTGCTCTGCACTTTTGGCGGAGGAGAGCGCTCGGCACTGCAGTCTCTGCGTGAATACCAGAAACAGTGTCGGGTGCTCGATGCCGGACGCGACGAGATGGTGATGATGAACACATGGGGCGACCGCTCGCAGGATGCGAAGGTAAATGAGGCTTTCTGTATGGCGGAACTTGATAAAGCCGCCCGGCTCGGAATCTCCTTGTTTCAGATAGATGACGGCTGGCAGGCGGGNAAAAGCCCTAACTCTGCTACGGCAGGAGGGTCGTTTAAGGATATATATGCCAATGCTTCATACTGGACNCCTGATCCNATAAAGTATCCACGCGGGCTGACACCGATTGTGAATCGTGGCANAGAGCTGGGAATAGAGATCGGACTATGGTTCAATCCGAGTGTACAGAATGATTTTGCCGATTGGGAGAAAGATGCNGCTACAATTATTGGTCTCTGGCAGGATTATGGCATACGTATGTTTAAGATAGACGGATTGACCATCAACTCGAAGCTTGGGGAGGAGAATCTGCGGAAGCTCTTCGACCGGGTGCTTGATGCTACTGCCAATGAGGTGATGTTTAATCTTGATGCCACGGCAAGCCGTCGGGGAGGATATCATTTTTTCAACGAATATGGGAATGTGTTTCTTGAAAACCGCTACACTGACTGGGGTAACTACTATCCTTATCAGACCTTAAGAAATCTNTGGCAGCTTTCACGCTATGTTCCGGCAGAACGTCTTCAGATTGAATTCCTGAATAAATGGAGAAATCCTGCGAAGTATGAAAGTGATCCTTTCGCTCCGGGGGAATATGACTTCTCTTATCTCTTCGCGATAACAATGGCCGGACAACCTTTGGCGTGGATGGAGGCCTCCAATCTTCCTGAGGAGGCTTTTGAGATCAAACCATTGATAGAGACTTACCGNAAGTTNCAACACGACTTNCATAAAGGTGTGATTCTCCCTNTAGGGGATGAACCCTCAGGACGCTCATGGACAGGATTCCAGTCGATTATTTCGGATACAGANGGGTATCTGCTGATATACAGGGAGAATAACCCTGAGAGCACCGCTTTTGTCGACACCTGGCTTACGGGTGGAGAGGAATTAGTGCTTACTCCTTTAATGGGTGAGGGGTGCGACCGGAGCCTGAGAGTATCGGAGGATGGTCGGGTGAAGGTTACTATCGACCGACCTAANGATTTCGTCATGTATCNTTATAATGTGAAAAGATGATCTTCCGGACTATCCNGTAAGAGGAAGCACCGGAAATCATAACCCAATTTTTGTACATCAATTTCATAATACTCAATAGTATAATAGATTCATATGGCTATCAAACGACTTTATATTTTCCTTATTGCATTNTTCTCGCTATTAGGGGCNACNGCACAGCCCTCTGAGCGCCTTTATAAACTGACTGTCTATCCTGAAAACGGAGAGTGGACTTATCAACCCGGCCAGAAGGTGAGATTCAGTGTGAATCTTTTCAGGTGTGATGTCCCGACGGGAGATATGGAACTTACCTACGACATATCTGAGGATATGATGACTCCACACAAAACCGGTAAGGTCAGACTTAAGGATGGTCACGCAGTCATAGATGGCGGTACGATGAAAACCCCGGGTTTCCTTCGTTGCAGGGTATACCTGAAACAGGATGGACGTGACTACGAGGGTGTCGGCACAGTAGGGTACTCTCCGGAAAAGCTTAGCCCGGTCACTCAGCAACCTGCCGATTTCAAGGAATTCTGGGAAAAGGCTGTGGCGGATGCCCGCAAATGGGATCTGGAGCCTACAATGACCCTTATGCCGGAGCGTTGCACTTCAAAAGTGAATGTCTATCATGTGTCGTGGATCAACAACGGCTGGGGCTCCCGCATGTATGGAATCCTTACCGTTCCAGCGGCGCCGGGTAAATATCCGGCCATACTGAAGTTGCCGGGAGCGGGTGTGCGTGGCTACAGCGGCGACATAAGCCATTCCGAGAAGGGGGTTATGATTCTGGAAATAGGTGTCCACGGACTTCCTGTAACTCTTCCTGCCGAAACTTATGTGTCGCTCTATAACGGGCCGTTGAAGGGCTACCATTCCTTCAATATGGATGATCGCGACAGGTATTATTACAAGCGTATCCTCACCGGATGTGTCCGTGGTATAGATTTCATTGAGCAGTTGCCGGAGTTTAACGGATGTCTCGCTACATTCGGAGGTAGCCAGGGGGGAGGTCTGTCTATTATTGTGGCCGGACTTGATCCGCGCGTGAAGGGACTTGTGTCATATTATCCTGCCATGAGCGATATGGCGGGTTACACTGCTGGAAGAGCGGGAGGATGGCCTCATACATTGAAAGATAAGAAATACCATACGGAAGATATTGTGAATACTCTGGCATATTACGATGTGTCGAGCTTTGCACGTGAGGTGAAGGTGCCGGGTTTCTATACTTTCGGATATAACGATATGGTATGCCCACCCACCACCACGATGTCGGTCTATAACGTTATAGATGCTCCTAAGGAACTTAAAATTGCTGAGACCACAGCCCACTATGCCTATCCCGAACAGGGTTATGATGCGTGGAGATGGGTGATCGATTTCCTCAAAGGATGTTCCAAAAACCAGTAAATAAAAAACAACCTTACAAATGAAACGGATTTCACTGTTTATATTTC
This sequence comes from Bacteroides sp., assembly GCA_014801605.1. GTDB lineage: Bacteria > Bacteroidota > Bacteroidia > Bacteroidales > Muribaculaceae > Lepagella. The sequence goes on from JAAVDU010000050.1 coordinate 61,351, forward strand.
TCATTACGGTAAGCCTGATTAATGTTTTCGCTGCATTGCCGATCAATGTCTACGGTCGCGACTACCGTTTTCTCAACGGTAGATGGGACGCTATTGTAGATCTTTATGACCAGGGGGAAAGAATGAAAGTATTTGAGAACAGAAGGCCTGAAGGGGCTTCCGATTTCTACGAATACTCCTTCGACGGTGGTCTCCGTCTTGAAGTGCCCGGCGATTGGAACTCACAGTCGCACGAACTGAAATATTATGAAGGCACCATATGGTATGGCCGTCATTTCGATGCCGAGCCTAAGAGTGAGAAAAGGGAGATATTGTATTTCGGTGCTGTAAGCTATCGTTGCAACGTCTATCTTAACGGAAAGCTGATCGGTTCTCATGAAGGGGGATTCACCCCTTTTGGATTCGATGTCACCGACTACCTGAAATCAGGCGACAATTTCCTTACAGTGGAGGTCAACAACCGGCGGACAGCAGACGCTATTCCGGCTCTTGCGTTCGATTGGTGGAATTATGGGGGAATCACTCGTGACGTAATGCTTGTAAGCGTTCCCGACAATTATGTTGATGACTATTTCATACGTCTGCGTAAGGGGACTCCGGACATAATTGACATAGATATGAAAATGTCACGTCCGGAAGCAGGGATAAAGATGGCGGTGGAGATTCCGGAACTGAACAAACGGTTTGAAGCTGTCACCGATGGCGAAGGACGTGTGTCTGGATCCTTAAAAGTGAATAACCTCCGCCGATGGGCTCCCGATGCTCCTGTGGTCTACGATGTGATTGTCAGTGGTGGAGCCGACCGTGTGGAGGAGGAGATCGGTTTCAGGAACATTGATGTCGACGGCACACGTATCCTGATTAACGGAAAGCCTCAGTTCATGCGCTGCATATCTTTTCATGAAGAGATTCCACAGCGTATGGGGCGGGCGTTCTCAAAGGCTGACGCAACAATGCTTCTTGGAGAAGCGAGCGATCTCGGAGTAAACATGATTCGTCTGGCCCATTATCCACAGAACGAATACACCGTGCGTATGGCTGAAAAAATGGGTATTCTTCTCTGGCAGGAGATTCCGATCTGGCAAGGTATAGATTTTACAGATGAACACACCCGAGAGAAGGCCAAGACAATGCTGACCGAGATGATAAGTCGCGACAAGAACAGATGTGCGGTTGGATTCTGGGGAATAGCCAATGAGACAAAACCCTCTCCGGAGCGGAATGATTTCCTACTCTCTCTGCTTGAGACGGGTAAGGGACTCGACTCGACACGTCTCTATGCAGCTGCCTTTGATCTTGTGGAGTTTGACAGAAACCGCGGGGTATTCACTATGGATGATCCTTTCACCGACAATCTTGATGTAGTCGGAGTGAACAAATATATGGGGTGGTATCATCCCTGGCCCGTTTCTCCTGATAAAGCTGTGTGGGATGTGGTGCCGAACAAACCGTTGATCATCTCTGAGTTCGGCGGAGAGGCTTTATACGGACAGTCGGGTAGCCGAGATGTGGTAAGTTCGTGGAGTGAGGATTATCAGGCAAGACTGTACGAAGACAATCTTCGAATGATGGAGAATATTCCCAATCTTGCCGGCGTATCCCCCTGGATACTTTTCGACTTCCGTTCCCCGTTCCGCTTCCATCCTTCCAATCAGGAGGGTTGGAACCGCAAGGGGCTCGTGTCCGATCGCGGGGAGAGAAAGAAGGCATGGTATATAATGCACGATTTCTATCAGAAAAAACGTTCAGAAAAATAAAAACCTACCACTATGAAACTAAAATTGATAATATGGATCATAACAGCTGTCTCGGCCTTGACTGCCACAGCCCGGACAGTGAGGATCCTTGCCATAGGAAATAGTTTTTCGCGCGATGCCATAGAGCAAAACCTGCATGAACTCGCAGCCGCCGATGGCGATACAGCCATAATAGGGAATCTATTCATCGGAGGATGCTCTCTTGAACGCCATCTCAACAATGTGCGCGACGACAAACATGACTATGTGTATCGCAAAATAGGTGCTGACGGGAAGAGAATCGAGAGAAAGAATGTATCTGTCAAGGATGCGTTGCAGGACGATCTTTGGGATTACATCTCAGTGCAACAGTCCAGNCCGTTATCAGGAATGACGGATACCTACTCCGCCTCACTCCCTTCACTTCTGGATTATGTGAAAGCTAATGCCAAGGGTAAGCCGAATATTGTGCTGCATCAGACCTGGGCCTATCAACAGGGAGCTCCCCACAGTGGCTTCAGAAACTACGGCAATGANCAGCTCACCATGTATAANGCTATTGTCAATGCCAATAAAAAGGCTGCCAAGATCGGAAAGATAAAGACAGTCATTCCTTCCGGGACAGCGATACAGAATGCCCGCACATCCTTTATTGGAGATAATATGAATCGCGATGGCTATCATCTTGACGAGGGTGTCGGCCGNTTTACAGCCGCTTGTGCATGGTATGAGAAGCTTTTCGGAAAGGATGTCACAATAAACGGTTATCTTCCGAAGGATATGAATCCCGATCTTGCAAGGGTTGCTCGTCAGGCNGCCCATTCGGCAGTGATAAAGCCTGATGAGGTGACCAATCTCTCCTCAATTACTCCGGCCACACCTCTGTATAAGGACAGCCGTGTGCCCGTGGAGATTCGCGTGGAGGATTTACTCGGAAGAATGAATCTTGATGAGAAAGTCATGCAGCTCAATCAGTATACACTCGGACGCAACAATAATGCCAANAATGTCGGTGAGGAGGTGAAAGATGTTCCTGCTGAGATCGGATCCCTTATATACTTCGATATAGATCCTGAATTGCGCAATGCCATGCAACGTCGGGCTATGGAGGAGTCGCGTCTCGGTATTCCTGTCATTTTCGGATATGATGTCATTCATGGTTTCCGCACTGTCTATCCTATCTCTCTGGCNCAGGCTTGCTCCTGGAATCCGCAACTTGTCAGCAAAGCNTGNGGNGTNGCTGCNCAGGAGGCAAGGATGTCNGGNGTNGACTGGACATTCTCNCCTATGATNGATGTNGCNCGNGATCCACGTTGGGGCCGCGTAGCAGAGGGCTATGGAGAGGATCCCTACACTAATGCGGTGTTCTGTAAAGCCTCTGTGAAAGGATATCAGGGNAAGGATATGGCTGATTCCACATCTGTAGCGGCTTGCCTTAAGCATTACGTCGGATACGGAGCTTCGGAAGCCGGACGTGACTATGTGTATACAGAAGTTTCACCCCAGACTCTATGGGACACTTATCTTCCTCCATATGAAGCGGGTGTGAAAGCCGGGGCTGCCACATTGATGAGTTCGTTCAATGATATAAGCGGAGTGCCCGGATCTGCCAATCATTACACTATGACGGAGATCCTGAAAAACCGCTGGAGGCATGATGGCTTNATAGTAAGCGACTGGGGAGCGATAGAACAATTGAAAAACCAGGGACTGGCCTCCGATAAGAAAGAGGCNGCCGAAAGAGCTCTCAAAGCGGGCCTTGAGATGGATATGATGAGCCATGCCTACGATCGTCATCTCGCTTCACTTGTAGAGGAGGGTAAGATTTCGCAGGATGTGGTGGATGAGGCGGTGAGGAGAGTGCTGAGGGTAAAGTTCAGGCTCGGACTGTTTGACAATCCTTATACTCCGGAGATAGCCGACCGATTCCTGCGTCCCTCTTCGCTTGCCACAGCCGAAGCCCTTGCCGCAGAGACGATGGTGCTTCTGAAAAACGATTCCACTCAGTTGTTGCCGCTGAGAGATAAGAAGAGAATAGCGGTGATAGGGCCATTGGCCCACAATCAATGGGACCTTCTTGGCTCCTGGTGTGGTCATGGCGATCCGTCTACTGTCACCACCTATCTTGAAGGAATTAAGAAAGAATTCGGTGGAGATGCGGAAATCCGTTACTCTGAAGGATGTAAGCGTGATGGCTCCGACCGTTCCGGATTAAAGGAGGCCTCTGAAGTGGCTGAGTGGGCCGACGTTGTAATTCTGTTTCTTGGTGAGAATATGAGATGGAGTGGTGAGAATGCCTCTCGCTCATCCATAGCGCTACCTGCCATTCAGGAGCAGTTGGCGGAAGAGATTGCCGGGATAGGTAAACCTATGGTGTTGGTGCTTTCCAATGGGCGCCCACTCGAGCTCAGCCGTATTGAACCTATGTGCAATGCGGTAGTTGAGGCTTGGCAACCCGGTGTAAGAGGAGGCGAGGCATTGGCCGGAATTCTTTCAGGACGTGTCAACCCTTCAGGAAAGTTGGCAATCACTTTCCCTTATTCCACCGGACAGATTCCCATATACTATAACCGACGTAAAAGCGGACGTCATCATCAAGGTTTCTATCAGGATATACCAAGCGAACCTCTTTATCCCTTTGGGCATGGCCTGAGCTATACAGAGTACAGATACGGAGAACCTGTGGCCTCTGCTACAGAGTTCAAGCGGGGTGACAAAGTCAAGGTTACTGTCGATGTTGAGAATATAGGATCGGTAGCGGGCGACGAAACCGTTATGTGGTTTATATCCGATCCTTATTGCTCTATCACCCGTCCGGAGAGGGAATTGAAACGTTTTGAGAAGAGACGAATAGCACCCGGTGCAACAGAAACCTTCACATTCACCATCAATCCGATGCAGGATCTCGGTTATGTAGATTCTGACGGCAAGCGATTTCTTGAGCCCGGCGAATATAACGTGATTGTTAACGGTAAGTCGGTAAAGCTGAATCTTACGGAATAATCCAATACCTTATTGCGATGTTCAGAAAATTGTTATTCAGTGTGATTTTTTGTGCATGTGTCGGATTGCCGGTGCTATGCGGGCCAATAAGCGATGCAGATAAGGAACGGGCGCGTGAACTTGTCAGCCGAATGACACTTGAGGAGAAACTGTCTTACATCTCCGGAGAGACATCATTCTCTCTGCGCCCTATAGAGCGTCTGGGCATTCCCGGAATATGGTTGGCCGACGGCCCGCAAGGAATCAGAAATCATTGCGATCACAGCACTCTCTATCCCTGCGGGATACTTGCGGCTGCCACTTGGAACCGCGAACTGATCAACCGATATGGCCAAAGTCTTGGCTCCGATGCCAGGATACGTGGGGTCGGGATTCTGCTCGGCCCCGGAGTCAACATATACCGGTCACCTTTATGCGGGCGAAATTTTGAATATATGGGGGAGGATCCTTATCTTGCATCGGAGATGTCTTGTGAGTATATCAAAGGGGTGCAGTCGCAGGGNGTGATCGCTACAATCAAGCATTTCGCTGCCAATAATCAGGAATGGAGNCGTCATCATGTCAGCAGTGATGTTGACGAAAGGACACTTCAGGAGATCTATTTCCCGGCATTCCGGAAAGCTGTTCGAAAAGCGGGAGTCGGAGCGGTGATGAATAGCTATAATCTNTTGAACGGAGTACATTCCACAGAGAACAAATGGCTCAACACCGACATACTGCGCGATGAATGGGGATTTGACGGGATATTGATGAGCGACTGGACATCAGTGTATTCTACGGTAAATGCCGCTAACTCCGGGCTTGATCTGGAGATGCCGAAGGCTGTGCATTTCAAAGACTCTCTTCTGCGGGAGGCTTTGGCTTCCGGTCGGGTCACCATGAAGACAATAGATGATAAAGTGGTACATATGCTTCAGACCTTCAGTGCCTTCGGTCTCCTTGACTCTGCCCGGCAGGGAAACAAACATGCTGAGGAACTTGCGTCATCTCGCCAGGTGGCGTTACAGACCGCCCGAGAGGGAATCGTGCTCCTGAAGAATGAGGGTGGCATACTTCCACTTAAAGGCACCACTGTGGTGCTGGGGATGAATGCCGACACTATAGTGTCAGGGGGTGGAAGTGGCGCTGTCAATGCCTTCTCTGTGACTTCGCTTGCCAAGGCCTTGAAGGATATGTCGCGAAAGGTGAGTCATCTTGGAGAGAACGATATATATCGTGATGTGATACCGGATTTCTATGTCGATTCCATCTATGATAAAAGGGGCTTCGAGGGTCGTTATTTCAGTAATATTGATTTTCAAGGCCAACCCTCTGTGGTGACTACCGACAAGAAGATTGCTTTTGATTACGGTTATGCAGGTCCGTTTGACGGTTTCCCGACAGATGGTTTCTCGATAAGATGGAACGGTATTTATCTTCCGGAGAGCGATGAGGTTTTGAAAATCGGAGTTGGTGGCGACGATGGCTATCGGCTTCTGATCAACGATTCCGTAGTGGCCGGTCATTGGGGCAATCATTCCTACAGTCAAAGGGTGGTGAGTTATCCGGTAAAGAAGGGAATACCTTATCGTTTTCGTCTTGATTATTTTGACAGTAGTGGTGGAGCAAAGGTCGATCTGACTGTTAAGAGTCTTGACAAGGATCAACTGTTCAAGGCATTGGCCAAGGCCGACAATGTTGTCTTCTCCACAGGATTCAATAGCGATACTGAAGGGGAGGGATTTGACCGAAGCTTTGGTTTGCCGGATTATGAGGAGGCATTTATAAGAGAGATTGCTGAAGTCAATCCCAATCTTACTGTTGTGCTCAACAGTGGTGGGGCGGTAGATCTGCGAGGCTGGGGTGATAGTGTCAAAGGAATCGTCATGGCCTGGTTTCCGGGAGAGGAGGGGGGCACGGCACTTGCCGAAATTCTTACAGGGCGCATCTCCCCTTCAGGTAAACTACCTATTACTTATGACCATGCATTCGAGGATAACCCTGCCTGGGGAAACTATTATGCCAACCGTAAGAGGGTTAACTCCTCCGATACGAAGGAGTGTCGCCATGTGGAATATAGAGAAGGGATCTTTACCGGCTACCGTGGTTATGACCGTAATGGAAGAGAGCCTCTTTATCCCTTTGGATTCGGATTAACCTATTCAGATTTTCGATTTGCAGATTTGCAGATTGAGAAGACAGGAGCTGAAGAGGTCGCGGTGAGATTCAAACTCACTAATATTGGTAATCGGGAAGCTGCTGAGGTAGCCCAGGTCTACGTCAGCGACTGTGAGAGCAGTGTGGCCCGTCCCTGCAAGGAGTTGAAAGGCTTTGAGAAAGTGACNCTCAAGCCCGGAGAGACACGGGAGGTTNTGATAANGCTTGACAGTGAGGCTTTCTCATTTTACGATATGAATACCCGACGATTTGTGGTGGAGCCNGGGGAATTCCTGATATCAGTGGGCAACTCCTCATCCACACTCCCCTTGAAATCGAAGATTACATTATGATTTAGAAATGAGCCTTATCAACTTGTTGATAANGCNCATTTCTAAATATTTTAATAATACTGACGTAAAATCATCCTTCGGTGTGGAAGCTTGTGAAAGCTGAACGCTCCTGAACGGGTATTCCATATTCCTTGGCGGCCGCTCCGATGGCCTTTATCAGAAACGCCATATTCTTGCCGAGGTTACGCATGGTCTGAAGCCCTTCAAGGTCGGCCTCCACATCTTCTGCCGTAAAACCGTGTACTTCGTTCCAATAGGTGCTTGATGCGATAGGCATAGCACTGATTGTGAAATATTTGTTGATTTCATCGAAAGCTGAGGTTGAACCGGCACGTCGTGACGATACCACGGTTGCCCCCACCTTCATGGCCTTGTCGATGGTTCCGGATGTGCTGTAGAATAGTCGGTCAAGGAACGCATGTAGCTGACCGTTCGCACCCGCATAATATACCGGGGTTCCGATAAGTACACCATCGGCCTCCTTAAGCTTCGGGGCAGCTTCGTTTACAATGTCGTTGAATACGCATTTGCCGTGCGTACGGCAGAAGTTGCATCCTATACAACCCCTTATATCTTTATTGCCT